>DAIRSZ010000200.1:0-3739 GCA_036804165.1 Catalimonadaceae bacterium | reverse complement strand
TCGGCGAGGGCGTCGCCTTCGTGGCGGGCGGCGTCGAGTTGGGCCGTAGAAAAAGTGCGGACGATCATGAATTTGGGGTTTACGCTAAGGCTAAAACCCTCCGATCCAACGAATTGTTACTGCCCGCGGCTGTTTGCTGCGGGCGCATCGGCACCCGTGGTTTCGAGCAACCGCTTCAGCTCGTTGAGTTTGAGCAGGGCCTCGATGGGCGAGAGGGTATGGATGTCGAGGGCCGCCAATTGGTCGCGCAATTGCACTAGCTCGGGGCTGGGCGGCTCGAAGATGTTGAGCTGATATTGCGGCGGCTTGGCCTTGGCCCGCACCTGCGGCTGGGTCGGGTCGGCGCGGTCAGCCCCCGGGTCGTTGATCTTCTCCCGTTCCAGAAAGTGCATGATCTCGTGCGCCCGAAACACCACGTCGGCGGGCATCCCCGCCATTTGCGCCACGTGAATGCCGAAGCTGTGTTCGCTGCCGCCGGGCCGCAACTGCCGCAAAAAAATCACCTTGTCGTGCGTTTCGCGGACGGCGATGTGGTAGTTGCGTACGCGCGGCAACTGCGCGGCCAGTTGGTTGAGCTCGTGGTAGTGGGTGGCAAACAGCGTTTTGGCGTGGCTGCGGCTGTGCTGGTGCAAATACTCGACGATGGCCCAGGCGATCGAGATGCCATCGTAGGTGCTGGTGCCCCGCCCGATTTCGTCCATCAGCACCAGGCTGCGGTCGCTGAGGTTGTGCAAGATGCTGGCCGTCTCGGTCATCTCGACCATGAAGGTGGACTCGCCCCGGGCCAGGTTGTCGGAGGCGCCCACGCGGGTGAAGACCTTGTCCACCACCCCCACCTGCGCCCCGGCCGCGGGGACGTAGCTGCCCATCTGGGCCATCAGCGCGATGAGGGCCGTCTGCCGCAGCAGCGCCGATTTGCCCGCCATGTTCGGCCCCGTAATGACGATCACCTGCTGGTCGTCGGGGTCGAGGTGCACATCGTTGGGCACGTAGCTTTCGCCCACGGGCAGTTGCCGCTCGATGACGGGGTGGCGGCCCGCCCGGATGTCGAGCCGCCGGCTGTCGTCCACTTCGGGGCATACGTACTGGTGTTTCTGAGCCACCCGGGCGAAGGTCAGCAAGCAGTCGAGCTTGGCCAGCACGCGGGCATTTTGCTGGATGGGCACCACGTAATCGGCCGCTTCGGCCAATAAGTCGAGAAACAATTGCTGCTCGATTTCGCAGATGCGCCCTTCGGCATTGAGAATTTTCTCTTCGTACTCTTTTAGTTCGGGCGTGATGTAGCGCTCGGCGTTGACCAGCGTTTGCTTCCGGATCCAGTCGGCGGGCACCTTCTGGCGGTGGGCGTGCGTCACTTCGAGGTAATAGCCAAAGACCTTGTTGTAGGCTACTTTCAGCGAGGAAATGCCCGTTTTCTCGGTTTCGCGCCGCTGCAGCTTCACCAGAAAATCTTTGCCCGAAAAGGCGATGGCGTGCAGCTCGTCGAGCTCGGCGTGTACGCCCGGGCGGATCATCTGCCCCTGGTTGGCCACCACGGGGGCTTCGTCTTTGAGTTCTTTTTCGAGGCGGGCCAGCAGCAGCTCGCAGGTGTGGAGCTGGTCGCCGAGCTTGCGCAAGGGCATGGGCGTAGCCGTGTCGCTGAGCAGTTGCTTGATGGGCAAGGTCTGCTGCAAGGCCCGCCGGAGCTGCGTCAGCTCGCGGGGGTTGATGCGCCGGGCGGCCACCTTCGAGATGAGCCGCTCCACGTCGCCGAGGGGGCGCAGGGCGGCCAGCAGCTCGTCGGCCCGCTCGGCGTTTTCCACCAGGGCCGTGACGGCCTGCAGCCGCTCGCGGATGGCCGTCAGGTCGCGCAGGGGCAGCACCACCCACTTGCGCAGCAGCCGCGCACCCATGGGCGTCACGGTCTGGTCGAGCACGTCAATGAGGGGCACGCCCCCTTCTTGCTGGGGGTGCAGCAATTCCAGGTTGCGGATCGTGAAGCGGTCGAGCCAGACGTAGCGGCTTTCGTCGAGGCGCGACAGTCCTACCAGGTGGCCCAGCTCTTTGTGCTCGGTATCGCGGAGGTAGTGCAGCACGGCCCCGGCGGCCACCACCCCCGCCGTCATTTCTTCCACCCCAAACCCCTTGAGGTGCTGGGCGCGGAAGTGCTGCGTGAGTTGCTCGTAGGCGTATCGGTGCTGAAAAACCCAGTCGTCGAGTCCGTAGGTATTGAGTTTGTCGCCGAAGCGCGCGAAGAAGTCCTTTTTGGTCGGCAGGCCGTAGAGCACTTCGGAGGG
The DNA here is from genome assembly GCA_036804165.1 of Catalimonadaceae bacterium. Lineage (GTDB taxonomy): Bacteria > Bacteroidota > Bacteroidia > Cytophagales > Flexibacteraceae > DAIMZG01. Next base: position 1,463 of record DAIRSZ010000200.1, on the reverse strand, counting down.
AGAAAAACTCTGGAGCAATTTCTCGACGTAGGCCTGGTCGCCCTGGGCGACGTAGAACTCGCCCGTCGAGATGTCGAGCAGGGCCATGCCCAGCACGTCCTTGTCGAGGTGGATGGCCGCCAGGAAGTTGTTCTGCCGTGTTTGCAGCACGTTGTCGTCGAGCGACACGCCGGGGGTCACGAGTTCGGTTACCCCCCGCTTAACGATCCCCACGGCGTCTTTGGGGTTTTCGAGCTGGTCGCAGATGGCCACCCGCTGCCCGGCCCGCACCAGTTTGGGCAGGTAGGCGTCGAGCGAATGGTGCGGAAAGCCCGCCAGCTCGACCTCCGAGGCTGCCCCGTTGGCCCGTTTGGTCAGCACAATGCCCAGGATGCGGCTGGCCGTGATGGCGTCCGTGCCGAAGGTTTCGTAGAAATCGCCCACGCGAAACAGCAACAACGCCCCCGGATACTTGGCCTTGATGGCATTGTATTGTTTCATCAACGGGGTAGCTTTGCCGTCCTTGGTCTTTTTCATGAGGCGTAGATAAACAATGCGGTGCGCCGTTGGCCACCGATCAAGAAACGGAGCAGGGCAATTTTGGTCGAACCAAAAAATATACGATGGAAAACGCCGGACGCAAACTGGCCAACGCCGAGCTGGGCCGCTTGTCGGTGGCCGATTTCAAAACTACGAAAAAATACCCTTTCGCCCTGGTGCTCGACCAGGTGCGGAGCGCCCTCAACGTCGGCTCGGTGTTCCGGACGGCCGACGCTTTTCTGGCCCGAAAAGTGGTGCTCTGCGGCCTGACGGCCCAGCCGCCGCACCGCGAAATCGAGAAAACGGCCCTCGGGGCCACCGACACCGTGGCGTGGGTACACTTCGAAACCACCGAAGCCGCCCTGGCCGCCCTGCGGGCCGAGGGCTACTATTTGGTGGCCCTCGAACAGACCACGGCCAGTGTGTCGCTATTCGATTTTCGGCCGCCCGCCGATCGGGCGTGCGCGTTCATCTTCGGGCACGAGGTGCGCGGCGTGAGCGAAGCGGCCCTGGCCCAAGCCGACGTGTGCCTCGAAATTCCGCAGTTTGGCAGCAAGCATTCGCTCAACGTGGCCGTCAGCGCGGGCGTGGTGGCCTGGGATTTTCTCAGCAAGCACGGCCCGTTGGTGCCCTAAATCCGCTTTTTCCTTGTTTTCCGCTCCTGATCTCGACACCAACCTGACCTTTTGTATGAAACGCATTGCTTACGTATGGCTTTTGTGCGTGTGGCCAACCTTGCTTGCCTGGGCCCAGCTTCAACCGCTCACCCCCGAAAAACTCTGGCAACTGAGCCGGGCCGGCGCCGTGGGCCTGAGCGACGACCAGCAGCACCTGATCTACCGGGTCACCACGCCCGACGTAGCCAACAACACCTCGAAGACGCGCACCTTTCGCGTGCCCCTCGCGGGGGGTACGGCCGAGGAGGTCAGCGGCGACCGGGCCAA
>DAIRSZ010000199.1:0-3781 GCA_036804165.1 Catalimonadaceae bacterium | reverse complement strand
TTCGTATCCAGTCCGTACAACGGGCGCGCAATACCAAGTATATCTTGCTCAACGCGCCCAACGAGTCCATTCCAAATTTGCGGGCCTTGCTGCCCGGCATGCGCAGTCCCACGGTGATGCCACTGGCCGACCCGGGCTGGAGTTCGCTCCATTCGGTCATTGATGAAAACGAATTTTGGCAGAAGATCGAAGCCCTGCGGGCTGCTGGTGCCGAAGGCATCCTGGTGCTGCCCATCGAGAAAATGATTCTGTAGCCCCACGGGCACGCGCGTGCTTTTACTGACGTTTACCATTTCATGATAGAAGTTATTACCCATTCATGATAGAAGTTATTACCCATCCCGCGCCGGACGCTTGGCCTGCCCTGATGCGCCGGGCGACGGCTACATCGGATGTGATTGCCGAACGGGTTCGGCCCGTGCTGGTGGCCGTCAAAACCGAAGGCGACGCCGCCGTCCGGCGCTTCACGGCTCAGTTCGATGGCTACCAAGGCCCTCAGCTACGCGTGTCGCCTGCCCAACTGGCGGCGGCCGAAGCCGAGCTTGACGCCGAACTGGTGGCGGCCATTCGGCTGGCCAAAGCCAACATCGAGACGTTTCACGAAGCCCAGCACGAAGTTGTGCGCGAGATTGAAACCATGCCCGGGGTGCGCTGCTGGCGCAAGTCGGTGCCCATCGAACGCGTAGGTCTGTACATCCCAGGGGGTACGGCCCCGCTGCTCTCGACGGTGCTCATGCTGGGCGTGCCGGCCCGGCTGGCGGGCTGTCGGCAGATTGTGCTTTGTTCGCCGGGTGGCAAAGCGGGGCGCATCCATCCGGCTGTGCTGTACGCTGCGCACCTGCTCGGACTCGAAGATGTATTCATGATCGGCGGCGCCCAGGCCGTGGCCGCCATGGCCTACGGCACGGAATCGGTGCCCGCCGTGGACAAGATTTTTGGGCCGGGCAATCAGTACGTAACGACCGCCAAACAATTAGTGAGCCAGCAGGGCATCGCCATTGATATGGAAGCGGGCCCTTCGGAAGTGCTCATCATCGCCGATGCGTCGGTGCCCCCCGCTTTCGTGGCGGCCGACCTGCTGGCCCAGGCCGAACACGGCGTTGACAGTCAGGTGATCCTCGTGACGCCCGACGCGGACCTGGCCCAAGCCGTCAACCAAGCCCTGGCCGAGCAACTCAGTACCCTGCCGCGCCGCGCCATTGCCGAGGCCGCTCTGCAACACAGCCGGACGGTGGTGGTAAAAGACCTGGCGGCGGCCGTGGCGTTTTCGAATGCCTACGCCCCCGAGCACTTGATCATCGCCACGCAGCACGCCCGTCAGTTGGGTGAACAGATTACCAACGCGGGTTCCGTTTTTTTGGGCTATTACACCCCCGAATCGGTTGGCGACTATGCCTCGGGCACCAATCACACGCTGCCGACCAACGGGCAGGTGCGCGCCTTCAGCGGCGTGTCGCTCGATAGTTTTATCAAAAAAATCTCGTTTCAGGAGCTTTCGCCCGACGGGCTGCGGCGCTTGGGTCCGGCCGTTGAGCGCATGGCCACGGCCGAGGCCCTCGACGCGCACCGCCTCGCCGTCAGCGTGCGGCTTCGTGCACTCGACAACGGCACTTCCGCATGAAAGTACGCCCTGCTTCCGATGATCCATTTGGGGCGCTGCTGCGTCCGCACATCCGCGCGTTGGTGCCCTATGCCTCGGCTCGCGACGACTACGCTGGCACCGAAGGTGTTTTTCTGGATGCCAACGAGAACGCCTACGGATCCGTCACGGCTACGCCCTATCACCGCTATCCTGATCCGTATCAGCGGGCAGTCAAGGCCCGCCTGGCCCAATGGCGTGGGGTGTCGCCCGAGCAGATATTTCTTGGCAACGGCAGCGACGAAGCCATTGACCTGCTGATCCGGGCCTTTTGCCGCCCTGGGCACGACAACGTGCTCACGCTGCCGCCCACCTACGGCATGTACGCCGTCAGTGCCCGCCTGCACGAGGCCGAAGTTCGCGAAATCCCGCTGACGTCCGACTTTCAGCCCGTGGTCAGTGAGGTGTTGGCGCAAGCCGACGCGGCGTCCAAGCTGCTGTTTCTTTGTTCTCCCAACAACCCTTCGGGCAATTTGCTCGATGAACACGCCGTAGCGACCCTGCTGACCGACTTTCCCGGCGTCGTAGTGCTCGACGAGGCCTACATTGACTTTTGTCCTGAGCGCAGTTGGTTGTCCCGATTGGATCAATACCCGCGCCTCGTGATTCTCCAGACGTTTTCGAAGGCTTGGGGCATGGCCGCGCTGCGGCTGGGAGTTGCCTATGCCCACCCCGATCTGATCCGCGTGCTCAACCGGATCAAGCCTCCTTACAACCTCAATGAAGTCACGCAGCAAGCCGCCCTGACGGCCTTGGCCCAGCCCGAGGCGCAAAAAGCCTTGGTGCATCTTTTGAAAATTCAGCGCACCACGCTGACTCGTGACCTCCAAACCTTACCTTTGGTCAGAGAAGTGTTTCCCTCCGAAGCCAACTTTTTGCTGGTGCGGATGCACCGTGCGGCCGAAGTGTTTGCAGCCTTGCTCGACCAGAAAATTATTGTCCGGGATCGCTCGCGCGTCAGCCGTTGCGAAAATTGCCTACGCATCACCGTCGGCACGGCCGAAGAAAACCAGGTGTTGCTGGCCGCACTTCAGGACATTGGCCAGCGATTTGTAGGATGAAAAAAGTACTCTTTCTCGACCGCGACGGCACCCTGATCGTCGAACCGCCCGCCGATTTTCAGGTGGATAGCTTTGCCAAACTGGCATTTTTGCCGGGTGTGCTGATTGAGTTGCACCGACTGGTACAGGAAACGGACTATGAACTGGTGATGGTCACCAACCAGGATGGCTTGGGCACGGCGTCTTTTCCGGAAGTGGACTTCTGGCCTGTGCACCAACTGATGATGGACGTGCTGGCCAGCCAGGGCATCCACTTTGCTGCTGTACACATTGACCGTTCCTTTCCGCACGAAGAGCTGCCCAGCCGCAAACCGGGCACGGCCTTGCTCACCCACTACCTGACCGGCGACTATGACCTGGCCCGTTCGTACGTGATCGGCGACCGCCTCACCGACGTCGAATTGGCGCAGAACCTGGGGGCTAGGGCAATTCTGATCGGCGACCCGAGCGCAGAAGCAGCGCACCAAGCCCAGTACCCGGCGTTGGCCGCCGTAGTGCCCGACTGGGCGGCGATCTACCAACACCTGCGGCGTCCGCCCCGCCGGGCCGAGGTGGTGCGCACCACCCGCGAAACCGACATTCGCGTGGTGGTCAACCTTGATGGCACTGGGCAGGCTGACATTGCCACCGGACTGGGTTTTTTCGACCACATGCTGGAGCAGATTGCCCGCCACGGCGGCATAGACCTCACGATTCGCACGCAGGGCGACTTGCAAATAGACGAGCACCACACCATCGAGGACACGGGACTGGCTCTGGGCGAAGCCCTCCACCGTGCGTTGGGCGACAAGCGCGGTATCAGTCGCTATGGCTTCTTGTTGCCCATGGACGACGCCCTCGCGCAGGTGGCCCTCGACTTTTCGGGACGCAACTGGCTCGTGTGGGAGGCGCAGTTCCGACGCGAGAAGGTGGGCGACATGCCCACCGAAATGTTCTCGCACTTCTTCAAGTCTCTGTCCGACGCTGCCCGCTGCAACCTGCACATCCGCGCCGAAGGCGACAACGAGCATCACAAGATAGAAGCGATTTTCAAGGGGTTTGCGCGTGCCCTCCGCATGGCCGTCGCGCGTACGGCACAGCC
>DAIRSZ010000198.1:0-3785 GCA_036804165.1 Catalimonadaceae bacterium | reverse complement strand
CTCCAGCCCATTGTGGACATTGTGCCCGACAACTTTTTTCTAGCCACCACCGACAACAGCCGCATGTTGCAGGTGGTCTTCTTCGCCATCGTGGCGGGCATTGCCCTCATCCAGTTGCCCTTCGAAAAGCGCGACCCGGTCATCCGCTTCTTCGATGGCTTTAACGATATGATCATCCGCATTGTCGAGTACATCATGCTGCTGGCGCCCTACGGTGTGTTTGCGCTGATCGGCGCGCTGATCGTCGAGATTGCGGGCGAAAGCCCCGAAAAAGCCCTCGACTTGCTCTACGCCCTGGGTTGGTACCTGATGACGGTGGTGCTGGGTCTGGCCGTGATGGGCCTGGTGGTCTATCCGATCGTGCTGCGGCTCTTCACCAAAATCAGTTACAAAACCTTTTTCAAGGCCATTCGCCCGGCCCAGTTGCTGGCCTTCAGCACCAGCTCTAGCTCGGCCACGCTGCCCGTCACGATGGAGCTCGTGGAGAAAAAACTGGGCGTCAGCGACGAAGTATCCAGTTTTGTATTGCCCCTGGGGGCCACCATCAACATGGATGGCACCAGCCTCTACCAGGCCGTGGCGGCGGTGTTCATTGCCCAGGCGCTGGGCATGGACCTGACCATCACCCAGCAACTGATGATCGTGCTGACGGCCACGCTGGCCTCTATCGGCTCGGCGGGGGTGCCGGGCGCAGGGATGGTGATGCTCGTGATCGTACTCGAATCTATCGGCGTGCCCACGGCGGGCATTGCCCTGATTGTGGCCCCCGACCGCCTGATTGACATGCTCCGGACGGTGGTGAACGTAACGGGCGATGCGGCCGTGGCCACCGTGGTAGCCGGTACCGAAGATGCCATTGACGAATCGGTGCCCAAAAGTGCCGACAGCACCGTACCGGCGGACTGAACGAAAACCGCCCCCCGATGTTAAATCTGATAAATTTGACGCTTATGAACCCCGTAAACCAACCGACTCGGTATATCAACCTCTACACCGAAGCCAGCCCCAATCCCAACTCGCTCAAGTTTGTGGTCAACCACATGCTGGTGCCCGAAGGCACCGACTACGACTTTCCCGACGCGGAAAGTGCGCAGATGTCGCCCCTGGCCGCCGCGCTGTTTGCCCATCCCTTTGTGGAGCGCGTGTTTTTGATGAGCAATTTTGTGACGGTGACCAAAAAGACCGAAACCGAGTGGCTGGAAATAAAAGATACGCTCAAGCGGGAGATCAAAGAATATCTGGAGCAAGATCGGCCGGTGCTTAGCCCCGAGGCGACCGCTGCCGATGCCATCAATCCTGATGACCCGGAGGTGGTCAAAAAAATCAAGGGCCTGCTCGACGAATACGTGCGACCCGCCGTTGAGTCGGACGGCGGGGCCATTTCGTTTCATTCTTTTCAGGACGGGGTGGTGACTTTGCAACTGCGCGGGTCGTGCAGTGGCTGCCCAGCCTCGACGGTGACCCTCAAGCAGGGCATCGAAAACCTGATGAAACGCATGCTGCCCGACGACGTGAAAGAAGTGGTGGCGCAGGGCGTATAGCCGTACTTTCATCCAAAAATCACTTTACTTCCCAGGTTTCTTGGGCCGTTGCCCACAAGACCTCGGGGGTATTTCTCGCAGGCCCCAGCCCAATCGGCCGGGGCTTTTGCGTACGTGTCACCCTTTTTTCCCGGCTTTGGGTCGCCTATCTTTGACGGCTATGGAATACCGTTGGGAAACCACCCCGCTGCCCGATGCGGCGGACGTAGCGGCCCTGGCCGACGCGCTGCAAATTGATCCGCTGCTGGCCACGTTGTTGTGCCAGCGCGGGGTGCGTACCTTCGAAGAGGCCCGGGCTTTTTTCCGGCCCAACCTGGCCGACCTGGCCGATCCGTTTCGGATGCGCGGCATGGAGCGGGCCGTTGAGCGGCTCGGGCAAGCCCTCGACCAGCGCGAGGCCATCGTGATCTACGGCGACTACGACGTGGACGGCACCACGGCCGTGGCCCTGGTGTACGACTTCCTGCGCAAGTTGCATCCCCACATCTACCACTACGTGCCCGACCGCGTCAGCGAAGGCTATGGCCTTTCGGCGGCAGGCATCGAGTGGGCTTTGGCGCGGGAGGCGCGCCTGCTGATTGCCCTCGACTGCGGCATTCGGGGGCACACCGCCGTCGCCCAAGCCCGGGCCGCCGGGCTGGACGTGATCGTGTGCGATCACCACCTGCCCGACCAAACCCTGCCCCAAGCCGTAGCGGTGCTCAACCCGCAACGGGCCGACTGCGCGTACCCCTACAAGTTTCTGTCGGGTTGCGGACTGGGTTTTCGCTTTATGCAAGCCTTCTGCCGCCACCGCGACTTGCCCGAAGAAGCCGTCCTGTCCTACCTCGACCTGGTGGCCATTAGCATCGGGGCCGACATTGTGCCGATGACGGGCGAAAACCGCATTTTGGCCGCCCACGGCCTGCGTCAACTCAACGAACACCCGCGCCCCGGGCTGCGGGCGCTGATGGAGATAGCGGGCTTTCAGCCCGATCCCGACACGGGTTGTTTTGGCCTGACCATCAGCGAGGTAGTCTTTGGCCTGGGGCCGCGGATCAACGCGGCGGGGCGCATGGCCCACGCCCGCGACGCCCTCCACTTGCTGCTGGCCGATGCCGATACGGCCTCGGCCAAGGCCGAAGTGCTGCACCGCCACAACACCGACCGCCGCACGGCCGACCAGCAAACCACCGAAGAGGCCGTCGAGATGATTGGCCGCGATATGCCCGAGGCCCCCGCGACGGTGGTGTACGCCCCGCACTGGAACAAGGGTGTCATCGGCATTGTGGCCGCCCGTTGCATTGAGCGCTTCTACCGACCCACGATCGTGCTGACCGAGTCGGAGGGGCTGCTGGTGGGATCGGCTCGCTCGGTAGAAGGGTTCGACGTCCATGCGGCCATCGGGGCGTGTGCTGACTTGCTGGTCAAGTTTGGGGGGCACGCCGCTGCGGCCGGCCTGACGCTGGAGCCAACCCAACTGGAGGCGTTTCGCACGCAGTTTACGGCCGAGGTAGCCCAGCGCCTGACGCCCGACCAGCAGCAGCCCGTGCTGCGGGCTGACCTGGAAGTGCCGTTTACGGCCCTGACGCCCAAGTTTGCCCGCATCCTCCGGCAGTTTGGGCCTTTCGGGCCTGAGCACCTCAAGCCCGTACTGCTGACCCGGGGGGTGTACGACGACGGCTCGCGGCTGGTGGGCCGCAGCGAACCCAAAACCCACCTCCAGTTTCGGGTGCGACAGGCCAACTTGCCCGTGATGGAAGGTATCGGCTTTGGAATGGCCGCCTATTTGCCGCAAATGCAGACGGGTGCGCCCTTCGAGCTGTGCTATACCCTCGAAGAAGACTACTTCCGAGACGAAATGCGTGTGCGGATGCGGGTATGCGGCATCCGTTTTGCGGACGAAGCCTGAGCATCGTTTTGTTTTTTTTAAGAATCTTTTAGTTGTGATACTGCAAGCGGAAAACCTGGTCAAGAAATACAAAAGCCGCACGGTAGTCAACCAGGTATCGGTGCGCGTGGAGCAAGGCGAAATTGTGGGGCTGCTGGGGCCCAACGGCGCGGGCAAAACGACCACCTTTTACATGATTGTGGGGCTGATAAAGCCCAACGCGGGGCGCATTGACCTCGACGGCGAAGACCTGACCCGCTTGCCGATGTATCGCCGGGCACAGCGGGGCGTAGGTTACCTGGCGCAGGAGGCGTCGGTGTTCCGGACGCTGACCGTCGAAGAAAACCTGATGGCCGTCTTGCAGATGACCGACT
>DAIRSZ010000197.1:0-3797 GCA_036804165.1 Catalimonadaceae bacterium | reverse complement strand
TCGCCCTTCCAGAACTGGTCGTGGTATTCGAGGGGGACGGCGTCGTCGCCAAGGATGTTGATCTGGTCGCGGGCCTCGCGGCTGCGGACAAGCACGTCTTTGGCCCGGGCCACGAGCTGCGTCCAGCCGGGCTGGATGTGCGCTTCGGCGTAGGCGACAAACTCTTCGTACTCCAGGTATTTGCTGTAGCTGTCCACCGGCTCGATGGCCGGATAGCGCTTGCGGTCGGCGCGGGCCTGGCTGAGGGCGTAGTAGGCGCGGGCCACCTTGCGGGTGTTTTCGGTGACGGGTTCTTTGAGGTTGCCCCCGGCCGGCGACACCGTGCCCAGAAAGGTGACCGAGCCGCTCTCGCCGTTGTGCAGCTCGACCTGGCCCGCCCGGGCGTAGAAGTTGGCGATGGTGGCCCCCAGGTCAATGGGGTAGGCATCGGGGCCGGGCAGCTCTTCGAGGCGGTTGCTCATCTCGCGCAGGGCCTGCGCCCAGCGGCTGGTGCTGTCGGCCAGCAGCAGCACCTTCAGGCCCATGGCCCGGTAATATTCGGCGATGGTCATGCCCACATATACGCTGGCTTCGCGGGCCGCCACGGGCATGTTGCTCGTGTTGCAGATGATGGTGGTGCGCTCCTGCAACCGGCGGCCCGTACGGGGGTCTTCCAACTCGGGAAATTCGGTGAAGACGTCCACCACCTCGTTGGCCCGCTCGCCGCAGGCAGTCATGACGATGATGTCGGCGTCGCCGTTTTTGGCGATGGCGTGCTGGAGCACCGTTTTGCCCGACCCAAACGGCCCGGGGATGAAGCCCGTGCCGCCTTCGGCCAACGGGTTGTAGGTGTCAATGGCCCGGACGCCCGTTTGCAGAATGCGAAAGGGCCGCTGCTTGGCGCGGTAGTGGCGGATGGCAAACTTGATGGGCCATTGCTGGGTCATGGTCACGGAGTGGGCCTGCCCGTCGGCGTCGTGCAGCACGGCCACCTCGTCGCGCACGCCGTAGTCGCCCGCAGCGGCCAGGTGGTGCACCGTGTAGGTGCCCTCCAGACGGAAGGGCACCATAATCTTGTGGGCGATAAAGTTTTCGTCCACCTCGCCCAGCCAGTCGCCCGGCCGGACGGTGTCGCCTGGTTGGGCCAAGGGACGGAAGGCATATTGGGCGTCGCTGAGCGGGTCGGTGTACTCGCCCCGGTTGAGAAAGTCGCCCGACATTTTCTCCAGGTCGCTTTGCAGGCCGTCGTAGTTTTTGCCTAGCATCCCCGGCCCGAGGGTGATTTCGAGCAGGCGTCCCGTAAACTCGACCGGCAGGCCCACGCGCAGGCCCCGGCTGCTTTCGTAGATCTGCACGCTGGCCGTTTGGCCCCGGACGCGGATCACTTCGGCGCGGAGCTTGGTATCGCCCTCAAGCACAAAACAGATTTCGTGCTGGGCAATGGGCCCATCGGCCTGCACCGTGAGCAGGTTGCTGATGATACCCGTGATTTTTCCCTGGGTCATGGTTTAGGTGGCCGGGGTGAACAATACGTTGCTCCTTGCTGGGAGTGGCAGCAAAAGTTACGACGTGGGGCTGATATAACCAGCACTGACTGACTATTCGACAATTTTTTGCCCGTAGGGCGCCACGAGGCCCCCTGCGGTGAGCAGGGAGGCGAACGTCGTTGTGTGGGGACCTACGCTTGCCCGTCCATGTACTGCTGTCCAAACTGCCGGATGTGGGCAATAAGGGGCAGCAACTCCTGGCCCAGGGGCGTCAGGACGTAGGTGATCCGACCGTCGGCTTCTGCCCGCTGCACCAGCTCGCTGGTCGTGAGTTGGTGCAGCTCCTGAGCCAGCATTTTTTCGCTGATGTCGGGCAGCAGCTGCCGGAGCTGGCCAAAGCGCAGCGGCCCTCCCGATAGTTGTTGAACCAATAGCAATTTCCAGCGCCCCCCGATCAGTTCAAGGGTGGTGCGGATGGGGCAGCGGGGCGTTACGTGGACGGGCTGGGGCGACGACATAGAAACAATCATGCTTTACCAATGACTGGGGCGTGCGCTGCTGCGCAGCGAAGGACGCCTTTACTTACCGAAAGGTAAGCAAAAGACGGTATAGTTTTTTGGTTTATCGCCGTAGAAAGCTCAAAAAAACACTATCACATGCAACCCCTGACCATCGCCCTGCTGGGCGCTACGGGCGGCACGGGCCGCCAGTTTCTTCAAAAAGCCCTGGCCGCTGGCCACCCCGTCCGTGCCCTGGTGCGCCAGCCCGCCAAGCTCGGCGTCACCCACAACCACCTCACCGTGTTGCCCGGCGACGTGCTCGACCCGGAGGCCGTCAGCCAGTGCGTGGCGGGCAGCGACGTGGTCGTCAGCCTTTTTGGCCACGTAAAGGGCTCGCCCGCCCACCTGCAAACCGACGGCACGCGCCACCTGGTGGCCGCTATGCAGCAGCACAACGTGCCCAAGATCATCAGCCTGTCGGGCGGCGGTTTGCCCTATCGGGAAGACCAACCCAAATTTGCCGACAAGATGATCCGCACCATCATGAAAATTGCCGTACCCAAAGTGCTCGACGACGCCGTGGACCACGCCGAGGTACTGCGCCAGAGCGACCGCCAGTGGATCGTCGTGCGCGGCCCGCGCCTGACCGACGAACCCGAAAAGGGCCAGTACCGCGTCGGCTGGGTGGGCGTCAATGCGAGCACCAAGATCGGCCGCGCCGACCTGGCCGACTTTATCCTTAAGCAAGTCCACAGCGACGTATTTGTGGGCAAGATGCCATTTGTGAGTTATTGACGCGGGAAAGACTACTGGCCCTCCCCCGCTGAGGTGCGCAAGTGGTTGTTCGGAGTTGGCACCTGCGCTTGCCAGCCAAGGCGTGCTGACAAAAGCGCGGGCGAGCTAAGCTGGAAACAGCTCAGCTCGCCCGCCGCATCGTAGCGGCGCCTCGGCAGCTTGGCTGCGGGCGCCGAAAGCCAGCTCGTGCTGCTGGCGGGCAACGGCGTAGGCTGCCCCGCCGGGCGCAGGCCTCGTCCGCCCCGCGGCCAGGGCAAGGTCAGGGCCAGGCGCGGCAGACCTCCCCGGGCAGGCACCGCTCCATCCGGGCGAAAGCTGGGCAGGGGAAATTTTCACACAGGTTGCGTATATTTGGTTTATGAACTATCAAGACTATATAGAGATTAGGGCGGACAAAAGGTTCGGTAAACCTTGTCTAAAGGGAAGCAGAATATCGGTTTATGACGTATTGAACTGGCTCGCTAATGGTATGAGTAAAAAAGAAATCGTAGCAGATTTCGAAGAACTCAACGAGGAAATGATTCATGCTTGCCTAGCCTTTGCGGCGGATAAAGAACGTAAATTGAGAATTACCCTTTGAAACTTCTATTTGATCAGAATATTTCTCCGAAGATTGTTCGTCAGGTGGCAGCAGATTTTCCCTACTCCAAACAGGTTCGACAAGTTGGGCTTGAGGATGCTTCGGATACGACTATATTCCACTACGCGAATCAAAATGGATACGTCATAGTAACTTTTGACGCAGATTTCGTGGACTTAAATATTTTAAAAGGAATACCTCCTAAAATAATTTGGTTAAAGACGGGTAATCTAACTACCCAATTTGTCTCAAACCTGCTGATAAAAAATAAAACGATCATACAAAATTTTATTAACTCCAACGAAGAAGAAGTGCTTGAAATAATGCCCTGATTGACTGTGCGTACCTAACGAAGGTGAGCACGTAGGTCTGCTGATCGGGTCCGCGCACCACGGCGCGGATGTGGGCCAGGTGGTCGCCCAACTCGAAGCGCACCAGCGGCCACTGCCAGCCCGA
>DAIRSZ010000196.1:0-3801 GCA_036804165.1 Catalimonadaceae bacterium | reverse complement strand
CCGTCGAGCGGCTGGTGACGCACCGCGGGCGCATCACGGGCGTGGTGACGGCCCACGGTGTCCGGACGGCCGACGTCGTCGTGGCCGGTGCCGACTATCACCACGTCGAGCAGGAATTGCTCACGGCGCGCGATCGTTCGTATTCGCCCCAATATTGGAACAAGCGCACGATGGCCCCCTCATCGTTGCTTTTCTACTTAGGGGTGAACAAACGGCTGAAGGGCTTGCAGCACCACAATCTTTTCTTCGACGAAGACTTTGGCCAGCACGCCCACCAGATCTACGAAGACCCGCAGTGGCCCAGTCGGCCGTTGTTCTACGCTTCGGTGCCGTCGGTGACCGACCCGTCGGTGGCACCGGCGGGCTGCGAAAATCTCTTTCTGCTGGTGCCCGTAGCCCCCGACCTGCACGACCAGCCAGCTACGCGCGATTATTACTACGACGTGATCATGACCCGGCTTGAGCGGCTGACGGGGCAATCTATCCGTCCGCACGTCGTGTACTGCCGCAGCTACGCGCATCAGGATTTTCAGACCGACTACCACGCCTTCAAGGGCAATGCCTACGGTCTGGCCAATACGCTGCGCCAAACAGCCTTGCTCAAGCCCGCCCTCAAAAGCCGTCAGGTAAAAAATTTGTATTATACAGGCCAACTCACCGTGCCCGGCCCGGGGGTTCCGCCTTCGCTGATTTCGGGACGGGTGGTGGCCCGCGAAGTAATCAAAGATTTTGCTCCTCACCTCCGCTCCCAGGCGGTCTGACCTAGAAGCTATATGATGGATTTGTATGATGCCACCACGTTTGAGTGCAGTAAGCTGATCACCCGGCATTACAGCACTTCGTTTACGATTGGCATCCGCACGCTGCACAAGCGTTTTCACGCCCCGATTTACGCCATCTACGGGTTTGTGCGCTACGCCGACGAAATCGTGGACACCTTCCACGACCACGACAAGCGCAAACTGCTCGGCTCGTTTCGGGACGATACCCACCGGGCCATCGCCGAGGGTATCAGCCTCAACCCCGTCTTGCACGCTTTTCAGCGGGTGGTGCACCAGTACGGCATCGAGTCGGAACTGATTGACGCCTTCCTCCACAGCATGGAAATGGATTTGGATTTGATCGACTGCACTCAAGAAACCTACGCCCAGTACATCTACGGCTCGGCCGAAGTGGTGGGGCTGATGTGCCTGCGGGTGTTCTGCGAAGGCGACGCGGCCTACTACGACCGCCTACGCGAGGCGGCTTGCAGCTTGGGAGCGGCCTTTCAGAAGGTCAACTTCTTGCGCGACATCCGCAGCGATTACTACGACCGGGGGCGGGTCTATTTTCCGGGAACGGACTTCAACTGCTTCGACGCCGAAGCCAAAGCCCTCATCGAGGCCGATATCGAGCGTGATTTCAAGCAGGCCTATCAGGGCATGGTCGAGCTGCCGCTCGGGGCACGGCTGGGGGTTTTTGTGGCTTACGTATATTACACCAAGCTTTTCGAGAAAATCCGGAAACTGCCCGCCACGCGCATATTGCAAGAGCGGGTGCGCGTACCCGACAACCAAAAGCTAGCCTTGCTCGTGAGTAGCTACGTAAGGCACCAGCTAAACTACCTCTGAGATGGAAGCAGCCCACATTCGTACGCGCTACGCCGCCGCCACGCAAGACGCTCGTCAGGCCAAGGCTTTGTACGCTGACCTGACGGCGGCCGAACGGTCGCCCCTGGTGAATGCCTACCAGGGGGCCACTTCGGCCTTGCTGGCCCGATACGATGCCAATCCGTTTCAGAAAGTGCAGCTCTTGCAGCGAGCCACGCGCGAGTTTACCGCCGCCGTACGGGCCGATGCCGACAATCCCGAAATCCGGCTGTTGCGCTTTGCTGTGCAACAAGCAACGCCCCGTTTTTTGGGGCTGAGTGGGGACATGCGGGCTGATCAGCGGGTGATCGTAGCCGGTGCCGATCGGCTTCCGGCCGAAGCCTCCCCGGCGCTTTACACCGAACTTATTGGTTTTGTGCTGGCCTCGGGGCTGTGCTCCCCCGACGAAAGGGCACACCTGCAGCAGCGGCTGGCCTTGTTACCATCCTAAGATATTTCTACCCTACGATTATGTCTGCGACCGCCGTCACTTCTTATCAGCTTCAGGTCACCATAGACCGGGGCTCGGGCTTTTGCTTCGGGGTGGTGTACGCCATCGAGATGGCCGAACACATCCTCGACGAACAAGGCTATCTCTATTGCCTGGGCGACATTGTCCACAACGACGAAGAGGTCAAGCGCCTCGAACAGCGGGGGCTGCGCATTATCAACCACGACAACCTGCACCAGTTGCGCAACGAAAAAGTGCTCATCCGCGCCCACGGCGAACCGGCCTCTACGTACCAATTGGCCCTCGAAAACAACCTCGAACTGGTAGATGCCTCGTGCCCGGTGGTGCTCAAGTTGCAGAACCGGATCAAAAACTCGTATGACAAAGACGAGCAAATTTACATCTACGGCAAGCACGGCCACGCCGAGGTGATCGGGCTGCTGGGCCAGACCAGCGACCAGGCCGTGGTGTTTCAGGACATTGCCGAGCTGAACCTTAGCGAACTGCCCCGCCGGATGACGCTCTACAGCCAGACGACCAAGAGTACCGACAAGTTCTACGAGATCAAGCGCATCCTCGAAGCTGAGGGCATCGAAGTGGATGCCAACGATACCATCTGCCGACAAGTATCCAACCGCGACAAAGACCTGCGGCACTTTGCCAGCCTCTTCGACCGGATTGTGTTCGTGTCGGGCACCAAGTCGTCGAACGGACGGGTGCTCTACAACGTTTGCAAGGATACCAACCCGCAGACCTATTTTGTTTCGTCGCCGTCGGAGTTGCAGCGCGAATGGTTTGCGCCCGGCAACTCGGTCGGCGTTTGCGGGGCTACCTCTACGCCCATGTGGCTGATGGAGGAAGTGAAACAGTACCTCGAATCGCTTTGATCCTGTGAAAGACCTGGCCTTATCGGCCCACCGCTCCGGCTGGGGCGTCTTTTGGGCATTGACCATCCTTACCCTCTGGACGGGATTGCTCGTCTGGCTATTGCACTACCCGGTGCAGTGGACCGATCCGCTGGTGTACGTACTGGTGCTGGTGCAGATGCACCTCTACACGGGCTTGTTCATCACGGCCCACGACGCCATGCACGGCGTGGTCAGTGCCAATGCCCGGCTCAATCACGGGCTTGGGGGGCTGTGCGCCCTGCTCTTCTCCTACAATTATTATCCCCAACTGTACCGCAAGCACCACCAGCACCACGCCCACGTGGTGTCGGATCGCGACCCGGACTATCATCCTTCGGGGCGCTTCGTGCCCTGGTACCTGAGTTTTGTGCGGCAATACGTCACGGTTTGGCAGATTTTGGCCATGGCCGTCACCTACCACGTGCTCAAAATCTGGTTCCCGCGCGAAAACCTGATTGTGTTCTGGATGGTGCCGGCCATCCTGAGTACGCTGCAGTTGTTTTATTTTGGCACTTACCTGCCGCACCGGGGCGAGCATGCCCCCGACGATCCGCACCGCTCGCGGGGCCAGGCCACCCACCACCTGCGGGCCTTTCTGACCTGCTATTTTTTCGGCTACCACCACGAGCACCACGCCTACCCGTATTTGCCGTGGTGGCGCCTGGCCGCTGCGCGCGACCGCGTAGAGGGCCGCGTCCCGACGCCTTCTGTGTAGGTGACCTCGGTAGCGGAACAGGAGGGGCAGTGCCAAATTAAACGGAAGGTGTTTGGCCTCTTTATCAGGGCACCACTCCGCCCCCTTCGTGGCCGACCC
>DAIRSZ010000195.1:0-3803 GCA_036804165.1 Catalimonadaceae bacterium | reverse complement strand
GGCTTGCCGGGCACAAACGGCGGCACTAGGCTATGCCCTCCACGACGCCGAGCGGTACGGCGAAAAGGGCTTTACGCGCCTGGCGCCCGGCTTCTGCACGCGCCCCGATGCGGGGGCCATGCGCCGTTATTTTCTCGACCGGAACGAGCCGGACACGGCGGCCCTTTTTCACCCCAGCTCGATGGAGTCGGTGCGGAGCCTGGGCGGCGATTGCCTCACGCTGGTGAGCGAGATGCCCCTGTTCATCGTGCCGCGCACCGAATCGGCCTTGCGCTGGCCCGACCCCACATTTGTGTATTGGAAGGAACAGCTACCCCGCTGGCAGCAAGCTCTCGAAGCGGGCAAACAAACCCCCGAGGCGGTGCGGGCCGAAGCGGTCGCAACGGGCCTGCACGCCATGCCCGTAGCCGACCAGATGCGGCTGCAATGGGCGCTGGTGGCGGCCGGGCTGGACCTGATCGGGGCGTAGGGGCCATCCGGGATTTTGCGCCGCAGCGGTCTTGGGACGAGCGGCGCCGTCATTTCACAAAGTCCAACGGGTAGCGCTTCTCAAAAGCTGAACAGCACCCCGTTGACCAGCGCGTAGTTGAGCGGGTCAATGGTGGGCAGTACGGGGATGGCATCGTACTGAATAGAAAACTGGAAGTTGAGCGAGAGCACACGCGTTACCTTCATCAGCACATTGACCTCGCCAATGAGGCGTGGCTGAAAAAAGCGGTCGAAGCGGGCTTGGTAATAGAGAATGGAGTTGAGGCTGAACGACTCGGTAGGCTGCCAGCGGGCAGCCTGATAAATGGTGGCCTTCGGTAGGTTATTGACCACCGTGCTGTCTCGTTCCGGAGCGGCGTCGAGGGGTTGTGTCCAGCGTTCGTGCTCGAACATCACGCCGGGGCTGAAGGACAGGTCCAGTTTTTTGCTGTCGAAGAAACGGTAGCGCAAGCCCTGCCCAATCAGATAACGACTGCGCAGTCCACGCCCGCGGTCGTACTGCGATTGCGCAAAGGTTTCGTAGGAAAGCGGCCGCGCCCGCAGGAAATTGACCCGGCCGTGGAGAAACGAGTCGTTGATATTGTTGCTGCCATCCGTACGCACGAAGTTGGCCGTGCCGATCAGGATATAAATGTGCTTTTTGGACAGATAGGCCAGGTTGCCGTTCTGGTTGAAGGTGACCACCTGAATTTGCTGCTGGCGCACGTTGGCACTCAGGGCAATGGTGCCTACCAGCACGTGGGAGGTATCTTTGTCAGCCGCACGCTTGCGCTCAATGTTCATGATCTGACCGCAGACAGAAGTCCCCGAACACCAGCAACAAGTTAAAATGACAATGAATAGATAGTATTTGCGCATGCAAAGAAAAGACACTGAAGAATACTTTAGCCTTTGTAAACTTCTTTTTCGCGATTGTCGTTACTTCGGCTACCTGCTTAAACCAAGCAGTCTTCCCAGATGGGGTCGACCGGATTTGACAGGATGTGCGAGTGAGGTGTAAGCATGCCGGGAGTTGATCGTATCTCCCGCCAAAAATACGTTCAAACCACAGATGGCGAAAACAACTACGCCCTCGCTGCCTAATCTTAGAGACTAGGTCATAGTGAGTGTCCCGTCTGCTCTCCGTTCCTTAGGGCAGACATTCGGGGCATCGAACTTCGGAACTGGCGTTTGCAGCGTCGCGATGCAAGCGTAAGACCAAGCGAATAAGGAGTGGGTACAGGTCTGTCGGCTACCTTCCCGCTCTCGAAAACCAAGGCCAGACTAAGCATGTAGAAAGCGCCATTGCTTCCATCACTGGACGAGGGTTCGAATCCCTCCGACTCCACCTTCACCGTCTTTGTGCCTTGCGCAAAGACGGTTTTTTTGTCCCGCTGTGCAATGCACACAAAAAAGCCCTTGCCATTCGTGGCAAGGGCTTCACTGTTTTAGGCTACTGCATCAGACCCTCGGACTGGGGCGGCTGTCGCCCCGGCTCGGCGCACTGCGCTGCGGGTCGGAAGCGGGTGCTGCCTGACGGCTCGGCGTGCTTTGCCGGGGCGTGGCCTGCGGGCTCGGGGTACTTTGCCGGGGCGCGGCTTGGCGTTGCTCGCGGCGGCTGGGGGCGGGCGTAGCTTGCGGACTGGGGGCGTTGCGTTGGGGCGCGGCCTGCCGCGTAGGTTCGGCCTGGCGTTGCTCGCGGCGGCTGGGCGCGGGGGTTGTCTCACGCGTTGGGGCGCTGCGTTGGGGCGTGGCTTCACGCGGATTCGGCGTCGCTTGCCGCGTGGGCGAAGTTTCCCGCTGTTGGCCCCGGCTGGGTGCGGGGGTTATCTCACGCGTTGGGGCGCTGCGCTGGGGCGTGGCCTCACGCGGACTCGGCGTCGCTTGCCGCGTGGGCGAAGTTTCCCGCTGTTGGCCTCGGCTGGGCGCGGGGGTTGTCTCACGCGTTGGGGCGCTGCGCTGGGGCGTGGCCTCACGCGGACTCGGCGTCGCTTGCCGCGTGGGCGAAGTTTCCCGCTGCTGGCCCCGGCTGGGCGTAGCCTGGCGGTCGGTCGGGCGTACGGCATCGCGGCTCACGCCCGAACGGGGGCTGACCTCTTCGGCGGGGCGCACCGTGCGCGGCGCGGCCCGGCGCGAGTTGTCGTTTACTTGCGGGCGGTAAAGGGTCACGCTATTGTCCCGTACCCGGGACGAACCCGGCTCGTTGATTGACTGCACATTGAGTTGGCGCACTTGCCGACCCGTGGCCCGCTCTACGTCGCGCACCCGGGGGCCGCCCGCAAAGTAGCCGTCGCGCCGCGACTCGATGGACGTGATGTCGCGGGCATTGCGCACGATGGTCGTATTGCGCGAATTGTCAATGACGTAGTTGTTGATGTTGACGTTGGTAATGTGCGTGTTTTGCACAAACACCCACTGGTTGGCCGGACCGCGGTAGCCACCCCGGAAACGGTTACCTACCCGTACGTTGGGCGGCAAAGGGCACCAGCCGTAGTAGTTACCCGACTGTGCCCACGATACCCAGGCTGGGCCCCAGACGGTGTCGGGCGTCCATATCCAGCCGTAGAAATCGTCGAATAGCCAGCGGCCGTAGTGGAAGGGGCCCCAGCCCCACGAATAGCCCGATACCCACGTCCAGCCGAAATCGGTCCAGGCCCAACTGCCATTGGTGTAGGGCTGCCAGCCCGCTGCCAATTGCGGCCGCCACACGTAGCCGTAGCCCGGATAGCTAAACCACGTACCGTAGGGGGAGAGGGCATCGTAGAAGACCTGCACCGTAACCTGACCCTGCGGGGCCATCGGCGCCATGGGGGCCACCACTGCCGGGGTGTGTACAACGGCCCTGGGTGTAGCCGAATGAATAGTACAAGCGCTCAGTGCCATCAGGGCACCTGCCAATAAAGTGATGCGTAGCATATCGTTCGCTCCTTTCTGTATAAGACCATACTCGATATTGTCTGTACATAGTCAAGCAGCGTGCCAAAGCGTACGAATCCGAAAAAATGCGCCGGCGACGGGCTATCGGTCAATGGAGTAAAGACTGAAGGCAATGCCAATGCCCACGATAAGCAGCAGGGCGACGCCCATCAGGATGTAAAAGACGATCAGCGTAGTCCGCACCGAACTTTCGGCTTCGTCATAAAGCTGGCGGCCCAAAATAGCCTGATCGCTCGAAAGGGCCTCTACGGGTTCTACGGCACTGCGAAAAGCCCGGTAGCTGCGCTCGGTAAATACCTGATAACGCTGCAGGCTATCAGACAAGGCCAGCACTTCGCTTTCGATCTTCCGATAGGCCCGAATGTTCTCGTTCGACAGGCGCAGGTCGCGCACTTCGC
>DAIRSZ010000194.1:0-3822 GCA_036804165.1 Catalimonadaceae bacterium | reverse complement strand
ACGGCCCGCACGGAGGCCGCCGGGGCACTTTCGCGGGTGGCCCGTCCGTCGCGGCGGGCCTTGGGGGCGGCAGTCGGCTCGTTGCCAAACACACGCGCTTCGTCGCTGGACACTACCACCACTTCGCGGCGCAGCACCGGCACGGGAAAGTCGCCGTCAATGGCCACTTCTACCAGTTGGGCATCAATAAACCGGAGGATCACCCCTTCTTCTTTGCCCCGCAAAAGCCGGACGCGGTCGCCAATGTGCATCGTAGAAAATTTTCTTGAAACGCGAAGCTACGCCGTTTGGCACAAAGAAGCACCCGTGCAGGTGCTGGTCACCCAAAGGTGGGCCGGATGGAAAGCTAATTACCTTGCAACAGGCGGCGGGCCGCCGTTTCGTCGTGCCCGAGCTGGATGCGCAGCGCGTCGAGGCTGGCAAATTTCTCTTCGAAGCGGATCAGCGCCACCAATTCTACGGTGAGGGTCTGGCCGTAGAGGTCGGCGGCAAAGTCGAAGATATTCACCTCAATGGTGCGATCTGAGACGTCGAGCACGGGCCGTCGCCCGATGTAGAGCATGCCGTTGTAGTTACGGTCTTGGTGAGAAACGCGCACGGCGTAGATGCCGTCGGCCGGGATGAGCTTGTAGCGCTCGGCGATCTCGAGGTTGGCCGTCGGAAAGCCAATCTGCCGCCCGAGTTGGTTGCCCCGCACCACCTGGCCGCGCAATTGGTAGGGGTGGCCCAGGTATTCGTGGGCCTTGGTGACTTCGCCCGCAGCCAAGGCTTGCCGAATTTTGGTCGAGCTGACCCCCACGTCGTCAATGTCTTGCCGGGGGATTTCTTCGACCGTAAAGCCGTATTGCGTGGCGTGGGTGCGCAGGTGGGCAAAGCTGCCCTCGCGGTTGCGCCCAAAGCGGTGGTCGTAGCCGATCACCAGCGTGCGCGTGCCGATCTGCTCAACGAGGATGCGCCGGATAAATTCTTCGGAGCTGGTGCGCGAAAACTCCGGCGTAAAGGGCAAGATCAGCAGGTGATCTACGCCGTGCTGGGCCAGGCGTCCGGCTTTTTCTTCGATGGTCGAGAGCAGGCGCAGGCTGTCGTCGTCGGGGTGCAGCACCAGGCGCGGGTGGGGCCAATAGGTGAGCAGCACCGTCTGGCCGCCGGGCGTGCGGTCGGCGATTTCGCGGAGACGCTGCAGGATTTTTTGGTGGCCGATGTGTACGCCGTCGAACGTACCGCTGGTGACCACAGCGTGCGCAAGGGGCTTGAAGTCGGCCAGTCCGTGATAAGTTCTCATGCTTGCTCGGCCCGCGCGCGGGCGATGAAATCCGTGAGGGTATGTGCCTGATCTACGTGGTAGTCGCCAATGCGGGTACGGCGCAACTGGTGGAGGGCGGCCCCCACGCCGAGGGCCTGGCCCAAGTCGCGTACCAGGCTGCGCACGTAGGTGCCCTTCGAGCAGACAATGCGAAAATCTACGCGGGGCAAGTCCAGGCGCGTTAGTTCGAATACGGATACCTCCACCAGGCGGGGGGCGATCTGCGCCGTTTCGCCCCGGCGGGCTTTTTCGTAGAGGCGCTCGCCCCCTTGCTGCACGGCCGAATAGATGGGCGGCACCTGCGCGATGGCGCCCGTGAGCGGCCCGACGGCCGCCCGGATGGTCGCTTCGTCGAGGTGGGCAATATCCTGCGTGGTGTCCACGGGTGTTTCCAGGTCTATGGAGGGGCGGGTTTCGCCCAGCACGAGTTGGCCTTCGTATTCCTTTTCCTGCGCCTGGTAGGTGTCAATGCGCTTGGTAAACTTGCCCGTGCAGAGGATCAGCAGGCCCGTCGCCAGCGGGTCGAGCGTGCCGGCATGCCCGATTTTCTTGACCTTGAGGGCGTAGCGCAACTTCTTGACCACATCGAAAGACGTCCACTCGTAGGGCTTGTCAATCAACAGGACTTCTCCGTTTTCAAAGTCGTAGGGCATGGGAGGGAAGGGAGCGATCGTGCGGGGGGCCGACAAAAGTATTAACCAACAAAATAGCTGCCGATGGCCAGCGTACCGACCACAAAGCAGTAGATCGCAAACCAGATCAGCTTGCCCCGCCGCACGATCTGGATCATCCACTGACAGGCCACCAGCCCGGCCAGAAAAGCAGCCGAAAAGCCCGCGAGCAGCGCCTCGGGCGCCAAGCCCAGGGCAGCCGTGGGGTCTTGGGCGTAGTCCTTGATCTTGAGGAGCATCGCCCCGAAGATGGGCGCCAGCACCATCAGGAACGAAAACCGCGTCGCCTGGTCTTTGTCCACCCGCAGCAACAAGGCAATGGCGATGGTGGTGCCCGACCGGGAGATGCCCGGCGTGATGGCCAGGGCCTGCGCCACGCCGATGGTGACCGCCTTAAGGTAGGTGACGGGGCCGCCCTGTGCGGGGCGGTAGAAGTACGTCAGCGAAAGCAGCCCGCCCGTCAGCAGCAGCATCGAGCCCACCAACAATACGTTGCCGCTAAACAGGGTTTCTATTTGCTTTTCGAACAAGAGCCCTACAAAGCCGACGGGGATCATCGAAAGCACAATTTTGGCCGCAAAGTCGGTAGAGGCGTTCCATTCGAACCGGAGCAGATCCCGGAGAATCTGGCCAATGTCGCGCCGAAATACCACCACGGTGCTCAGGGCCGTGGCCCCGTGCAGGATGATGGCAAACAGTAGGTTTTCTTCGCTTTGGGCACCAAAAAGGGCCGAACCCAACTCAAGGTGGCCACTGCTACTGACGGGTAAAAACTCGGTCAGTCCTTGGATAAGGCCGAGGATGATGGCTTCGAGCAGGTTCATGGGCGGGGCTTGGCGCGTAGCATAATGGCCCAAAACTCCAGCAGAAAACCCGCCAGCACGATCATGGGGCCAACCGTCAGGCCCAGGGCACCGAAGCCGTAGGGTTCGCCGTCGAGGGTCATGACAAACAGCCCGACGGCGATCAGTAATACGCCGACAATCATGAGTAGGTAGTTGCGGCGGCCGAAAACCAGCACGGTTTTTTTCTGGACAGGGGGTTTGTTCGGTAGGGGTGGCATTCGGGAAGGGAAATAGGGATAAGTCAGTAGAGTTCGTCGAGGGACATTTGCAAATAGCGGCGGATGGCCAGGTAGGCGCTCACCACGCTGATGACCACGCCCAGCCCGAGCAGGGCGGCGCAGAGGATGGCCAGGCGGCCGGGTTGTTGCAGCAGGGCCAGCTCGGGGATTTGCGCCAGGGCGTACTGCAGCACGGCGTAGAGCAGCAGGGCGGCCAGCGCGCCGCTGCCCAGCCCCTGCCACAAGGCCCGCCACAGAAAGGGCCGTTGGATGAAGCCATCGGTAGCCCCCACCAGTTGCATGCTGCGAATGAGAAAACGCTGGGAAAACAAGGCCAGTTTGATCGTGTTGTTGATCAGCAGCACGTCGGCCAGCAGCAGCACGGCCGCAAAGGCCAGCAACACCAGGCTGATTTTGGCCAGGTTCTGCCGGATGGCCGTGGCCATGCTCTCGACGTACACCACTTCGTGGACGCCCTCTTGCTTGCGCAGGTCTTTGGCCACCACGGCCAGGCGCTCGGCCTCTAGGTATTCGCCCCGCAGGCGCAGCAAGTAGGCATCGCGGAGCGGGTTTTGACCCAATAGCTGCACGAAGTCTTCGCCCGTATCGGCGATAAACTGCTGGGCGGCCTCGTCGCGCGACACGAACGTGATTTGCGGCACACCGTCTTGCTCGGCTACGTAGGGCCGGGCCGAAAGCACCCGGTAGAGTCCCATGCGTTCGGTTTCGGTCACCTCCCGCTCCAGATATACCTGCACCTCGAAGTTGGCGCGGATAAACTCCGA
>DAIRSZ010000193.1:0-3839 GCA_036804165.1 Catalimonadaceae bacterium | reverse complement strand
TCCCCCCAAGCGCACGCGGTAAAACTGCATCTGGAAGGCCCACGTGGGCGCCAGACACAGACATTTGACTTTTCGGACACGGGTTCGCCGCTGCAGTTTCATGCCTTTCACTCGCTGGAGGCGGGTACGTTCGCCCCGAGGGCGGCCTTCTGATCCGAAAAAGGGCTGGGTATTACGTGCCCTGCCATTGCCTGGCCTATTTATTTAGTTGAACCTGACGACAAATTCGTAGCTTATCCGTTACATACTGAATAACAATGTTTTTGCAACCGAAGGTGTAGGGCCTGATGTTCAGCCGACTACGCTATCGTAGCCTTCACGTATCCCCATCACAAAATGTCGTTTCCTCGTCGTCGTCTGGCTTCTCAAAGTTTACGTTTTGCCAACTCTTTGCTCGACCTGCTTATTTTCCTGATCGTGCTCGTCCTGAGCGGAATGGCCATGTTGTTGATCTCGTCGCCTTTGCTCGACGTGATGTGGAAGGGCCTGCCGATTCTCAACCTGGGCGTTACAGCTTTCTGGTTGGCTATCTACTACATCGCTTTCGAAACCCTCTTTGGCAAGTCTCCGGCCAAGTTCATCACGCGCACCCGGGTAGTGATGACCAACGGCCGCTCCCCTTCGCTACGGGCCGTGCTGCTGCGCACCGGATGTCGTTTCATTCCCTTCGAGGCGTTTTCGTTTCTGCGGGTCACCCCCGTAGGCTGGCACGATCAGTTTTCCTCGACGCGGGTGGTACTCGATGCGCCAGCCCCCGCTCCGCGCAGGCCCGGCCGCCTGTCGCCCGTGCGGGTGCGGAGCTAGACGCTGCATAAAATTTATTCAAAAAAAACCCCTCTGGAAATTGTTTCCAGAGGGGTTTTGGTTTTTCAAAAAGTTGGGAAGGCCGCCTGCACAGCCTATACGATGGCCTCGGTAAGGCTAGGTGTGCGCCCGAAGCGGTGCAGGGCCCGCACGTGCGAGCGAAAAGCCGAAGCAAACGTGGGGTTTTCCAGGTAGGGAACGCCAAACTCTTCGGCCGTAGCCCGTACGATCGGGGCAATTTCGGGGTAGTGTACGTGGCAAATGCGGGGAAACAGGTGGTGTTCTACCTGAAAGTTGAGCCCTCCCACGTACCACGAAAGCCACTGGTTGCGGGGCGAAAAATTAACGGTGGTTTCCATCTGGTGAACTGCCCAGGCACTGCCAATTTCGCCGTGATCGTTGGGCAGCGGGTGGGCCG
Organism: Catalimonadaceae bacterium; assembly: GCA_036804165.1. Classification (GTDB taxonomy): domain Bacteria; phylum Bacteroidota; class Bacteroidia; order Cytophagales; family Flexibacteraceae; genus DAIMZG01. The sequence goes on along the minus strand of DAIRSZ010000193.1, from coordinate 2,617 downwards.
TTTCGTCCACCGTGTGCGCCAGTTGAAAAATAATGGTCAGGATGTTGCCCGCCACAAAGTGCATCCACAAGAAGCCTACCACCGTCACCCACACAGGCAAGCCAAACAAGGCCACAGGTACTACCAGAATGGCACCGAAGTAAAACAGCTTGATCAGTACCAATTGGAGCAAAAACAAGCGGTTTTGCCGCGCCGACTGCGCGTTGATGCCGCTTCGGGTATAGCGCGCGTACTGGGCAAAGTCTTTGGCCGTCACCCAATAGAGCGTCGAAAGGCCGTAAAACAAAAAGGCGTAGAGCCACTGCCAGCGGTGTACGGCTTTCACCCGCGTGTGCGGCGAAAAGCGCAAGACCCATTTGTCGGCAATGTCGTCGTCGAGGTGGGTAATATTGGTGTAGGTATGGTGCAATAGGTTGTGCTGTAGCTTCCAGTTGGTCACCGAACCGCCCACCAGGTTGAGCGAATAGCTCAGCCAGCGGTTCACCCAAGCCTTCGACGAGTAGGCCCCGTGGTTGGCGTCGTGCATCACGCTCATGCCAATGCCCGCCACGGCCACGCCCATCGCTGTCCAGAGCAGCAAGGCAGCCCACCAGGCGGGCTGCAAACTGAGGGCCGCATAGGGAAGAATGTAAAGTGCCATAAGGGCGACCGTCTTGAGGATCATCGTCCGGTTGGCGTACGGCGAAATACCTTTTTCGGTGAAATGGGCCTGGACACGCCCCCGGAGGGTAGGGAAAAAATCGCGCTGGGCGCGATTGACAAACTTAACCTGGTTTTTGGGAGAGGACATACAAGGGGATAAAAGGAGGAAAACGAAATAAATCGCTCGAATCTGCTGAACAAATACGCAGAAAAGATAGTGCGCTGCGTTGCAGGAGGTTATCCACACAACGATTCTTTGGCAACAATTAGGCTACGTCGAACATTTTTTGTGCACGGGCCAAGTCTTCGGGCGTATCAATGCCGAATGTGTCGTATTCGGTGAGGGCCACGCGGATGCGGTAGCCGTGCTCGAGCCAGCGCAGTTGTTCGAGCGACTCGGCTCTTTCGAGCGCCGAAGGAGGCAGTTGCGTCACGGCGGCCAGCACGTCGGTGCGGTAGGCATAAATGCCGATGTGCTGATAGAACTTATGTTGCCCCAGCCAGTCGTTGGGCGCAGTGCCGCGCACGTAGGGCAGCGGGTGACGGCTAAAATACAGCGCGTCGCCGTGGCGGTCGAAGATCACTTTGGGGGTGTTGGGGCTGAAAAGACGCTCGGCATCCGTGAGCGTACGTGCCAGCGTGGCCAGCTCGGTCGTTGGCCCCAGAATGGCAGCCAACTGATTGATCTGCTGCGGGTGCAGGAAAGGCTCGTCGCCCTGGATGTTGATCACAAAATCGGCCGTCAGGCCCGAGACCCGCAAGGCTTCGTAGCAGCGATCCGTACCGCTGGGGTGGTCGGGGCGGGTCATCACCACGTGGCCACCAAAACCACGAACGTGGTCGGCTATGCCCTGGTGGTCGGTAGCGATCAGAACGTGCCGGAGCGAGCGGGCTTTGCTGGCCTGTTCGTACACCCGTTGAATCATGGTTTTGCCATTGATGTGCGCCAGTGCCTTGCCCGGAAGGCGCGTCGAGGCATAGCGAGCGGGGATGATACCGACGATCGAGGGTGGGGGCATGGGCTTTAGGGGTGCGATTCCTCACGCGAAGGGTCGCCTTCGCGAATGATCTTGAGAAGCACCAAAAATACGCCGAAGCCCATTAGCAACGGCACAAAAAAGCGGGCTTGCAGCAAGCCGCTCGGATCCATGTCGGCGTTGTGGAGCGTCACGAAAAGCACTAGCAAGAAATAGAGGATGGCTCCGAAAATGGTGAGGCGGCGGTAAAACATAGCTGAAAAGTTTGTAAGTGATGCTGTCAAAACCAGCTTTACCTACGGATGTTTGCCTTGGTTGGGGCAAAAGGCGTATTTATTTTGCTGCTGAGGACAATTGGCGAGCCAGCACGGCAATGCCTGCTTCGAACGTACGCGGGGCGTAGCCCAGCTCCCGCCGGGCTTTGTCGAGCACAAACCCCGTGCGGGGCGGTCGGCGGGCGGGTTGTGTAAACTGCGTAGAGTCGGTGCGGGTGATCAGGCCGTGGTCTAACCCAAAATAATCGGCCGTCCGGAGGGCCATCTCGTAGGGCGTCAGAAAGTCCGGCCCCGAGATGTTAAAAATACCCGTGGCCTCTCGCTGTAAGATCAGGCGGCAGCCAATGGCCAGGTCTTCGGCCAGCGTGGGCGAGCGAAGCTGATCGTCCACCACGCGGATAGGCTTGCCTGCCTCCAGGCTGTCTTTCACCCAAAGCACAATATTGGAGCGGCTCAGGCCAGGGGCGATGCCGTACACCAGCACTGTGCGGGCAATGGCCCAACGCAGCGGGCTGGCCATCACCAGCCGCTCGGCGGCGAGCTTGCTCTGGCCATAATGGCTGAGAGGGTTGGGGGTGGCCGTTTCGTCGTAGGGGCCACTGGCGCCATCGAAGATAAAATCGGTGGAGAGGTGAAGCAAAAAAGCGCCTTGCGCCTGGCAGGCTTCTACCAAGTGCGCCACGGCCGTTACGTTGGCTTCGTGGCAGCCGGCCGGGTCTTGCT
>DAIRSZ010000192.1:0-3847 GCA_036804165.1 Catalimonadaceae bacterium | reverse complement strand
CGGAAGAACGGACTTTGGGCAGTTCCGACGCGTGTGGGTTGACGGGGCAATGCCCGCATCCCCCCGCGCAGCCACTCGCTTGGCCCCCGTCAAACGCGCGGTAGAGCCGCCAGGCCACGTAGGCCAGGGCCAGGAAAAAGAAGAGTCCGATCAGCAGGTGCTGCCACATAACCAATACAATGTAGATTAAAATACGAATGCCCCGGTTTTTGGGGTTGCCAAAAGCCGGGGCACTAGAGAATGCGCATAGGTTATTGCGCCGAAACCGATACGGGCAGGTCCTGAATTTTCATGACCTCGGCTTCGATGTTGTTGTCTTGCAAAATGCGGTTGGTGAAGTTCATTTTGCCGTAGGGCACAAAGAGCATCAACTTGCCGTTGCGGTGCTCGGCCAGCGTCGAGAGCAACCGCCATTTGCCCACCGTGTGCAGGTGTTCGTCCTTGTTGGCCGTTACGACGTCGAAGTAGAACTTGCCCCCGTTTTTGCGGGCCGTGATATCCGGTACGTAACCTTCGTCGGTGCCCTGACGGGTCAGGCGAGCGGGCTTCTCGTAATCGTCGAGGTCGGCACGGATCTGCTCGTAACCTTTGTTTTCTAAATAATGAATAGCCGTATGGATCATTTCCCGATGCATATCGGGATCAGCTTTGCGCGTGCTCATGAGGAATTATTTAATAAATATGAAAATCATAAAGAAAAGCTGCTCATGGCCGGAGATAACGGCTTTTGGGAAAGGCGGAAAAGCTCGAAACATGACATTACTGCCCAAAAAACAACCTAAGCCAGCCACCACCCAAAGAAGCAACGTGTAGTAAAAACCATTGGCGCGTCAACATCGTTCATTACGGACTGTCCCAACTGTAGCGGACGCGCGAAAAGTTGCGTTGCCGGAGGTCTTGGGGCGCGATGAAGAAGTGCCCGATGCCGTAGTCGCCCCAGACCACGTCGCGGCCCTCCGAATCTATTTGCAGCAATAGCCAGTGGTCGGCCCATTCGGAATGCTGCAAGCGGGGGTCTTCCTGCGTGAAAGTGGCGTAGCCGCCCACCTTGTGCCCGCCACTGTTGGCCAGTTGGGCGTAGGCTTCGCGGAGGGCCTCGGCCTCGTCGCCAAACTGTTCGAAAAATTCATAGGCATCCCTCCCGAAAAAATTGGCAAAGCGCAAGTCTTCGGCCGTGACCACCTCTTGGGTGAGGTCGAAGCGCAACCGCAGCGGCGTGCGGACGGGGTGATGCGCCTCGGGTGCCAGGGCCGCGGGCGGATAGGGCTGGCAGGTTGCATCGGACTCAAAATAGATCACCCGGTAGTTGTGCGGTTCGTGGGGCGAATCCAAATCTAGCCCGTAGAGGGCGTCGGTGCCTACGTAGCACTGTAGCCAGCCGTGCTCGGGATAGCCCGGCAGGGCGGGCATCTCGGCAAAATTGAGCTGGGCCAGCAGCCGCAGCGGGGTGCCGTGGCGGTCGTGCGGGTAGGCCATTTCGGAAGGCAACCAGGCCACCCCCCCCAGTCGGCTAGCCGCCGGGGGTAGCTCTACTACGCGCTCAGTACGCAACCGTACCACCCGCCGGAGCGACGCCTCGATAGGCTCGCGCAGCGATTCCAAAATTTCGGGGAGGGAGATCATGCCAACAGCGCGTTTTTATAGGTGCCTTCCGACAAATGTAGCGATTTTCGCACGCGGCAAGGAGTAGGTCATTTCAAGACTGAGGGCATCTTTCAGGAAATATTTCCTTTAAAAATCAGTTACTTATGTAACCTTTTTCTTCTGGTCAGAAACGCGCCCGCCTGAGTTTGTACCGCTACGCCACCCTTTTTCTTGTGCTGGTGGGGATTGCTCCCGACACCTGGGCGCAGGTGAGCAACCTGCGCTGCCAGTGGGTGCGCACAAAAGCCAATACGACGCTCGATAGCCTGACCGTAGAACCCGCTTCGCTCCGGTGGACGAACCTGCCCGATAGCCTCCGGGGTCGCTATCGCTTCGACCTGACCTCCAATCTGCTCACGTTCGACCCACAGGCGGGCTGGCCCGACTCGGTGGAGGTCTGCTACCGGGTGTTGCCCTTCCGGCTGGGACAGGCGGCCTACCGCCGCGACGTGGCCCAGTACGATTCGCTGGCTTTCTTTCGCGATCCGCCCCGGATGGCTCGCATGAACGAAAACCGCGAGCAGCTTTTTGCCACCGAGGGCATCCAGAAAAATGGCAGTATTTCGCGCGGGGTGGCCTTTGGCAATCGGCAGAGCGTGTTCGTCAATGGGGCACTTAACCTGCAAATGGAAGGCAAAATTACGGAAGATGTGCAACTGACGGCCGTCATCTCCGACCAGAACGTGCCCTTTCAGCCCGAAGGCAACACGCAGCAGTTGCAAGAGTTCGACCGGGTGTTCATTCAGCTTGACCACAAGCACGGACAACTGCTGGCCGGCGACATCGTGATGCAAAACGAGCCTTCGGCCTTCTTGCGCTATTACAAAAACACGCAGGGCGGCCAACTGGCGGCCCGCTACGAGGTGGGCGACCACTCGACGGCCACCACCCGCGTGGGGGCGGCGGCGGCCAAGGGCAAGTTCACTACCCAGCCCATCGAGGTGATCGAGGGGGTGCTGGGCCCCTACCGCCTGCTGGGGCCCAACGGCGAAACATTCATCATCGTGCTGGCCAACTCCGAGCGTGTCTATCTCGACGGCAAGCCGCTGCGGCGCGGCTTCAACTACGACTACGTCATTGACTACAACCAGGCCGAAATCACCCTCACTAGCAACGTGCTCATCACGCAGTTTTCGCGCCTGCGGGTGGACTACGAATACGCCGAACGCAACTACGCCCGCACGATCCTCAATGCCTCGCATCACCAGGAATTCGACCGGCTCAAGGTCTTCTTCAACCATTACCAGGAATCGGACAACCCCAATAACCCGTTCGGCCTTTCGCTCGACACGGCCGATCGGCGCACGCTCCGCGAAATTGGCGACGACCTGGAGCTGGCCGTCATCAACGGGGCGCAGGTGGTGGACTACGAAGAAGACCAGATCCTGTACGTACTGCGCGACACGGTGGACCCGCTCACCAACGTCGCCGCGCGGGTGTACGTCCGCACCTTCGGCCCGGCGCCCGAAGTGTATCGCGTAGCTTTTTCAGACGTGGGCGCCGGGCAGGGCGACTACGACCCGGTGCTGGAAGCCACCAACGGGCGGGCCTTTCGCTGGGTAGGCCGGGGGCGGGGGCGTTTTCTGCCGCTGCGGCGCATCCCGACGCCCAACTTGCGGCGCATGACCACCGTGGGCGCCAACTACGCCCTACGCGAAGGCGAGTCGGTTTATGTGGAAGGGGCGCTGAGCGGCTTCGATCCCAACCGCTTTTCGAGCCTCGACGCCGAGGACAACAACGGCTCGGCCCTCAAGGTAGGCTACCTCAACGAAGGCCGGGCACTGGGCAACGAAAGCCGCCTCAATGGCTATCGGTGGCAAGCGCAGTTCGACTACGAAATGCTCGACAAGTTTTTTCGGCCCGTAGATCGCTTCCGCGATATTGAGTTCGACCGCGACTGGAGCGCCGAAAGCCCGCAGGACACGGCCGATGCCGACGATCACCTGCTCACGCTGGGGGTGGGGCTGACCAAAGACGCCTTCAACCGGGCCAGCTACCGCATGCGCTGGCGCAACAAAGGAGAAACCGTGAGCGGTATGCAGCACCAGGTGGCCGTGGCCCAGCGCTGGGGAGCCGTGCAGTGGCTCAGCGAAGGCTTCTTGATGCGCAACGACCGCCCCGACGTACGGTCGGACTGGCAGCGCCTTTCGACGGATATCTCTTTCCGGAAAGGGGCCGTGGTGCCCGGCTACGTGTTTCAGCT
>DAIRSZ010000191.1:0-3856 GCA_036804165.1 Catalimonadaceae bacterium | reverse complement strand
GTGCGCTGCACCGTAACAGCCCCGGCGTAGGTAAGAATTTTGGGCAGCCAGCCGCCCCGGAGCATGGTTTCTTCGGCCGCCACAAAGTAGCTGTTCACGCGCGGAGCCAGCAAATAGACCGGGTTGCGGATAGAATCGCGGTAGCCCCACTTGACGCTGCAAAAAATGTGGTAGAAGGCAATGACGTCGGCAAAATAGGTCTGGTGATTCGACAGGAACAGCACGTTCTGGTTAGGTAGGTTGGCCAGGTGCTCGGTGCCGGATATCTCCAGCCGATTGATCAGGTTGTAGCGCGGATACGTAATGACGCCCAGCGCGCCGATGAGCATACGCTTGAGCAAAATCACCTTGCCGAAAGGGTCTTTCCGTAAAATCGCGCGGTTGGGTTGTTCTATCGCATTGCGCAGCACGCGGACGAGTTTCATATTTTCATAAAGAGAAATTGGGCCAGCAAAGGTAAAAATATGCTGCTTATTGCCCGCATCGGGTAGGAATATTCGGGTAGGTGAAAGGCACAAACGGATGGCACAGCAGGCTTGTCAGCCCACCCGGTGCGCCAGCCAAAGTCCGGGGCGTTGGTTGGGTCCGGTGGTGGCCAGCACGTACGCGGTACCGCCCTCTTGCAAGCCCGTTTTGCGCCGCAGTTGGGCCACCGACAGCGGGTAGTTGCGCACCACCACGTGGGCTTTTTGGTCGGGAAGCTGCCGCTGCAGGGCTTTTTTGGCTGTGGGCAAGGGGCCTTCGACCCGCCAAACCCGACCCGGAAAGTCCGCCAGCAAGTGGTCGGAAGTGTAGAGGTGGCTATTAGGATGCAATTTGTCTAGCCCAAAACGGGCGGCCACCGTACGGAAAGCGCCCGCCTTGCGCAAGGCGGCATGCGGCTCGTAGAGGTAGGTGCGGGGAGGGGCAAAAGTCACGGGAGCGGCGGCCTCCTGGGCCCGCGTGAAACTGAAAACGTCGGGCGGGGCGTCGGCACGCAGGCGCACGGCGGTTAGGAGAGGCGGCATGTCAGTACGGGGCACCCGCTCATAAAGCACTTCTTTCACTTCGCTGTCCATGGCCACCACGCGCACGTGGGCCACGTCGCCGAGGATGGCCATGGCCTGGTCAATGTCGAGCCAGGGCGCCGCCTTCAGCAGCATCCGATGAGCGAGGGCCGCCCAGTTTGGCAAGAGCGTCGTAACATCTGGCGCCATTTCTTCGAAACGAAAGGCTCGTTGGGTCGTCTGGATAGTATCGCGGCGGGCCGGGTCAAGATAGTACAAATCGGCTTTTGACTGTTGGGTGGCCAGCCAGTCGGCGGCCGGAGCGCAGACGACCTCTACGTGGTCGAGGCCCAGGTGGGCGAAATTGTGACGGGCTTTCTCGACCAAGTAGGGCTGCGGCTCCACGTACGTCACGCGGCCAAAGCGCGCGGCCAGGGCCGCCGTATCCACGGCCGATCCGCCCGTCAGGTCGCAAGCCCATTCGCCCGCAAAATCGGCAAACTTATAGGCCGCCGTCGCTTCCGACGAGCACTGCTCCAGCGCCAGTCCGGTCGGCAGCCAGATGTCCGGATCGGCCGCCCAGCGCGGCAATTTGTGCCGTGCCTTCTGGCGGGCCTGCACCAGCGCGGCCACGGCGGGCATGGGCCATTGCGGGTAGCGGTGGGCAGCCAGCATCAGCTCGGCGGGGTTGTCGTGCGCGTGGTCGCGCAAAAACTGCCGCAGGGCGGGGTCCTGAAACTGCGCCCGGGTAAGTTCGAAGGCCGACACGTTCAGGGCATGGACTCGTAGAAACGCCGGAGTTGCTCGTCCGACTCTTGTTTGCGAATGCCGAGTCGGGCCTCGGGCACGCCCTCCATGTCCATGAGCAAGCCCAGGGCCTGGTAGGCCCCCAGGCGGCCGTAGATGCTGGCGTCGGTTTTGGCCATCTCGATGAGCAACTCGGCCGCGGCGCGGCGCGGCGCGGCCGCTTCGAGATTGAGCGCGTAGCGGCCAAATTGCTGCACCAGGTAGTATTTTTCAGGCATTCGGGCGGCCAGCACCCGTTCGCGAAACCAGTTGTATTGCCGAGGGTTGGCGTTGGTTACGTAATATTCGGCCATCACACTCACCAGCGAAGGGTGCGTGGCGTCGGCGTAGCGCTCGGCCACCGTGGCGGCCGTGGCCGTGTCTGGGCCGTTGAGCAGGGCATCGAGGGCCGAGGCCGCCACCAGGTAGGAGGAGTCGCGCAGGGCCTGCAAGACCAGCGGCTGCACCTCGTCGCCCCGGTGTTGCACCAAAGCTTGCAGGGCCGACACCCGCACCGACGACACCGAGTCGGCCTGCGCCAGCCGGAGCAAATCGCCTTCTACTTCGGCCAGGGCGTCGGGGGGGGCCTGGGCAAAATAGTCGGCCGCTTGCTCGCGCAGCGACCAGTGGCCATCCGAAAGGGCGGTTTGCATCAGGGCCACCACGGGTGGTGTATGGTCATCTTGCAGGGTCACGAGGGCTTCGTGCCGGGCACCCCACAACAGGCTGTGGCGGTACTGGTGAATTAGTTCGGCGGGCGTTTTGCGGTGCTCCACCTCGGCCAGCAACTGCTGGTCGGCGTCGAAGAGCACGGCCGAAGGCGCCTCGGGCATGTCGAACGTAAATATCTGCCGGGCCTGCTCGATCACCAGGGGATAGCGCGTCAGGCGGTCACCGTGCCAGACGGCCACCGCCAGCGGCAGGCGGTAGCGCGGCGTAGCGACGGTGTCCTGGATTTGCTCGACGGTGAGTTGCAGCCGACCGTTGCGGTGCAGGTGCGACACGCGCAATTGCGGATGACCGGCCCGCATAAACCACTGCTCGAAGAACCAGTTGAGGTCTTGGCCCGTCACGCGCTCGAAGGCCAGGCGCAGGTCGTGCACTTCCACGGCCGTGTAGGCGTGGGTTTGGAGGTAGTGGCGCAGGGCCGCAAAAAACGCTTCGTCGCCCACGTAGTGGCGCAGCATGTGCAGCACCCGGCCGCCCTTGGCGTAGGAGTGGTTGTCGAACATCTCTTCGCGGTGGCGATAGTAGGGGCGAATGAGCGGCTCTTGCTTGGTGCGGGCTTCGTTGAGGTAGTCGTCGAGTTCGCTCAGTCCCTGGTAGTCGGCCTCGTCGCGGCCAAACTTATATTCACTCCACAGATACTCGCTATAGTTGGCAAAACCTTCGTTGAGGGTCAGGTGAGCCCACGACTCGCAAGTGACCAAGTCGCCGAACCACTGGTGAAACAGCTCGTGGGCGATGATGAAGTCCCAGCGCTGGTCGAGCAGTTCGCGGCGCGTCATTTGCACATCTTCCATAAAAACCGACGCGGTGGTGTTTTCCATGGCCCCCGACACAAAGTCGCGCACCACAATCTGGGCGTATTTGGGCCACGGAAACGCAATGCCCAGCCGGTCGGAGAAAAACTGCATCATCTCGGGTGTGTGGCCGAAAATGTCGCGGGCGTAGGGCGCGTAGGCAGGCTCGACGTAGTAGTCCACAGCCAGGTCGTTCCAGGTGTCTTCGACCTTGGCAAATTCGCCGACGGCTACCATGAACAGGTAGGGGGCATGGGGCTGGTCGAGTTTCCAATAGTCGGTGCGGGTGCCGTCGCGGTTTTCGGTCGAATAGATCAACAGCCCATTCGAGAGGGTAGTGTACTGATCTTCGACGGTGAGCAATATCTCCTGCGTGCAGCGCTCGTTGGGGCTGTCAATGGTGGGAAACCAGCACGAACTCGACTCGGTTTCGCCCTGCGTCCAGATCTGGCGGGGCTTGTCGGGGTCGCCACCGTCGGGGTTGATAAAGTACAGGCCCTTGTCGGAGGTGATGGCCTGGCTGCCCCCGGCGGGCAGTTCGTTGGGCTTGGCCACGTAGGC
>DAIRSZ010000190.1:0-3870 GCA_036804165.1 Catalimonadaceae bacterium | reverse complement strand
TTTAGCGAAGAAGTGCACCTGATGTACTCGTCCGTTTCGCGGTTCAAAACCTGCAACGCCCTCCCCTACGTGCTGGCCGGGATCGAGTGCCGCGAACGCGGGGTGGACGACCTCCTGCTGCTCGACGACGCGGGCCACCTGAGCGAGTTTTCGTGCGCCAACCTTTTCTGGGTTAAAGACGATACCCTCTACACGCCGTCGCTCCGCTCGGGGTGCGTCGGTGGCATCATGCGCGAAGTGGTCATCGAACGGGCGCGGGCCGAAGGCATTTCGGTCGAAGAAGGGATGTACCTGCTCAACACCATGGACGACGCCGACTACGTCTTCGGCACCAACGTCCACGGCATCTATCCCGTGGCCGCTATCGGCAATATTCTCTACTCGCCCCACCCGCGCTGGGATTTTCTCGTCGAGCTTACCGAATAGATTCGGCCAGCATCTGGTATTCTAGCCAAAGTGCCTGGTGATACGCCAGGCAGCGATACTTGAGGTGAAACACCGGATAGGGCGCCATTCGCTGCCAAATCCGCCCCTCGAAAGCACTCAGTTGGCCCGCCTGAAAAAACCAGAAATCTCGCCACTGCCCCGGTGTAGGCGGCTTTATTTGGGGTGGAGACTGCCCCAGGCGCAGCAAACTGGTGGCCAGCAAGGCGCGTTCGAGCGGATGCCGGGCGGTGGCGAGCAAGCCACGCAGGTCGGCCACCAGTTGGGGCCGTAGGTCGTCGAGTTCGGCAAAGCCCGGCGCGGTGGCCAGCCGCACCACGTGATAGAGGATCAGGGCCGGGCGGGCGTAATACGGCGCCACGTAGTAGGGCGCCGTCAGGTGTTCGCGCCGCCGGATCACCGAACAGACGAAAGCCACAGCGCCGTCGTCTTCGGCCACGGGCGGCAGGTGGTAGGTATGCACGGCCAGCCGGAAATTGCTCAGGGCGCACACGTCGAAGTCCACGCCCATGTGCTTGCCGCACCAGGTAGAGTACGTGGGCCAGTGGCGGTAGTGGCGCAGCCACGGCCGCGCCCGGCGGTAGGTGCCATTGGCGTGCCCCAGCAGGCGGGCCCGGGCCGCCGTGGCCTCGGCCCGGGCGTGGGGCCAAGCCAGCAAGGCCAAGGCCGTGTCGTCGAGGTCGTCGGGAATCTGGAAATGGCGCAGGCGGTGCGTCAGCCAGCCGTTGGGCATGTGCCGCGAAGGACGCGTCTGCCAGAAATTGTAGGTGGCGTAGCCATCGCGGTTGCGAAAGAGCCGGGGCACAGCCGCGGCCCGGGCCTGCATACGGGTCAGCAGTGCCCGATCGGCAGGCAATAGCTCATCAGCCGCTTTCTGCAGCGTGAAGAGGATCAGGGCCGTATAGAACAGCGTGGCATCCTCGCGCTGGTAGGGCAGGTGGGGATGAAAGCGTTGCGCTGGCCAGAGTCCGGGCGGATAGTGGGCATCGCCTGCCGACTGGGCAGCGGCAATGTCCATCAGTAAGGACGGGCAGTGCGATGCACTCACGACTCGTCCTTCGCTTCGGCGGCGGGCTTAGGCGCGGGCCGATGGCCATTGAACACCTCCAGGCCGGAGCGCACGTGCAGGTCGCGCTGTGGAAAGGGAATCTCGATGTCGTGCTGCCGGAACTTCTCGAAGATGGCGTAGTAGAGCTGACTCTTGAGCACGGGCGGGCGATCCACAAACTTGGTCGTCCAGACGCGGAGGTTAAAGATCAAAGCACTATCGGCATACTCCTTGAAAAGCACGTCGGGCGGCGGGTCTTTGAGCACCCCGGCGTTCTGCGCCACCACCTCCAGCAGTAGTTTCTCCACCACGCGCGGGTCTTCGCGGTACGACACCCCCACCGGAATATTGAACCTGACCAGCCGATCGGTGTAGCTCCAGTTGGTCACTGTCCCCGAAATAAAGTCCGAATTGGGCACGATCACGGCGATGTTGTCATTGGTGACAATGGTGGTAGCTCGGGCCGAAATCTTGATCACATTGCCATCGGTGTTGTTGACCGTGATGCGGTCGCCGACCTTGATGGGCCGCTCGAACAAAATGATGATCCCGCTGATAAAATTGCTGGTGATATTTTGCAGACCAAAACCAATGCCCACGCCCAGCGCCCCGGCCAAAATGCCCAACCCGCTCAGGTCAATGCCCGTAGCCTGCGTGACGATGTACAGGCCGATGACGATCACCACGTACTGAACAATGGTGCCGATGGCTTGCCGGACACCCAGCTCGGTGATGTAGCTGGCCAGAATCCGATTGACCAGCAGCCGCCGCACCACTCCGGCCAGGTAATAGACCACGTACACGGCCACCGAAAACAGAATCAGTCCCCGGGGGGTGATCTCGGTGCGGCCAATGTTGAACAAGGGACTGTTAAAAAAATCTAGTACCTCGTCGAGCGCGCTTCGGGGCAGTTCGAGGATGTCGCGCAAATTGCTGCTGTCGGATGGCGATTGCTGCGCAAAGGAGTGGGGAAAGGGCATCGGACAAAAAAGGAGTGGCACTAAGTTGCAAACCTTGCAAAAGTTAGTCAAAAAATGGTGACCTGCGGCGAATGGATCGCTGCACTGGGCCGTGGCGACACGCCCGCCTGCACCCACCGCTTGTCGGGTGCCGTGTGCCGACGCAGGATGCGCCGGCCTTCGCGCTGGGTGAGCGAGTGGTCGTACACGGCGGCCAACCGCGCCCGGGCCTCTTGCCCAGCCACCCTGGGCACTACCACCGGGTACGGATAGTCCGACCCCAGCGTGCAGCCGTAGAGCTGTTGCTCGAGGGCCGTCAGGCACCAGGGTTCGTGGCGCAATGGCTCGGGCACCGCGCGCAGTTCGGGCACCCACTGGGCAATAAACTTTCCGTGCGGGTCGTGGTCGTGCGACTGCTTGACGGGGTTGTACATGCGCGGCACGTGGATGCCCGTGACGCCCGCTTGCATGGCCAGTTGGGGATAATGAATGCCCGGTTCGTAGTCGAGAAATTGCCGGGCCAGGTGCGCTGCCCCCGCCTGCCAAGGCTGCCAGAGGTAGTGGCTCAGAAAAGACGTCAGCATGGCCCGCATCCGAAAGTTGAGGTAGCCCGTCTGGTTGAGGCAGCGCATGGCCGCGTCCACCATCGGAAAGCCCGTGCGGCCCTCCTGCCAGGCCGCCACCCGGTCGGGGGCAATTTCGGTGCGCACGGCGTCGAAGCCCCGGTTGAAGTTCTCGAACTCGATGCGGCCTTCCATCTCAAATTTCTGGATGAAATGGCAGCGCCAGCGCAGGCGGTCTTCGAGGGCCCGCAGGCACTGCGGAAAGGCCGATTCGGATTTGGCCGCCCGCACGGCCTGCACCACCTGCCGCACCGACACGTTGCCCCAAGCCAAGTACGGCGACAGGCGGCTGCAACTGCGGCGGCTTTCGTGCGGGCGGCTCATGTGACGACGGTAATTGGCCCCGCGCCCAGCCAAGAAGCTGTCCAGATAGCGCTGGGCGTAGGCGGTGCCGGCGGGCTGCCCTTCGGCAAAAGGCTCGGTGAGGCGAGTGGGCAATGGTGGCCCGGCCACGGCACGCACCACCTCGTCGGGCAGCACCAGCGGCCGGAAGCGTGCCCAATCGGGCATAGCCAGCGGGGCAGCCATGTGTGCTTGCCACGCCTCGGCCCAGCCCAGCCGGTTGTGACGGCCTCGCTCGACGACGTCTTGGCGGAACTCGTGCCAACGAATTTGGTGCTGGTGGCAGAAACGCGCCACGGCCCGGTCGCGGTCGTAGGTCAGGCGTACGCCCGTTTCCTGATGGGAATAGAGCCGGACTATGCGCACCGAAGCCGACAGGCGCGCCAGCCCCTCAGTCACTTCACAGTGAAAAATGTAGAGCGGAATGCCGCGCTGGGCCAACGTGCGCCGCATG
>DAIRSZ010000189.1:0-3903 GCA_036804165.1 Catalimonadaceae bacterium | reverse complement strand
TCGTAGGCCGCGTCCGACTTGGCGTGCTCTTGCAGTTCGTGGTACGTATCGCCCAGTTGAGTATGAAACTGCAACAAGAGTTGGTTATTATCGGTCACGAGTTTGCGTCCCGTCTCGAAAGCGCGGGCGGCCCGTCGGTGGTCTTTGGTGAAATAATAGCCTACGCCGTTGTAGAGCCAAAGCACCGCCTGGTTGGGAAACAACTCAAGGGCGGCCTCGGTGTGCGCGGCCAGGCTGTCGAACTGTTGCTGCTCCAGATCAATGGCCACAATTTGCTGCCAGACCTCAAAGTGGGTGTCGTCGAGGGCCACCGAGCGTAGATACTGTTCGCGGGCGGCCAGGCGCTGCCCCGAAAGCGAGAGCAAGTCGCCAGAAATGGCGAAGGCCTTGGGGTCTTGGGGGTGCGCCTGGCGCGTGGCTTCGGCCAGCGTGAGGGCCGTTTGCTGCGCCTGGGCGTCCTCGAGGCGGGGCAAATAGCCCATCAGCACGGCTATTTTGTTGTCAATCTCTACGCTCGGGTCGGCAAATACCACCTTGAGCTGGTCGCGGTGGCGAATTTCGTCGCCCCGGCGGTGATAGAGTTCGGCCAGCAGCAGGCGCCCCTTCGAGTGGTTAGGTTCGCGGCTCAGCAGATTTTCGAGCAGTTCCTGCGTGTCGTCCATGCGGTCGTTGGCCATGAGCATCTCCACCTGATTGATGACGTAGCCCGTCTCTTCAGGGAAGTATTCGATCAACTTGTGCCCTTCCTGCAAGGCTTTGTCGAGCTTGTTCTGCTTGAGGTAGATCTGCTGCTTGCGCCGCACGATCTCTTCGTTGATGCCGTAGGTTTCCTGAATGTGGTCGTAGGCGCGGATCGCCTCTTCGGGCTTGTCGTGTTGGAGCAGGGCGGCGGCCAGCGGAAAGTAAAACTCTTTGTTTTCGGGAAAGCGCCGTGCCAGCCGCTGGTACACCTTGATGGCCTCGCCAAATGTGCCCAGTTGTTCGTAGAGTTGGGCCAGCAGCAGGTAGTAATACGGATTTTGCTCTTCCAGCTCGAGGGCGCGGCGGGCGTGGGCAATGGCACGCTCCAGTTCCTGCGTTTTGGCAAAAAGGGTGGCCATCTGAAAATGGATGGCGGCATTTTCGGGGGCAATAGACAGTGCCTTCTGGAAGGAAGGCAGCGCCCGGTCGTAGTTTTCGAGCACGAAAAACTTCATGCCGTCAATGAAATAACCTTCGGCCTCGCGCAGGTCGCGCTCACTAGGTTCGCGCTGCCGATGCTTCTTGCGCTGCGCCCAGGCGTCGGTGGTGTCCGTGCCCAACAGCCAGCCGACCAACAGCCAGCCCAGGCCAAATATTCTGATTGTCTTGCGAGCCATACTCTTTTGTAAGCGCTTTCGGTGCGCATCCGGAAAATACGTCCGGCCTGCCTGATATGCAAATGCCCGACTCAGGGACGAAGCCTTTTGGCCTTAGTCGGTCAGTTGGTTATAATCGCCCAGACTGAGGTCCTTGGGTTGCCCTTTGACCGACACAAAATTGCCGATCATCGAGTTTTCGAGGGTGACGTCTTCCAGGCGGGTGTGCGTCTGGACGATGCTGTTGCGCACCACCGAGCCAATCACCTGCGAATAGGCACCCACCGATACGTACGGACCTACCACGGCACTGTGTATTTCGGCGTACGGACCCAGATAGACGGGCGGAATGAGCACGGCGCCTTCCACCTTCGCCGTAGGGTCAATCAATGACTGGTGGCGGATGGACTCAAGGTAGCGCTGGTGCGTGTGCACCGTGGCGGCCTTGTTGCCGCAATCGAGCCATTCGATCACCTCGCCGGGCACAAACACAGTGCCCCGTTGGCGCATATTTTCCAGCGCATCGGTGAGCTGATATTCGCCCTTTTTGCGAACGTCGTGGTCAATTAAATATTGCAACTGGGATTTTAAGTAAGCCCCCTCCCGAAAGTAATAAATCCCGATTATAGCCAGGTCAGACACAAAAGACGTGGGCTTTTCCACAAAGCCACTGATGCGCTGGTGGGCGTCGAGTTGCACCACCCCAAAGGCGCTTGGGTCGGCCACCCGCTGCACCCACACGATCCCCTCCTGGCTAGCGTCGAGCTTGAAGTCGGCCCGGAACAGCGTATCGGCAAAAGCCACCACCACGGGGCCCTCGAGCACCTGCTGGGCGCAGAGGATGGCGTGCCCCGTGCCGAGCGGCTCTTCCTGGTAGCAGATGTGCCCCCGGGCGCCCAACTCAGCCGCTACGGCTTGCAGTTGGGTCTCTACTTCTTCCCCAAAATGCCCCACCACGAAGGCGATGTCCTCCACGGGTTGGGCGCATACCTTCACGATATCCTCCACCAGGCGGTGTACGATGGGCTTGCCCGCAATGGGAATAAGGGGCTTGGGAACGGTCAGGGTGTGGGGGCGCAACCGCTTGCCCGCACCGGCCATAGGAATCACGATTTTCATAGCAACTGGTCATCGGCCGGCTGCTGCAGACGGCTCAGGGCAAAACTAGCGGTTTTCAGGTCGAATAAAACCCCAGGCGCCCGCCATTATTTGCCCGTGCTGCCAAAGCCGCCCGCGCCCCGCGCCGTTTCGTTCAGTTGCTGAACGGGCCAAAACTCGGCCGTTTCGCAGCGGGCAAACACCAACTGGGCGATGCGCTCGCCGTCTTGCACCGTGAACGGCTCGGCCGACAGGTTGACGAGGATAATCCGGATTTCGCCCCGATAGTCGGCGTCAATGGTGCCGGGGCTGTTGAGCACCGTCACGCCGTGGCGGGCAGCCAGGCCACTGCGGGGGCGCACCTGGCCCTCACAGCCCGGGGGCATTTCCAGGTACAAACCAGTCGGGATGGTGGCGCGTCCCAGCGCAGGCAGCGCGATGGGTTCGGGCAGGCAAGCCCGCAAGTCAACGCCTGCGGCCGAGGCGGTTTCATATTCGGGCAAGGGGTGGTGCGAACGGTTTACGATGCGGACGACCATACGACAAACATGATGAGTAAAGTGTTTCTATCGGGTTTCAAAATAGAGCAAGCGTCCGTAAGAGCGGACGCTTGCCGGAATAAACCATTGGGAATTGATCAGACCGTGGCGCCCAGTGCCTTGAGCATGGTTTCGCCCAGTGCGGCGGGCGACTCCACCACGTGGATGCCGCACTCGCGCATGATTTTCATCTTGGCGGCGGCCGTGTCGTCGGCCCCGCCGATGATGGCACCCGCGTGGCCCATCCGGCGGCCGGGAGGGGCCGTCTGGCCCGCGATGAAGCCCACCACGGGTTTGGTACCGTGCTCCTTGATCCAATAAGCGGCGTCGGCCTCCATGCTGCCGCCAATCTCGCCGATCATGATGATGCCCTCCGTACCGGGGTCTTCCATCAGCATCCGGACGGCGTCTTTGGTCACCGTGCCGATGATCGGGTCGCCGCCAATGCCGATGCAAGTGGATTGGCCCAGCCCGGCTTTGGTGATCTGATCTACGGCTTCGTAGGTAAGTGTACCTGAGCGCGAGACGATGCCGATTTTGCCGGGCTTGTGAATGAAGCCGGGCATGATGCCCACTTTGGCCTCGCCGGGCGTGATCACGCCCGGACAGTTGGGACCAATCAGGACTACATCTTTGCCCGTCAGGTAGTGCTTGACGCTGACCATGTCGCGGGTCGGGATGCCTTCGGTGATGGCGATGATCACCTTGATGCCCGCATCGGCAGCCTCCATAATGGCATCGGCCGCAAAAGCGGGTGGTACAAAGATGATGGACACATCGGCGCCCGTGGCTTGCACGGCTTCCTGTACGGTATTGAATACCGGCCGATCCAGGTGCTGTTGTCCGCCCTTGCCGGGGGTAACGCCCCCGACCACCTGCGTGCCGTATTCAATCATTTGCCCGGCGTGGAAAGTGCCTTCCGAACCGGT
>DAIRSZ010000188.1:0-3906 GCA_036804165.1 Catalimonadaceae bacterium | reverse complement strand
GTAGGTAGCGACGGTCGCCGTAAAGGCCGTTTTGTAAGTTCATCTGCATCAGGATAGCCAGGTCGTTGGCATTGCAAAAAAGCCCCGCATGCCCGCCTACGCCATTGCTGAGGGCCGCGCCTTGGTCGTGTACATTGCCCCGGATGAGTTGCTGCCGGAAGCCCATATCCTGTTCGGTGGGCGCAATGCGCGCAGCCGAAAAGTGCTCCAGCGGGCGAAAGCCCATGGTGCTCATCCCCAGCGGTTCGTAGAGCCAGTTGTCGAGAAACTCCTCGATAGGTTGTTGCAACTGCTGCTCGACCACGCGCTTGAGGACGTAAAACCCCAAGTCACTGTATTTATAGCCGTGTCGCCGCGTTTTCCGATCTACGGGCATCAGGGGCGTGGCCACCGTCCAGGCCCAGAGCGAATCTTCCAGCCCGGCCCGGGCGTAGAGCCCCGGCACCACTTCGGTCGGGTAGCGCGCACTCCGCCGAGGCTGGTAAAACTCCCCCAGCGGGCGGGCATCCTTGGTAGTACGTTTCCAGTGCGGAATGAAAGGCACCAGCCCGGCCTGGTGAGTAAGCACATCGGCCAGCAGCATTTTTTCTTTGTCCGTGCCACGCAGTTCGGGTAGGTAGTGGCTGGCCGGGCGGTTGAGGTCGAGCTGGCCGCGCTCGGAAAGAAACATGACGGCTTGCAGGGTGGCGGCCACCTTGGTCACTGAGGCGATGTCGTAGAGGGTGGTTTCTTCTACGGGCTGGCGGCCGTCGTAGGTGAGGTGGCCATAGTTGGCGAGTTTGACCACCGTGCCCTGGCGTGCCACCACTACCTGGCAGCCGGGCGTAGCTTGGTTGGCGATGGCCCGCTGAGCAATGCGATCTATCTGATCGAGGGCGTCGCGGTTCATGCCTACATCTTCGGGATAGCCGTAGCGCAGTCGGTTGAGTTTGGGCGTAAAGAATCCGGTGCCCGCCCCCAGTTCGGCCGAGGCCGTAACGGGCAGCGTGCCCGCCGCCGCCACGGCTCCGAAGAGCACCTGCGGCACAGAGCGGTGGGTGTAGTCGTTGTCCTGATAGGCGCACACCACCTGCCCGGCCTCGGCCACCCGGTCGAGGCTGTAGGGGTTGCCGAACACCACGGCCACCACTTGCTTGCCCGCTGCCCGTAGCCGTTTGATAAAGGCGATGGCCTCGGGCGCCAGGCCGTAGTTCTTGCCCGCGCTGTTGTTGAGGTTGTGCAAACCCACCACCACGGTGGTGTGGTCGCGCAGGGCGGCCTCTACGCTGCGGTAGTTGGGCGCCGCGCCCGTCAGTTGAAAGTGGTCGAAGGCGGCGTAGCGCGACAACGTCTGTTGGAAGGCATTGGACTTGCCCTCCTTGGTCTTGCCCAGCCCGATGGTGACCGAGGCAAACTGTTGGGTGTCTAGGGCCCGGAAAGGGAGCAAACCGTCGTCGTTTTTGGCGACGGTGATGGCCTGTTCGTAGAGGCGGTAGATGAGCGCTTCGGCTTTGGGGGTGTTGAGATCGGCGTAGAGGTTGGCCTCGGCAATGGGCTGGAAGCGGTGCAGACCCGCCCAATATTTGGCCCGCAGCACCTTCCGCACCCGGCGGTCAATCTCTTCGCGGGTAATCTGGCCATCTTGCACGGCTTTTTCGATGCCCCGCAAAGCCGCAGGCACATCCTCGGCGAAGAGAAGTACATCGTTGCCCGCCAGCAGGGCCAGCACGTCCACCTCGCCGGGTTTGTAAAACTGGCTGACACCCTTCATGTTGAGGGCGTCGGTGAAGATAAGCCCCTCGAAGCCCATTTCTTTTTGCAGCAGGTTCGTCACGATGGCCGACGAAAGGGTGGCGGCCCGGTTTTTCCGGTTGTCGTATTCGGGTACGTGCAGGTGGGCCACCATCACGCTCATGAGGCTGTCGGCAAAAAGGCGACGAAAGGGATACAGCTCCTGTTCGCGCAAGCGGTCGCGCTTGTGGGCCACCACGGGCAAGGTTAGGTGCGAGTCGGAGTCGGTATCGCCGTGGCCGGGAAAGTGCTTGGCGTTGGCCATCACGCCGTGGTGTTGCATGCCCTTCATGTAGGCGATGCCCTTCTCGGCCACGCGTTCGCGGTTTTCGCCGAACGAGCGCGTACCGATCACGGGGTTGGCCGCGTTGGTGTTGATGTCCACCACCGGGGCGAAGTTGACGTGTACGCCCAGGCGGCGGCATTCGCGGGCGATCTGGGCACCCATCTCGTAGATGAGCGTATTGTCCGAGAGGGCACCGAGGGTCATCTGACGAGGGTAGTGCAGGGTGCTGTCCACGAGGCGCATGCTCAGGCCCCACTCGGCGTCCATGCCGATGAGCAGGGGCACGCGGGCCAGTTGCTGATAGCGGTTAGTAAGGCGCGCCTGCCGGATGGGACCACCCTGAAAGAAGATCAGCCCCCCGATGTGCTGGTCGCGCACGAGGCGGTCTATCTGCTGGTGATGGACCTCGTCGCGGTTCGAATAGGCGGCCACCATGAACAACTGCCCTACCCGTTGGGGAAAAGGCAGGGCGGCCATTACGCTGTCCACCCAGGCCGTCTGTTGGGCCAAATGGGTCGGCGACTGCCCGTAAGTGCCTCCACCAAAAAATAATAACAGAAAAAATGCGAACCCGCCTCGCGAGCCAAAAGAACGTGCCAGCACAGCCAAACGATTAGTAAAGGTGAGGGGTTAATAGACGTAAAAGTGAGCAAATTGCCGATAACGAAAAAACTACAGCAGTGGGCACGGCCTGTCTTGTTGAGGGCATAAAGCCGGTTGCGCCCCCAAGACTATCCCCTTGGTGAACAACCTTACCTACGAGTAGCCCCTTCGATGGCAAATGGTTTGTAAGCATTGGCTTCTTATTTTCATAAAATCTACGCACCATTCATATATGAAACTACCTTCGCTGACCAAAATTCCCCGGCACCGCCGTTTCGAATATACGCCCCGCTACTACGATCCCGCCGCCGAAGAGCTGCGCGCACGCACCGAGCAGATCCGCCGTGAGATGGAGCAGGAGCGGCGCCTGCGCCAAGATCCGCCCACCGACCTGGCCGAACGCGACGACGTAGACCTTGCTTTGGCCAAAGCCCGCATTTCTCGCACGTTCACGCGGCGGGCACCTGCCCGCCAGCGCCTCGACTCGGCCAGCCTGTTTCAGTTGTTGCTGGTGGTTATCTTGGGTATTACGGCTGCCGGCTTTTTTTATTTTGATTGGGGCAGCGGAGCGCTGGTGTTTCTGGTCTTGGCCCTGGTGGGTTATTTTTTGGTGCGGAGGCGGTTTGGCTCCTGAAACAGGTAGGCCGCCTCGCCCCGACGGCCCCGGCCCCCCAAAGTGTGCTTGGCCCTGCACCAGTTGGCCCTTCGGCGGGCGTTTTCTTTATTTGCGCATTTCATGACGGATATTATTCAGCTTTTGCCCGACGCACTGGCCAACCAGATCGCCGCCGGCGAGGTAGTACAAAGGCCTGCCTCGGTGGTGAAAGAGTTGATGGAAAACGCCATTGATGCCGGTGCCCAGCGACTACAAGTCATTATTGGCGAAGCGGGCAAGTCCCTCATTCAGGTGATAGACGATGGCCAGGGCATGTCCGAAACCGATGCCCGTATGTGCTTTGAGCGGCACGCCACTTCCAAAATCCGAACATCACAGGACCTGTTCGCCATCCGTACCCTCGGCTTTCGGGGCGAGGCCATGGCCTCGATCGCGGCCGTGGCGCAAGTCGAACTCAAGTCGCGGCGCCCGGCCGACGAGCTGGCCACCCTGGTGCGCATCGAAGGCTCGGAAGTGAAGGGGCAAGAGGCGGCCGCCGCCTCCGTAGGCACCAGTGTGGCCGTCAAGAACCTGTTCTTCAACGTGCCGGCCCGGCGCAAATTTCTCAAGTCGCCCTCGGTGGAGATGCGCC
>DAIRSZ010000187.1:2650-3912 GCA_036804165.1 Catalimonadaceae bacterium | reverse complement strand
ACCTACCGCTCGCGCATTGACCTGACCGTTGAGGACGGCGATGCCACCTTCGAGGTGCCCGCCACCGCTGCGGCCAACTTTCAGGCCACGACCTTTTCGGCCACGCTGCCCCTGATTGCCGTCACCACCCTGGGCGTGGCCGTGCGCCCCAACGATCGGCTCACGATCGCGGCCGACGTGCAATACAACCACTGGAGTGCCTACGAAGAGCTGCGCCTCGATTTCAACGCGCCCGTGGCGGGTGCCGATGCGTCCGTGTCGCCACGCAACTACAACGACGCCATCACCTACCGCCTGGGGCTGGAGTATATGCCCACCAATGCGCTGTCGCTGCGGATCGGGGGCTACTTCGACGAGTCGCCCGTGGACGTGGGCTATCTGACGCCCGAAACGCCCGACATTGACCGTATTGGCCTCTCGGCCGGGGCTGGGTTCAGCATTGCCGAGCGGCTCCGGATAGACGCCTCATTCCTGTTCATCACTACGGGCCAGCGCACCCAGACCATTGACGACCTCGAGGCAGCGGGCACCATCAACAGCACCATCGCGGGTACGTTCCGCCAGCGGGCGTTCATTCCTGGTCTGGGCCTTTCTTACAGTTTCTGATCCTACTTACTTGCATTCCACACCATGAAATTATTACAAAAATATAGTTGGCTAGCCCTGGGGCTGGCCGCTTGCCAACCCGACATCAACGTAGATCCGCCCACGCTGAGCGCGGGCGAAGCCAACTTTGCCACGTACGTAGCCCTGGGCAACTCGCTGACGGCGGGCTTCAACGACGGCGCCTTGTTCGCCGAAGGCCAAAACGTTTCCTACCCCAACCTGATGGCGCAGCAGTTCCGCCAGGTAGGCGGGGGTAACTTCACCCAGCCGCTGATGCCGGCCGGGCGCAGCGCGGGCTCGCCCGCCCTGACGCCGCAAGGCCCCTTTGTGCCCTCGCGCCTGGCGCTGCGGCCCGCCACGGATTGCCTGGGCAACACCAGCCTGGCCCCGGCCCCGGCCGACGCCAACAACAATGCCGACGTGTTGCTCAATCCCGCCGCGTTCGTCAACGCGCAAGCGCCCTTCAACAACCTGGGTGTGCCCGGCGCCAAGTCGTTTCACCTGCTCTTCGATGGCTACGGCAACCCCAATAACCTTCTCCAGGGTCTGGCCAACCCGTTCTACGTCCGGATGGCCAGCAACCCACAGTCCACGGTGTTGAGCGATGCGCTGGCGCAGAACCCGACGTTCTTTACGCTCTGGATCGGCAACAACGA
>DAIRSZ010000187.1:0-2550 GCA_036804165.1 Catalimonadaceae bacterium | reverse complement strand
GGCTTTCGCGCTACGATGGAAACCCTGGTGGGTGCCCTGACGGCCAATGGTGCCAAAGGCGCGATCGCTACGCTGCCCAACCCCGGGGCAGCGGCTTTTTTCACGACGGTGCCCGCCAACGGGCTGGTGCTCGAGCGCCAAGGGCAGGTAGATTCGCTGCGGAGTGCCTACGCCCAGTCGGGCATCAACCTGGAGTTGCAGGTGGGCGTCAATGGCTTTGTGGCCGAAACCAAGACGGGTATCCGGACGCTGCGCGCGGGCGAGCGGCTGCTGCTCACCACGCCGGGCGACTCGTTGCGCTGCGGAGGCTGGGGCTCGACCCGGCCCATCCCCGATCGGTTTGTGATGGACGAAACCGAGATCGCCCAACTGCGCGACCGGCACGAAGCCTTCAACGGCGTGATCCGCACGCTGGCCAACAGTTCGGAAAACATTGTGCTGGTGGACATCGAAACCCTGCTCAACCGTGTCAATCGGCCCAATGGCCTGGTGATTGACGGGGTGACCTTCCGTAGTACGCTCGTGACGGGTGGTGTCTTTGGGCTGGACGGGCTGCACCTGACCCCGCGCGGACAGGGCATCGTGGCCAATGCTTTCATCCGGACAATCAACCGTGACTTCCGGGCCTCGGTGCCGCTGGTGGAGGTCAACGACCTACCCGCTACGCAACTGCCCTGACGGACTCTCTTTCCGGTATCTTATTGAAAAGCCGCCCTGGCCAGGGCGGCTTTTTGGTGTGGCACAACTCCGACTACATTTTTGACGTGAAATATGTGCGCAGTTGCCTGCTGCCCACGTCTTGCAAGGCTGCTGGTAAGTTGCTTTATTAACCGCCTACTTTGTTCCTACCCTACTATGGCTGAGATGACCGCTACACCCGACCGCATTGCCCCAAACCCTAGAAAGTCGTGGCCCCCGGCACTGCTGGTCGAGTCGGCTTGGGAAGTGTGCAACCAGGTGGGGGGGATTTATACCGTGATTCGCTCGAAGGTGCCCAGCATGGTAGAGGTTTGGGATGAGCGCTACTGCCTGGTGGGGCCTTATTTCAAGGGAGCCGCCGAAGCCGAGTTCGAGCCAACGGGCATCACCGATGATCCGTTCGGGCGCACGGTGCAGCGTCTGCGCAACATGGGCATGGAGGTGCACTACGGTCGCTGGCTGGTGCCGGGTCGGCCACGCGTGGTGTTGTTCAACCCCTACGCCGTGTACAACCAACTGGGCTTCATCAAGGCGCAACTCTACGAGCACCACCAGATCGAGACGCCCGGCCAAGACCAACTCATTGACCAGGTGGTGGCTTTTGGCTACCAATCGCGCCAGTTCTACGCCGAGCTTTCGCGCCACCAGGCCATGCGCAAGCACCGCTTGCTGGTGCACATCCACGAGTGGATGGCCGGCACGCCAATTCCCTCTTTGCGCCGCGACAACCTCAACTTGCAGATCGTCTTTACGACGCATGCCACTTCGCCGGGCCGTTTTCTGGCCATGAACGACCCCTACTTCTACGACCATTTGCCTCAACTGGACTGGCACAAGGAGTCGAGCCGATTCAATATTTTGCCGCAGGTGCAGATGGAGCGGGCCGCGGCCCACGGGGCGCACGTGTTTACGACCGTCAGCGACGTGACGGCCCGCGAGTGCGAGCACCTGCTAGGCCGCAAGCCCGACGTGATCTTGCCCAACGGCCTGAACATCGAGCGTTTTACGGCCCTGCACGAGTTTCAGAACCTGCACCAGCAGTACAAGCAGAAGATTCACCGCTTTGTGATGGGGCACTTTTTCCCCAGCTACAAGTTTGACCTCGACAATACGCTCTATTTTTTCACTTCGGGGCGCTACGAGTATCGCAACAAGGGTTTCGACCTGACCCTCGAGGCCTTGGCCCGCCTCAACTACCGCATGAAGCAGGCGGGCACCCAAACCACCATCGTGATGTTTTTCATCACCCGACGGCCCTTTTCCTCCATCAATCCTAACGTGCTGCAGTCGCGGGCCATCATGGAAGAGATGCGGCAGACCTGCGCGGCCATTGAGCGCGAAATTGGCGAGAAGCTTTTCTACGAAGTCGCTACCGGAGAGCGGGACAAGCTGCCTTCGCTCAACGACTTTGTAGATGATTACTGGAGACTGCGCCTGCGCAAAACCCTCTATTCGTGGAAGTCGCCGAGTTTGCCGCCCGTCATTACGCACAACCTCATAGACCCCGCCAAAGATGATATCCTCAACTTTTTGCGGGCCTCTCAGCTCGTCAATAAGGCCGACGACCGCGTCAAGATCGTCTATCACCCCGACTTTGTGTCGCCTACCAGCCCCCTGTTCGGCATGGACTACAACGAGTTTGTGCGGGGCTGCCACATGGGCGTATTTCCCAGCTACTACGAGCCGTGGGGCTACACCCCGCTGGAGTGCGTGGCCAGCGGCGTGCCGACCGTCACGAGCGACCTCGCGGGCTTTGGCGACTACGTGCGGCGGACCCTGCCCGACCACAATGAGCGGGGCATCTACGTGGTGCGGCGCGGCGACCGCTCCTTCGACGAGGCCGCCAACCAA
>DAIRSZ010000186.1:0-3985 GCA_036804165.1 Catalimonadaceae bacterium | reverse complement strand
CCCACCACCAGCTTGCGCGTGAAGGTGCCGCCCGAGGTCTGGAAGTGCAGCAGGTACAGGCCCGAGGCCCAGCCCGCCACGCGCAGGGTCTCCAGCACCCCTTCGGGCGGTACGTAGTGGGCCACCCGACGTCCCGCGCTGTCGTAGACCCGCAACTCGTGCACCCGCACCGGGCACACGGCCGACCACTGCAGCCGCACGTGCGTGCGGGCCGGGTTGGGGGCTACCACCACCGCCGAGGGGTCGCAGGGCGTGTCCACCGGCGCGCGGTCGAGGAAGGTGCGCTCGATGAAGCGGGGGAAGCCCGCGGAAGTCCGCACGCCCTTCTGATCGAAAAAAGCCACCCGCAAGCCACTGGCGTCGCCCTTTTCGTTAGGACGATCGAATATTAGCAAGGCACTGCGCGTCTCCCACGAGGGCGGGCTTGCGCCCTGCCTGGGTGCTCCGTACAACTTTCCATCGGGGCCAAGTTGTAGGTCAGAACCAGTTGCTAATTGCCCTAATGAGTACCCTTCCGGTACCAGTTGCACCCGACTTTCCCGAATGGATTCCGCATTTGTTTCGTATTGCATTACGGGCGCATCGTCACACTGTTCTTTGGCCGTCACTGCGTACACGCGTGCGGTATGGTAGAGCTTGGTGTTGTCCGGAGAAAAAGAAAGATAGGGAGGCCGACGTGACAAACCAGAACTAAGCGTATCCACTAGCTGTATTTGGGTGATAGTGCCCACGGCCGGATCGAAATGAAGTAGAGACAAGATGTACCCTCCAGGTGGGGATATCTCACACTCATTGGCAACGGGTGTCAGCGACGTCGGATGGAAAGCAGTGATCATTTCTCCATTGGGAGACACTTTTTCTAGCCACATCGGGTTTGGCAGCGAGATTTGTCGGGGCGCTTCGAAACCCGCCGGCGTCAGCCTTTGCACCGTCAGCGCGGCCGAGTCCACGCTGGAGTTGATCAGCCAGTAGTCTTGTCCGTTAGCATGGGGCACTACGCATGCGCTCGGACGGGCCGTCGTGCTATTGGGCCAAGGATGACTGGTCAGATAAGGCACGTGCAGGCGTTGTCCGTAGCCTACTACTTCGGTTTGCCCGGCGGCCGTGCTGATTTCCAGATAACGCGATGATCCCGATAGGATGATCCGCCGATCGTTGACGGGGGGCATGATCGTATCACAGAGCAAGTAGTACCGATCCGGATCACCCGGCTTGGGCACAAACATCGCCATAGAGAAATATGGCCTAAAGTTACTGCTGTCGGTCAGTGGTTGATGCCGGGCATCGTAGAGGGTGTACTCGTCAGTATAAAGTAGCAACTCCCCCGTATGCCGATCGCTCAGCACGGGCGTGTGAAACCCCGTACCCTGCGGAAAGGTGCGGTGGTCGGCCACGGGCACTCCCCCGTTGAAGTTCAGGCCCCCACCCGACTCAAAAGATCCGAAAAACCACGTGTTAGCCTCGTGCTGCGAGAGGGCCGGGAGGCTCAGGCAAAGCGCCAGCCCGACGAAAAATATATTTCTGGTAATACTTGTTTGCCCCGCCATTTAGTGTCTTATTTACGGCATCAATATACACTTCATTTTCACATTATGACCCGTGTTATCATGAAAACACAATTTTTACCCCCCCCCAATTATATTTATTGTTCTTGCATGGCTCTGTCTCGTAGCCTGTAGCCACGAATCGGCCTTACCCGAGCCTGCTTCTCCCAAACAAATGACCTCGGGCCAAGGCTTAGAAGGTGCCGCCGAAGAGGCAGCACCTTTCCCTGTAGAATCACCTCCTCCTGCAGTGCAAGGAAATTGTCTTAGTCAATGCACTATAGAGTACATAAATAATACAATGACTCAAGTGTACCTACGCGATGACAATTGTAACATTATAGAATGTGCTCAGCCTAACACCGAATATTGGCTCGTTATTCGGGACGCCCGGGTAAATATGCGGGGCGCGGCTCTGTTAAATGTCGGACGCGGCGTAAAGGTGCTGGCAGGTATCGGCGGAACGGAGATTCCTTTCAAAACCGTTGGGGCGTACTATTCAGCACTTCATAAACAGTACCAGAACGATCCCCCCACCCCCATAGCACCTTGCCCATTACAACAATACGAGGTTCGTTTCCGGGTCCGCACTCCTTTGATAATGGGCAGCGGCCTTTCGTACGAAATAGCCCTTATGTGCGCCCTCGACTTTTGTGAACTGGATTTTAGCACAGGTGACTTATCCAATGTCGTCGGCGGTCAGATTCCTAAATGTCCCTAGTAGTTGGCGGACGACGTGGGCCGCACGCCCCGCTTTCTTCGAAGCGCAAGCCCGTGGCCTGCGCTTTTTTACTGCCTATCGGCCCACCACCAGCTTGCGCGTGAAGGTGCCGCCCGAGGTCTGGAAGTGCAGCAGGTACAGGCCCGAGGCCCAGCCCGCCACGCGCAGGGTCTCCAGCACCTCTTCGGGATTATCGGGATTATATGCGGCGTGGCGCATGTCCATCAGGTTACTCGTAAACCATACCACTTGCATAGCCGCGGCCTGTTTGGGATGAGATGAAAACCCACCGATATTTTTGGTAGTTTGTGCCCCTATGCGGTTTCGGATTCTTTTTTGGCTGTGGCTCGGGGGGTGCCTCGGCGGCTCGCCCGGGGCCAGCGCCCAAAACATAGACCGCGTGCACCAATACCTCGACACGCTCACCGCGCCGGGCATGCACGGCCGGGGCTACGTGCAGCGCGGCGACAGCGTGGCGGCGACCTGGCTGGCCGATCGCTTCGCCGCCATCGGCCTGCGGCCGATGGCGACCGACTACTACCAGTCTTTCCGGCTGCCGATCCAGACCTTTCCGGGGGTGGTGGCCCTCGGCGCCGACGGCCGCACCCTGGCCCTGGGCAACGACTTCATTGCGGGGGCAGCCTCGGCGGCAGGAACGGGTCGGGGGCGGGTGCTGGCCTTCGATACGGCCTTGTTTGAGGACGCCGACGCGCGGGCCCGCTGGCAGCGGCGCAAGCTGC
Organism: Catalimonadaceae bacterium; assembly: GCA_036804165.1. Lineage (GTDB taxonomy): Bacteria > Bacteroidota > Bacteroidia > Cytophagales > Flexibacteraceae > DAIMZG01. Next base: position 980 of record DAIRSZ010000186.1, on the reverse strand, counting down.
GCGGGCGCGTGCTGCTCGTCCACGAGCGCCACTGGCAGCGCCGCGCTGCCCTGCCCGACGACCTGCTGCGGCACCTCGAGACGGTGGCGGCCGTCGTCGAGCTTTGTCCAAAGCTGACGGCCAGCCTGGCGCCCGCGCCCGGCCCGGTGCCGCACCTCAAGGTGCGTACCGACGCCTGGCCCGCGTCGGCGCGGCGGGTGCGCTGGCGCGTGGAGGCCACCCACCAGCCCGCCTACCCGGCCCGCAACGTGATCGGCTACGTGCCGGGCACGGCCCAACCCGACTCGTTCGTCGTGATCACAGCCCACTACGACCACCTCGGGCGGATGGGGAGCGTCTATTTTCCGGGGGCCAACGACAATGCCAGCGGCACGAGCATGTTGCTCGAACTGGCCGACCACTACGCCCGGCACCCGGCGCCCTACGGCGTGTTTTTTATGGCTTTTGCCGCCGAAGAAGCGGGGCTGGTCGGCTCGCGGCATTACACCGAAAACCCGCTCTTCCCGCTGGCGCAGATTCGCTTTCTGCTCAACCTCGACCTGCTCGGCACGGGCGAGGACGGGCTGATGGTCGTCAACGGGCAGGTGCATCCGGAGGCATTTGGCCAACTGGCCCGGCTCAATACGGCCGGGCAGTACGTGCCGGCGCTCAAGGCGCGGGGCGCGGCGGCCAACTCGGATCACTACTTCTTTTCGATGCGGGGCGTGCCCGCCTTTTTCCTCTACACGCTGGGCGGTTCGTCGGCTTACCACGACGTCCACGACCGCCCCGAGGGCCTCTCGCTGGTGGGTTTCGAGGGAGCGTTCAGGTTGATCTTGGACTTTGTAGAAAACCGGGTCAATTAGTTGATTAGGTAGTTAGTTGACTAGGTAGTTAGATAATGCCAATGTAGAGACGTACGGCCGTGCGTCTCTACAGGGTGGTTGGGAGAAATTCATGTTCCAGAAAAGCCACATCCGCACATTAAAAACACATTTCCA
>DAIRSZ010000185.1:0-3994 GCA_036804165.1 Catalimonadaceae bacterium | reverse complement strand
TTGTAGGCGGCAATCGGCACGGGAAAGCGCGCCTTCAGGTCACTGATAATGTCCAGGTAGTTGAGGGCCGGCTTGACCATCAGCATATCGGCCCCTTCGGCGTAGTCGAGTTCGGCCTCCACGAGGGCCTCGCGGCGGTTGGCCGGGTTCATCTGGTAGGTTTTTTTGTCGCCGAAGCGCGGGGCCGACGCCAGTGCCTCGCGGAAGGGGCCGTAGTAGGCGCTGGCATATTTGGCCGTGTAAGACATGATACCCACCTGCTGGTGGCCCGCCGCGTCGAGCACCCGCCGCAAGTAGCCCACCCGGCCGTCCATCATGTCCGAGGGGCCCAACAAGCTGGCCCCCGCCTCGGCCTGCGCCAGGGCCATCTGGCCCAGGATTTCGAGGGTTTCGTCGTTGAGGATCTCTCCGTCCTGCACCAGGCCGTCGTGCCCGTCCGAACTGTACGGATCCATGGCCACGTCGGTCATCAGGCACACGTCGGGAAACTGCTGCCGGATGGCGCGCAGGGCGCGCAGATAGACGCCGTCGGGGTTGGTGGCTTCGGTGGCGAGGCGATCTTTGCGGGCCTCGGGCAGGCTGGGGAAGACGTCGAAGGCCCGCAGCCCCAGGGCGTGGCAGGCCGCGATCTCGTCGAGCAGGCGGTCGAGCGAATAGCGAAAAATGCCCGGCATGGCGTCCACCGGCTCGGTGCGGTTGTCCCCCTCGATGAGGAACAGCGGGAAAATGAGGTGGTCGGGGTGCAGGTGCGTTTCCTGGGCCAGGCCCCGCCAGGCGGGCGACTGGCGCAGGCGGCGCGGCCGCCGGCGGTTGAGTTCGAAATCGGGGAAGTGCATACCGAACAAACGGGAAGCCATGCGGACAAGATACCGCTAGCGGGCTACCGTCTTGTCGGCCGATTTTTTGCGGGCCGACAGCCACAGCGACACCAGCCCGATGATGACCAGCGGAATGCTGAGCCACTGCCCCATGTTGAGCGGCAGGTTGTCTTCGAAGGCCACCTGGTTTTCTTTGCTGAACTCGACCAGAAAGCGAAACACGAACAGCAGCGTCATGAAGATGCCGAACAGTTGGCCCTCGGGCAGGCGGTCGCCGCGGTAGTGCCACCAGAGAAAAAGCCCCACGAAGAGCACCACGCACCAGGCCGACTCGTAGAGCTGCGAGGGGTGACGGGCCACGCCTTCGGCCAGCACCTCGGCTACGAAGCGGCCCTTCTCTTGCCGAAGTTCGTAGCGCAGGGGCTGATCGGCCGGCACGCGGACGTGCTCGGTGATGTAGCGAAAGGAGGAAAGCAGCCGCCGGACGTCGTGGTCGAGCAGTTGGCGGGCGACGGCCTCGTCGCGCAACTGGGGCGAAAACGACAGGGTAAGGGCTACCGGAGTGGCCAGGCCTTCGGCGCGGACCCGGTCGGCGCGGACTGTTTCCAGTCCCGGCACGTTGGCCTCCAGGCCATCTACGGCGTGGCGGGCAAACACAACGCCTTGGTCGGTGCCCGTCGGCTTACCGATAATTTCCGAGTTCATGAAGTTGCCGAAGCGGATCATGGCCCCCACCAGGGCCGTTACGATCACGATCCGGTCCATGATGTAGAAAAGGCTCTGGCCCTTGACCTGCCGCGAATAGAGGTAGAGGGCCGTGACGATGCCGAAAAAGCCGCCGTGGCTGGCCAGGCCCGTGAAGCCACCGTTGAACGGGTTGATGATGGCGATGGGGTCTTCGACGAACATCTCGGGTTCGTAGAAAAGCACGTGGCCCAGCCGCGCCCCCAGGATGGTGGCCACCACCATGTAGAGGGTCAGTTTGTCAATGTAGGCCAGGGGCTGATTTTCGCGCTTGAAGATGAAGATCATGATCTGCTGGCTGATGATAAAGCCCAGGGCGAACATCAGGCTGTAGTAGCGCAGCGGGTGGTTGATGACCGGAATGGTGAAAATGTCCGGACTGGCGGCCCAGACGATGTAACTCAGCATGGCAATGAAGGATCAGGGGCGAAAGTGCGCATTGGTGGCGCAAAGGTCGGTTTTATTCCTGTAAAAATGACCTTTGGCGGCAGCCGCTCGGGATAAGCAATTAGTGGATGTCCAAGCAGCAGGCACAAAAAAAGCCTGGCCCCAGGGGCCAGGCTTTTGGCGTCGGAAAGCAAGCTCAGTCGTGCATGAAGGCCTTTTTGGCCAGCAATTCTGCTTCGGTTTCGCGGTGGTCGGGGTCGTCCACGCAGCAATCTACGGGACAGACGGCGGCACATTGGGGTTCTTCGTGAAAGCCCGTGCATTCGGTGCATTTGGCCGTGACGATGTAGTAGAATTCGTCGGAGACGGGCGTTTGGGGGGCGCGGGCGTCCACCTGGCCTTCGCCGGGCACTTCTACGATGCCGTCCAATTGGGTGCCACCTCCCCACGTCCACTCAATGCCGCCTTCATAGATGGCAGTATTGGGGCATTCGGGTTCGCACGCACCGCAGTTGATGCATTCGTCGGTGATCATGATGGCCATGACAAACGTGGTTTCGTGATTAGATAAAACATTCGCACAAAGAAACACCGCGTGGGATAGAAAGTTTCTTCAAACCCGCGGTGGTAGGTACAGGGGAATGCCGATTAAATTACCTGAGAGGAAATTAATATTTATAGACTTAGACTAAATAAAAATTAATTAATTTTCTTTTATAGTTGTGGAATTAGAAAGCTAAAAACTTTATAATTGGAGGTAAATTTTGGGAATCAGCCATTAGGCCACTTTTTAGTCCCTTTCAATCTGCAACCACTTTATTCACCTCCTTTCTTATGGCAGCAAATGTGCTTTGGCTTCAAGGTGGCGCCTGTAGCGGCAACACCATGTCGTTTCTCAACGCCGAAGAACCCACCGTCGTTGAGTTAATCACCGATTTTGGCATCAATATTCTCTGGCACCCCTCCATCGGTCTCGAAATTGGCGAGCAGGTCAGCGACCTGATGAAGGACATTATCGCGGGCAAGATCACGCTCGACATTCTGGTGTACGAAGGCTCGATCATCCGCGGGCCGCACAACACGGGCACCATGAACTACTTCGCCGAGCGGCCCATGAAAGACTGGGTGAGCGAATTGTCGCAAGTGGCCAATTTTGTGGTGGCCATCGGCGATTGCGCCACCTGGGGCGGTATTCCGGCCGTCGAGCCCAATCCCAGCGACTCAACCGGCATGCAGTTTCACCGCAAAGCCAAAGGGGGCTTTCTGGGCAGCGACTACAAATCGAAGGGCGGGCTGCCCGTCATCAATATTCCCGGTTGCCCGGCCCACCCCGACTGGATCACGCAGATTCTGGTGGCCATCTCGACGGGCCGCATCGGCGACGTGCTCATTGACGACTACCACCGCCCCAAAACGTTCTTCACCGACTTTGTGCAAACGGGCTGTACCAACGCCATCAGTTTTGCCCAGAAAATTGATGGCCACTTTGGCAAGCGCGGCGGGTGTTTGTTCTACGAAGTGGGCTGCCGCGGGCCCATGACGCGCGCCAGTTGCAACCGCATCCTCTGGAATCGCCAGTCGAGCAAGACGCGGGCCAACCACCCCTGCCTGGGCTGCACCGAGCCGGGCTTTCCGCACAACGACTTGGCCAAGGGTAGTGTCTTCAAAACTATGAAGTACATGGGCTTTTTGCCCAAGGATGTGCCCACGGGCACTTCTAAGATTGGCTACTACGCCCGGGCGGGTTTCGAAAAAACGATGGGCACCCTCGAACGCATAGCCAATACGGACCAAGCGCTGCACGAAACGTCGAAGTAAGGTCTGGGCGTTTTTTTCCTCTTCACCTAATCCACCATTTTTATGAGCGTAGTTAAAGAATTGAACATTTCCCCCGTCGGGCGCGTGGAAGGCGACCTGGACGTGAAAGTCTATATCGAAAACGGCGTCGTGACGCGGGCCCACGCCCAATCGGCCATGTTTCGCGGGTTCGAGAAAATTATGGAGGGCAAAGACCCGCAGTCGGGGCTGATCGTCACGCCGCGCAT
>DAIRSZ010000184.1:0-4045 GCA_036804165.1 Catalimonadaceae bacterium | reverse complement strand
CAGGCGGTGAAGGCCAGGGAGCTAACCATCAGGGCAGCAGCGGCGAGCAAACGTAGGTACTTTTTCATAGCGTGTGTGATTGTTGATGAGTTTAACATTTGACCAAAACTAAATCCCTTACGCTGATCTTACAAGCCTTTTTCCATTCGATTATGAAACTTTTTCGGTTATAATTTAAAAATCGGCCAGAAAAATGTAAAAACTAACGACGCAAGATTTTAGGCCATGAAGACAATAAGTAGTTTAAAAAAGTCAAAACAACACGCATAAGTTATAAAATGATTTACAGAAAGCAACCAGACCTGTCGCATATCGCCATTAAACGAATAAGTTTTTTTGAATTTCTTACATGAAAAAAGTTATCCACATTAACTTTTTTTCCTCAAAGGGTATAAGTGCCTCCGGGCAAAAAAAATACACGTAAGAAGGATGCAAATTACGCACAGAGTGCCTTAATGAGACCATCAGGATGTAGAATGGCCATTTTTCCGTGCGCGGACAAACGGACTTGCATTGCAAGCAAGGCGCCATGCCGTGCCCAAGGTGCTTGGCAGGTACGGCTAATAGTACACGACCTGGCACTGCGGATGCCACTCCCGGAACTTGCTCACCTGACGGCCCGATACGCGCGTATTGTAGCACTTGAGCAGTTGCAGCCGATCCAGGTCGCGCAACGGGGCCAAGCTGCGCACACCCGTACTGAAACACTCCAGCGTTTCGAGTTGCGTAAGTCCGGCCAGGGGCCGTAAGCTACGCACGGGCGTACCGCCGCACTGTAGCACCTCCAAACTATCCAGCGATTGCAACGGGCGCAAGTCGCTGACGGGCGTGTTCTCGATGTTGAGGTGCCGCAATCCGACCAGCCCCGCCAGGGGGGCGAGATCCTCGACGGGATTTTGGGGGCAGAGGAGGGTTTGCAGCGTAGTCAGTGCCGATAAGGGCGAGAGGTCACGTACGTTTGAGCCGGAAAAGCGGAGCACAGTCAGCCGCAGAAAGGGCCTCAGCGGTGTCAGGTCATCAATGGCGGCACGGCCGAGGTCAAGTTCGTGCCGGAAGATGAGTTCGTGCAACTGCCGAGCGCTGGGCGTTTCTGCGGGGGTGCCAAGGGCCCCTTGCCACGCCGGCGACAGGCCCGCCCACCAGGCACGCAAGGTTTCCGTCTGGAAAATCACCAGGCAGCCCGGCTGCGCCTGTACCAGCGCCCGGACTTCTTGGGCAGTGACGTTCGTCTGGTCGCAACTGAGCAGTTCCAGCCGCGTCAGCTCGTGCAGCGGCGTCAGCGTGGCCACTTGCGTTTGGTCGGCCCGCAGCGTGCGCAGGCTTACCAGCGGGCGCAGCGGTTCCAGGTCGCTGATGGCCGTCTGGCTGCACACCAGCGTTTCGAGTTCGAGCAGGTCGCGCAGGGGTTCTAGGCTGCGCACCCCCGTGCCCCCGAGGTGTAGTGCCCGCAGGTTGGTCAGGCGGCGCAAAGGGGTCAGGTCGGCCAGGTCGGCCCGGCCCGTCAGGTCGAGTTCGGCCTGGGCCGTCATGCGGGCCAGCACTTCGTTGGTGATCGAGTCGGCGGGCACGTAGTCGCGCATCACCTCTCGCCACGGCTCGGGCATTTGCCGCCACCACGACTGCAACTGCCCCGACTCGAAAATAACAAGCACGGCCGGGCGCACGGCCCGCAGTTGACCGACTTCCTCACGGCCGATGGGCGTTCGGTCGCCGTACACCTTTTCGAGCTTGGCCAGGGCGTGCAGCGGTTGCAGCGAAGCCACATCGGTTTGGTTGAGGTGCAAGATGCGCAGCGAGGCCAACCGGCTCAGAGGTTGCAACGCGCGCACGTCGGTGCGCTCGACGTTGAGGTGTTCGAGCTGGGCAAGGGGTTGCAGCGGGGAAAGATCAGCCACGGGCGTGCCGCTCAGGTCGAGCAGCACCAACTGCGACAACGTTTGCAAAGGAGTCAGGTCGGTGACGGCCGTTTCGCCCACACGCAGCACGCGCAGGGTCGAAAGGGCCTGCAAAGGAGCGAGGTCGCGCACGGAGGTCTGGCGCAGGTCGAGCTTCTCGAGTTGAACAAAACTTGCCACCACCGACAAGTCACTCAGGGGCGTACTGGCCAGTTCGAGTTCGCGCAGGTCGTGGGCATAGCGCAAAGGCGACAGATTGGCCACCCGCGTTTGGTTGGCGCGCAGCACCTCTAGCCGCGTGAGGCTGCGCAACGGCACCAGCGACTCGGTAAACGTATTGGAAATGTCGAGACGCCGCAGGTTAGTGAGCTTACTCAGCGGCTCCAAGTCCCAGAGGCCCGTTTCGCCCGACAAATCGAGGGCTTCGAGGGCGACAATTTCTTGGTGGGCGCGGTAGGTGGCCGTGTCGCCAATCAGGTCCAGACCCACCTGCGCGGCCAGCACGGCCTGCCATTCGGGCGAAAGCCGCTCCCACCAGGCGCGCAGTTCGTCGCGGCGACTCATCTGAGTGGTGTAGTAGCTGACGATCTGCAGGTTCTGGCGGGCGTCGAGGTTGGCCTCGACGAAGCGCACCTGGCTGCGGTTGATGCGTGTTCCTTCGAGGGTGATAGCCTGCAAGTTGCGGTTGAGCCGCGCCCGAAAATACAGCCCGTCGTTTTCGCTGACATAGTGGCTGATGTCTTCGATCTGGAGTTCGAAACGGGCCTGGCGAAAGAAAAAGTCAATGTCTTTGAGGTAGGCCTGCACGGGTTTGTAGGTGATCACCTCGCGGTTGTCGAGGTCGTCTTCTACCTGCACTTTCTCGTCGCGGAAAGCTTTGCGGTAGCTCTCCCGGAAAATGGTTTCTTTTTCGCGTACGCTCGTGGCTGAATCGCCCAGGGTGTTGAACGTGAATTCCACAAAACTCACCAGTTCGCGCATTTGCGCCTTATAGGCCGCGATTTCTTCGGGGCTATAGTTGGCTGGGCCACGCTGTGCCCACGCCGATCCGCACGTCAGCGCGATCAGCCCGCTGAACCAAAAAATAAGGCGAAGGTTATTGCGCATGGTAGATGAAAGGCAAAAGTTGCGCTTTTTCCTGGGGCGTCACGGCCAGCAGGTTGGTCATTAGCCAACCCGCGTTGTAGCCCGCCCGGTTGAAGCGTTCCACCCGAAAATACCACCCGTCCACCTGAAAGAAATGGAAGCGAACCTCGCGCACCGTGCGAAACGTAAGCTGGCCGTTGCGAAGCTCGTAGAGCAGCAGCGTCAGGTGGTCGGGGCGGAAATCGCGCTCGGCATAGTGTGCTACCTGGTCGCGCTCGGCGAAGGCTTTGCGGAGGTTCATAAACTCTAGCTCGTGGCTAAGGGGATGTAAAAAACGCTCGTGGTGTACTGTGTCGCGCGGGAAGGCCCGGTTGTAGGGCGCAAAATAGGCCCGCGAAAAAGCCCACTGATAGCCCTGTCCGGCAGGCTCGAGACGCAAAAACAACAACGCCTTTTCTTCTTTGCCCTTGTAGGTAAACGTGGCTTCTACTTCGGCAAACCATTCGTCGCCGTGAAAGTCGAGAAAGCGGCCTTTGTCAACCACGTCGCGCATAAATGCCGTGCGCCGACTGGCCGGCGTTTGCGTGTCGGCCTCATTGAAGAGCATCTGGAGGTAGCCCGTGCGCAGGCGCGCATCGCGATACTGGGCATTGCCCTCGTAGTACCGGTTGCCCTGCAGGTCTTCTTCTCCGTTGAAGCGGCGAAAAAACTGATTGACCTGTTTGGTCTGGGCATAGAGGGCTTTTTCGTCGCCCAGATATTCCTTCAGTGGCTGGGCCATTGCGCAGCTACTGCCCAACCACAGCCCGAGCCAGATGCGCCCCCACTTCCTCATCCTAACTGGTGGTTTCCGTGACGCGAATGTCGCCCAGCAGCACGTCCCAGAAGTCCACAATGCGGCCGCTGATCTGGGTTTCTTTGCGCTCTACGTACACGGTAATGTCCTTTTTGGTGGTATCGCGGTAGCGCAGGCCGTCGTCGGAGGTACCCTCGAAGCGTTGGTAGATCGTGATGACGCCCACGTAGCGGCCGTCGGGCTGGCGCTCCAGGTCGCTGACGTACTG
>DAIRSZ010000183.1:0-4064 GCA_036804165.1 Catalimonadaceae bacterium | reverse complement strand
GGCCACTCGCCCTACAGCTCGCGCTCCAGCATGGCGGGCAATGCGTTGCTCATCAGTCCCGACGAACTGGCTGCGCAGGGCCTGCTCAGCACCGAAGAACTGGCCGCCGCCCGCCTGCCGCACCGTCGTCACGCGGACTACGCCGCGGCCGCTGAGGCGCGGTTGCGACTGCTGGCCAATGCCTACGTGCGGTTCCGGAGCGGAGCTTTTCCGGTTATGGAAGCGGCTTTCGCCGAATATTGCATCCGTGAAGCCCACTGGCTCGACGACTTTGCCCGCTACGAAGTGCTGCGGTCGGCCCACGAAAACCGCCCTTGGTACACCTGGCCGCAGCCCCTGCGCGACCGCGACCGGGAGGCCCTGGCGGCCTTTGCCAAGGCCCACGCATCGGCATTGGATCGCGTGCGCTGGGAGCAGTTTGTCTTCGATCAACAATGGACGCAGCTACGAGCCTACGCCCGCGTGCGGGGCGTCCGGTTCTTCGGCGATTTGCCCTTCTACGTCGGCCACGACTCGGCCGATGTGTGGGCCAACCGCGACCTGTTTGCCCTCGACCCGGAGGGGCAACTGACGGGCGTGGCGGGTGTGCCGCCCGACTACTTCAACGACCAAGGCCAACTCTGGGGCATGCCCACCTTCCGCTGGGAGGCCCTCCGCGACCGCGACTACGACTGGTGGTTGCAGCGACTGGCCAAAAACCGCGAGCGGTTCGACCTGCTGCGCCTCGACCACTTTCGGGCGTTTGCGAGCTACTGGGAAGTGCCCGCCGGATCGGCCAACGCCATCCGGGGTACGTGGCAGCCTGGGCCGGGCGCGGCCTTCTTCGAGGCTTTGCAGGCCCACTTCGACGATTTCTTCTTCGTAGCCGAAGACCTGGGCGACGTGGACGAGGCCGTGTTTAGCTTGCGCGACGCGTTTGCCCTGCCGGGCATGAAGGTATTGCAGTTTGCTTTCGGCGACGACCAACCCCGCTCGCCGCACATTCCGCACCACCATACGCCGCCCTTTGTGGTGTACACGGGTACGCACGACAACAACACGTCACGAGGCTGGTATCGTCAAGACCTGGACAAAGCCGGGCGCAAACGTCTGGCCGCCTACGCAGGCCGCCCGGTGGACGAAGCCAACGCGGCCGAGGTGCTGGCCCGGATGGCCTACGCCTCCGTGGCTCGGGTGGTCATCTTGCCCGTGCAAGACGTGCTCAACCTCGACGAAGGCGCCCGCCTCAATACGCCCGCCGTACCCGAAGGCAACTGGACGTGGCGCCTCCGCCCCCAAGACCTGGACAGCACCCACGAAAAACAGCTCCGTACCTGGGCCAAACGCTACGGCCGCGGCTAAGCTGTCCGTAGAGACGCGATTTAATGTGTGTTTTTGATCGCACGCATTGTAGAGATGTAGCATGCTACGTCTCTACAATGCGTTGGGCCGGAGACATACCACGCTATATGTAGCCTGCTACGTCTCTACATCGCTGTCAATGTATCCTATAAATTTTTGTAGAAATTTGGTTTTTTGAGGGTAGGTTACTTGGTACTTTAAGACAAAAAAAATATTTTTATATATAAACCACAACACCCGTCCGACCTCCATGAAGCATTTCTATTGGTGCCTGCTCTTGTGGAGCGGCCTGGCCTACGGGCAGGAAAGTGCCGTACGCACGATCGGCGAAGCCCCCGATACTTCTACGGTGTTCGTACACGTAACGCAACTTCCCGAGCCTCCGGGCGGGATGTTGGCCTTTCAAAAATCGCTGGTCGAGCAGATCACCTACCCACCCTCGGCCATTGCCGATCGCGCCGAAGGACGGGTGTTTGTAGAAGTGATCGTCGAGAAAAATGGCCAGTTGCTGCCCGAGCACGTCCAGATTGTTCGGGGCGTACACCCGGCTCTGGACGAAGAGGCCTTGCGCGTGATGCGCCGCAGCCCGCGCTGGCGGCCCGGCACGCACGAAGGGCAGGTGGTGCGGGTCAAGATGGTGGTGCCGATTTTTTTTACGCTTGGCCAAGCGGTAGATGATAAAGCAGTTGAATTAGCTGCCGACCTTCCTAAGTCGGATGCTGGTTCAGCGGCAGTTGACAGCCCGGCTACGCGGCAAGCCCAATCTGACGAGGCGACCTTCGTGATTGTCGAACAACAACCCGAATTTCCGGGCGGAATGAAGGCGCTATATGTGTGGCTCTCGAAGGAAATATATTATCCCGACCAAGCCCGGCAAGCCCGTATCGAAGGCCGTGTGTTAGTTGACTTTGTTGTTGGTAAAGACGGAAACCTTCGTGAGGTAGAAGTCGCGCGGGGCATAGACCCAGAACTGGATAGTATTGCCGTGCAGATGATGAGGCGCTGCCCGCCCTGGACACCCGGGCTGCAACGCGGAGAACCCGTATCGGTAAAAATGACCTTGCCAGTTCTTTTTAGGTTAAATGATTCTGCATCGCCCAAGCGGAAGAAAAAACCTAAACAATAGATTTTTAGACCTACCGTACCGACGTACCGACGCGACGTGCCGACCCCACGTCCCACGCCCCATGCCCACGCCTGCCATTGCCCTCACCACAGCGACGAGGCTACCGAGGTAGCCGCCGCCCGGGGCGGGCGACGCAAAAAATAGAGGGTCGTACCCTCTAAGGGGTCGAGCGGGTATTCGCCGAAGACCACAAAGCCGTAGCGCGCAAAGCGCTGGACGTGCGCCGGATGGGTGGTCTCTAGGTACACGGGCCGCCGCCGACGGTCGGCCTCTTGCAAGTGCGGGTGGAGCAGCAGCGAACTGAGTCCCTGGCCCCGATGATCGGGGTGTACACCGATCAGCCAGAGGTAGTCGTAGCGCCCATCGGTCGGACGACGCGCGTTGACCTCCCGCTCCAGTCGCGACGAGCGACGCAGGCGCGGCACGCCCATTCGTAGGGCAAACGCCAGGCTGGCGCGCATCAGCGGCAGCGAGGTGCGGGGGCGTACGTCGGTTTTCCAGATGGCCACGGCCTTGCGGTCGGCGGTGGCGTACACCGTCTGGCGGGCCAGCCCTTCTTCCAGCATGAGGTTCATCAGGGCACGTACCCGGCGCAGGTAGTGCCGACTGGTCGGGTCGGCCAGCCATTGCACGCGCGGATCGTCAGCAAAAATATTTACCAACAAATCTAGGAGTGCGCCTTTGTCGGCGCGGGTAGCGTGGGTCATAGGCATAAAATAGGGCTACCGAGCAGCGCGGTCAGAGTTGTGACGCACCGCTCGGTAGCGGCAATCTAAAAAGTACGCACCCGTCGCCGAAGGGGCGACGTGGTATGCGCCAGCAGCTATTTGTTGGGCTGCGGCGTGGTACGTAAGTAAGGCTTGATTCGGGTATGTCCCTTCGGGAAACGGCTTTCTATCTCGGCGTCGGGCACATTCGGGGCAACGATGACGTCCTGGCCGTCTTGCCAGTTGGCAGGCGTGGCCACGCTGTGGTGGGCCGTCAGTTGCAGGCTGTCAATGACGCGCAGCAGTTCGTCGAAATTGCGACCCGTCGAGGCGGGGTAAGTCAGCGTGAGCTTGACCTTCTTGTCGGGGCCGATAACAAATACCGAACGCACGGTAAACTTCTCCGAGGCGTTAGGATGGATCATGTCGTAGAGTTCGGCGACGGCCCGATTCTCGTCGGCGATGATGGGATAATTCATCTTGACGTGCTGCGTTTCTTCGATGTCGGCCAGCCATTGCTGGTGCGAGGCGAGCGAGTCCACGCTGAGGGCAATGACCTTGACGTTGCGTTTGTCGAACTCGGGCTTGTAGTTGGCCACCGTACCCAGTTCGGTGGTGCAAACGGGCGTGAAGTCGGCCGGGTGCGAAAAGAGTACGCCCCAGCTATCGCCGAGCCATTCGTGAAAACTGATTTTGCCTTCGGTAGTTTCGACCGTAAAGTCGGGTGCCGTGTCACCTAGTCGGATAGCCATGAATGAAAATGGATGAGTGAATAGATAAGGCAAGATAACACGACGGCTTCACATTTTTGCCGAGAGCTACTGGACAAAATCAGGAACAAAAACGTATGCTTGCATACCTTTTAAGAAATCGCGTACTTTGGTTGTGCG
>DAIRSZ010000182.1:0-4081 GCA_036804165.1 Catalimonadaceae bacterium | reverse complement strand
CGTGAACCTGGCGGCCAACATCGGCGACGGCGACGACGCCACCCACACCAAAGGTAAGGGCAAAACCGCACCGCGCCCGGCCGTGCCCATCGGCTTTCCGCTGCGACATCCACCCTACGTACTGCGCGACCGAGCCGCCGACGACCGCCACTTCGAGTTGCTCTACCGCGGCGCGCCCTGGCGGCGATTCAAGAACGGCGTCAAGCGGCTGCTGCCCAAAGCCTTGCGACGCGATCCGCCTTTGTTCAACCAATTGCCCGTATCCCGGGGCGCCGAACCTGTACCACAACCCAACAAACTGCTGTCTTGACTTCCTTGTCCATCAGTGCGCAACCTTTGGTATCAGTCGTTTTGCCTACCTACAAGCGGCACGCTTTTCTACGCGCCGCCCTGCAATCGGTCGTGGCGCAGGACTACGACCACTTCGAGTGCATCGTCGTCAATGACGACCCCGCCTCGGTGGCTGAGGTGGATGCCGTAGTGGCCGAACAAGACGACCCCCGCCTACGGGTGGTGCACCACGAAGTCAACAAAAATCTGGCAACCTCCCGCAACACGGGCATGAGCGCGGCGCGGGGCGAACTGTTTGCCTTTCTCGACGACGACGACACGTGGTTTCCCCAATACCTAAGCCGCCACGTACGCTGTCACCAGCAGCAGCCCGCCGCTGCCGTGGCCTATTCGGGTTATCTGCGCAAGTGGGTGGACGACGCGCTGCCCGCCAAGGCCATTGCGGCCGTTCCGCCCCCGCCCCAACTGTCCGAGCAGATGCTACGCGGCGTGTTTACCATCCACAGCGGCTCCATCGTCACGATGAAGGCCGACGTCTTCAGGACGATAGGTGGTTTCGACCCGGCCATTCCCAATTTCGAGGATTGGGACCTGTGGTACCGCCTCAGCCTGCGCTATCCCTTCGCCTACATTCCCGAACCGCTCATCGTCTACACCCAGCACCTGGGCGACCGCGAATCGGCCAACGTCCACAAGCGCCTGCGGGGGCTGGAAAACGCCCGCAACAAATACGGGCACCTATCCGGCTTTGCCGAGTTCTACAGGCGTTACAAAGTGTTCGCTTACTACGGCGAAATCAAACGCTTTGCGTTGCTAGGCAACCAGCGCGGCGCCCGGCAACTGCTGCAAGAATGTTTCTCTAATAACCGCATGTGGCAAGCCGACCGTTGGAAAATCGGGCTGAAAATGGCAGCTTTCTCCCTCGTGGGCAAGCCCACGTTTCGGGTCTTCAAGAGCTAGCAAGCTCACTCCGGCGCCAGAATCTCGAACTCGACGCGGCGGTTGGTGCGGCGGTCTTCTTCGGTGCGCTCGGGGTTTCTGAGGGGGCGCGTGTTGCCGTAGCCTTCGGCCGTGATGCGCCCCGGATCAATGTCGCCGCTGGCGATGAGGTAGAGCCGGATAGCCTCGGCCCGGTCGCGCGAGAGGCGCAGGTTGCTTTCGGCATTACCCACGCCGTCGGTGTGGCCCGAAATCTGGAGCCGAAACCGCGGATTGTCCACCAGAAAGTTGAACATATTGTCGAGGTCAAACTCCATCTCGGGCAATATCTCTGCGCTGCCCCCCTCAAATTCGAGCGACGTAAACCGGATTTTCTTACTGCGGATATTTTCGGTCTTTTTAGTTACGACCGTGTCGGTGCGCAAATAAAAGAGCTCTTCGATGCGAAAGAACTCGTCGCCCTGGATGATGAGCATGTAGTTGTTGTCGCGGATGAGGTCGAAGTCGAACGAACCGTCGGGCCGCAGGGCCTTGGGCGCGATCTCGATGCCCTGGTCCACGTCCACGATCGAGACAATGCCCGCAAAGGGTTTGCCCGTGATTGAGTCGGTGAGCGTACCGCGAAAGCGCGTGGTGGCCAGCGGGTGCGCCCCCATCGGTAGTGGAAAGGAGTAGAGATCCAGGTTTTGGAGGTCGCTCCGCTCGGAGCGGGCGTAAAAAATCTCCTTCGAGTGGGCATCAATGGTAAAATAATACTCGCTGCCCTTGCCGTTGACTAGCGGCCCGATGTTGATCGGCTCGCGCCAGAGGCCCTCTTTTTTGTAGGATTTGTAGATGTCGAAGTCACCAAAGTTGACCAGGTGGCCGTCGGAGCTGAAGTAGAGCACGTTGTATTCGGGGTGTACGAAGGGGCTCACCTCGTTGCTGCGGGTATTGATGATCGGCCCCAGGTTTTGGGCTTTGCGCCAGTTGCCCCGCCCGTCGCGCACGGTGTAGTAGATATCGGACAAGCCAAAGCCCCCCAGCCGATCGGAGGCGAAATAGAGCGTGTCGCCCGTGGGCGAAAGGGCCGGCTGCGAGTCCCAGGTGCTGCCGTTGACGTTGGGCCCCAGGTTGCGCACATTGCCCCACTTGCCCGTCGGCAACAGGTCGGCCTGAAAAATATCGCAGTTGCCGTAGCAATCGGGGCAGTCGCAGCGGGCGAAAAAAAGCGTTTTGCCGTCGCGGCTGAGCGTCACCGACCCTTCGTTGAAGCGCGTGTTGAGTTCGAGGAAAGGCTCGGCGGGCGTCCAGCCGTCGCCTTCGCGGTAGCTGATGTAGATGTCCTCGTCGGCAACGCCCGAGATGGCATTGCGGCGGGTGCGCTTGGAAGAGAAGAACAGCATGCCGTCTTCGGGGTCGAGCGAGGGGGCGTAGTCGGGAAAGCGGGAGTTGATTTCGTCGCCCATGTTGACCAGCACGCCCCGGGGGGGGCGCAGCGTGTCAATGGTTTTGCGGTACTCGACCAGCTCGTAGTAGTATTCGAGCGGGATGTAGTAGTCGCGCTCCAGCTCGGTCATCGAGTCGTAGTAGAGCAGCACGTCCGCCACGTCGGTGCGGTGGTGCTTGAGCACGAGGCGGTAGAGCACCTTGGCCTCTTGGGGCTGGCCATTGCGCTCGTAGAGCTGACCCAGGCGCCAGAGCAGTTCGGTTTCTTTATAGAAATTCTGGATGCCAAAGTTGGCTACGTACTCGCTGAGCATGTCGAGGGCCTCGGCGAAGTTGCCCCGCCGTTCGAGGCGATCAATTTGCTTGCGCTTTTTGTAGTCGTAGTAATAAAAAATTTTGTTGAGGTTCCAGAACTCAAACTGGCGGTAGGCAATGCTGTCGCCGGGCACAGCTCCTTCGGTTTCGGCCTCGATCTGGAGGGCGCGGCGGCTTTTTTTCTCCTGTCCGGACGCTGGGCAGGCCCATCCGCAGGCACAAGCCAGCACCAGCCACAGCCACCTGACAAACTGACGGGACAAGAAGGGCGCTCCCAAAAAAAAATTTGGCCCGGTACAAAACTTGTTAACTTGGTGCATCTACATTATGTGTGAGTCGGGCCTTGTACGGACCCATTGCGTTTTACTTATTTCCTCCTCATGTTTGTCCGTTCGACCACGCAAGGCGCACCCTTTGTAAAGGTATAAATAATTAAAATCGTCGGGCGGATAACTCTCCGCCCGGGCGTAAGTTGTCATGCTGACAGGCCACCTTGCCCCACGATCTATGAACTACACCCCCCAAAAATACATCCACGCTTTTTCTTTTTCCGCTTTTTCGGACGAAGACGACTTCATTCCCCTCCTTGCCGACGAAGACGACGACGAAAGCACGGCTTCGGACGAACCGCTGCCCCACACCCTACCCATTCTCCCGCTCAAAAACACGGTGCTCTTTCCCGGCGTCGTGATCCCCATCACGGTGGGGCGCAGCAAGTCTATCCGGCTGGTGCGCAAAGCCCACAAGGCCAAGCGGCTCATCGGCGTGACGGCCCAGAAGAATGCCACCTTCGAAGACCCTTCGCCCGACGACCTCTATTCGGTGGGCACAGCCGCCCAGATTGTCAAGATGCTGGTGCTGCCCGACGGCAACACGACCATCATCATTCAGGGCAAGCAACGCTTTCAAATTGAGGAGGTCGTCCAGCAAGAGCCTTACCTGACGGCCCGGGTTACGTACATCGAAGAAAACTTCCCCACCAAACAAAAGCGCGAAACCAAGGCCCTGCTGCAGTCGCTCAAAGAACTGGCCGCCAAGATTCTCCGCCTCAATCCCGACATTCCCGAAGAGGCCCAGACCGCCCTCGACAACATCGAAAGTCCCAGCT
>DAIRSZ010000181.1:0-4138 GCA_036804165.1 Catalimonadaceae bacterium | reverse complement strand
CGCTGCGCATTGTCCGGGCATAATCCCTACTTTTGTCGCCTTCATCAACCGCCTACGCACCGCATGGCCAGAATCCTGACCGGCATCCAAAGCTCGGGTCGTCCGCACCTGGGCAATCTGTTGGGGGCCATTTTGCCCGCCATTGCCCTTTCGCAGCGGGCCGACCACGAGTCGCTGTACTTCATCGCCGACCTGCACTCGCTCACCACCATCAAAGACGCCGACACGCGCCGATCTCACCGCCAGGCGGTGGCCGCCGCTTGGCTGGCCTGCGGCTTCGACACCCAGCGCCACGCCCTGTTTGTGCAGTCGCAACGACCCGAGGTGTGCGAACTGGCCTGGTACCTGAGTTGCTACGCGCCCTTCCCGATGCTGGCCAACGCGCATTCGTTCAAGGACAAGGCCGACCGCCTGGCCGACGTCAACGCGGGGCTGTTTACCTACCCGGTGCTGATGGCAGCCGATATTCTGCTCTACGACGTGGCCGTGGTGCCCGTAGGCAAAGACCAAAAGCAGCACCTGGAGATGACCCGCGACCTGGCCAGTGCTTTTAATCACCGCTACGGCGAGGTATTTGTGTTGCCCGAAGCCCGCATTGACGCGCAAGTGATGACCGTGCCGGGCACCGACGGCCAGAAGATGAGCAAGTCCTACGGCAACATCCTCGACGTGTTTTTGCCCGAAAAACAGCTTCGCAAGGCGGTGATGTCCATCGTGACGGACAGCACGCCCCTGGAAGCCCCCAAGAACCCGGATACCTGCACCGTATTTGCCCTCTACGCCCTGCTGGCCACTCCCGACCAAACGGCCGACCTGCGCCAGCGGTACCTCGGCGGCAATTTTGGCTACGGACACGCCAAGCAAGCCTTGTTCGAACTGCTGCGCGATCGCTTTGCCGAAGAGCGCCGCGCCTTTGCGCACTACACCCAAAACCCGGCCGAACTGGACGCCGTCCTCCAACAAGGTGCCGAGCGCGTCCGCCCGCTGGCCCAGGCCGTGCTGGGTCGCGTACGGGCTGCCCTTGGCTTCTAACCCCTACCCTCATGATTCTTTCCGGAAGGGAGATTGCCCGCCAAATGGGCGACAAGATTACGATTGAGCCGTACGACCCGGCCCAACTCAACCCCAACAGCTACAATTTGCGGCTGCATCACGAGTTGCTGGTCTATGCGCCGGGCGTGCTCGACATGAAAACCCCCCACGCCGTTCAGGAGCTGACCATTCCGCCCGAAGGGCTGGAACTCGAACCGCAGCGCCTCTACCTGGGGCGCACCGTCGAATATACCCGTACGGAAGGCTACGTACCGATGCTGGAGGGGCGCTCTTCGGTGGGGCGGCTGGGCCTGTTCATCCACGTGACGGCGGGCTTTGGCGACGTGGGCTTCAGCGGCTTCTGGACGCTGGAGATCTTCTGCGTGCAACCCATTCGCATCTACGCCGGGGTACAAATTTGTCAGATTTACTACCACGCCCTCGAAGGCGACTACGACGTCTATCGCAGCGGTAAGTACCAGCACAACCGCGGCATTCAGCCCAGTTTGCTCTACAAAGATTTTGAAAAATGAATGAGCTACGCACCTTCGAGGCCGAAGTCCGCACCGACGAGGCCGTGCCTCCCCCCTATAAGATGAGGTACCAATTGAGCGGTACCCTGACCGATGACGGGCTGGAAGTCAGCTACGAGCGGCACTACCTCGACCGGGACGAGCTAAGCGAAGAAGAGATTTTGGAAGAAGGCTTTACCCTCGACGATGACTTTGCCTGGTCGGGGGTGCTGCCCGCCGTCTGGAACGACGAATTGCGCCGCCGCTGGCAGCAAACGACCACCCTGCGCCCGGCCGACGCAGCCACCCTGCGCCTGAGCGTCCGCACGGCCGACGGCACCCTCGCCCGGGGCGTACCCTCCGACCCGCCCGTTTGGGAATACCTGCTGCAAGAACTCACACAAGCTGTCTTCGAAGCCGCTGGCCACGAGGGGCGGCTGCTGCTTCGCTACGCCGAGGTGCTGCCCGACGGCCAATCTCGGGGCTGGCAGCTTGAGCCCGCCTTTCGCGACCGCACACTCCGGCGGGTGCGCACCCGCCACGGCCAGCCCGAGGGCGAAGCAACCACCCTGCCGTGGGCGGCCCTCAAGCCCCTGCTCAAGCAACTCTACCTGCCCGACTACAACCCCGAGGCTGCCCACGACGCCCTGCCGCGCACGCCCGGCCATTACGTGGACAGCGGCGACGGCCTCTGGTACGAACTGGACAAGGGCCTGTCGGCACCCTCGGGCAATCCGGCGGCACTCGAAAGGCTGCGGGCCACCCTGCGCGACGTGGGTCAGTTGCCCGATACGGCGTAGAGCCAGATTATCTTTTTGTGAAATCTGCCCATCGGTGCGGACGTATTGCCCACGAGGGCCTTATATTCGACGTATGCGTTTCTGTTACTTTTTATTACTGATAGGCGCTTTGCTGAGCGGGTCGGCAATGGCATTGCCCCCCAGCCAACCTCCTACTCAACCGTTGACGGAAGCCTCCGTGCAACGTTTCATCGCTTTTTTGACGCGCTTTACTGCCCCTGACGAACCCTTCCGGCAGGCCCTGCTAGCTGAAGACAATGGCTACGATGGCGAGGAAGACCTGCCCTCGGTGGCGGTCGTGCGCCGGTGGTACGCGCAGGCGGGCTACAGCAACGCTGCCCAGTTTCGAGCCGAGGTGCAGGCCCACGTGGCCGTATGGGCCTTTGCCGAAGCGGCCGGCCCCGACTGGCAAACGGCCCGACTGGCCCAGGCCCGGCGGCTATTGCCCCTCTTGCCACCCGACGAGGCGGACGCCTGGCGGGCGCACCTGGCGGCCCTCGAGGCGCAGGCCGACTTCATCCCCGATGGCGACGACCTCAACGCGCTGCAACCTCACCTGGCTGCGCTGACTGCTTTATTGCTGAAGGCGCAAGCTCAACAGTCGCGCACGTACCTGATGGGCGGCCGTTGGCTCTACTGACCACAAGGGCCATGTGAACCAGCGTTGCGGCTCTCAGCCTGCACGCTTCACGTCCTCACGCCGTCGAATACCCATGCGTACCGCTTGGCCGTCCCCAAAGGCTGCTGTCCGGCTTTGCGTAGCTCCGGGTTCAGCATAAATTTTTTTGTTTTATATTTTATTATACTTTTTCTTGTTGCAAACATCTTCGGACAGCGTGCCGACTGACTGATGCAAAAGACCGCGCATTTCCGGGCTTACCTGTATTTGATTCGCCGTACGGGCAAGCCCTTCCAGTATCCGACCGCCCGTGCCCTGCAAAACGGGTTGCGAGGACTGGGGCTTTCATCGTCCCTCAAGTCGCTTGAACGGCTGCGCCAGCAGCTTACAGAGGAGTTTGGCTACCGCGTTGACTACGACAAGCACGCGCAAGGCTACTACCTCAATGCCCCCGACGACGAAGACGTGGGCGAATTCGAGCAGTTCGTGCAACTGCTCGAACGCTGGGAGCGGCTCACGTTCTTTACGCGCCCCGACGGGGCAGCCTTTGATCTGTCGGCCGTGGGACGCTTTCTGCATTTCGAGCAAGGCCCGGCCCAGCGGGGCACCGAGCACCTGCGCGTGCTCTGGCAGGCCCTCACCGAAGGGCGGGCTGTGCATTTTACCTACCAGCCCTTCGACGGCGACGACCCCAAAGCCCGCCACGTGGCCCCGTGCCTGCTGCTGGAAGACCGCAACCGCTGGTATTTGGTGGGCTGGGAAGTGGACGCCGACCCGCAGAAGGCCCGCCGCGTAAAAACCTTCGGGGTGGATCGGATGGCCGACGTGGCCCTCACTTCCGACGCAGTAGCCGCCCACGAGGTACACGCGCAGGCCGACTATTTTCGTGATCTGAAAAACCAGGCCCTGGGCGTCCACTGCGGCCCCGAGCAGGTCGTGACGCGGGTAGTGCTGTGTTTCAGTACGCGAATGGCGCCCTACATTCGCACCCTTCCCCTGCACGAGAGCCAGCGCGTGGTCGCCGAAACCGACGGGACGCTCACCGTAGCCCTCGACGTGGTACACAATGTAGAGCTGGAGCGCGAAATATTGGGCTACGGCGAGCACGTCACCGTATTGGCCCCCGACAGCCTGCGGGCCGACGTGGCCCAGCGCGTACGGCAGATGCACGCGGC
>DAIRSZ010000180.1:0-4219 GCA_036804165.1 Catalimonadaceae bacterium | reverse complement strand
GGCAGCGACTACGAAATTGCGCAGATTGTTGGCGCAGATTTTGTGATTTCACGTGGCGGCACTGTACGCACCATTCCGTTGGTGCCTGACGTATCTACTACCAAGATTCTTACACGCCTTAATTCTTAAGTCTTATGATGGAAGCCTATGTGATCGGTATTGTCTTTATGCTGATCAGCTTGTTTGTGAGCTGGCGGCTGAAGAGCAAGTTTAAGCAGTACTCGCAGATACAGTTGCGAGCCAACCTGACGGGTGCGCAGGCCGCGCAGAAAATGCTCGACGACGAAGGGGTCCGCAACGTGCGGATTATCTCCACTCCCGGTCAATTGACGGACCATTACAATCCGGCCGACCGAACCGTCAACCTCAGCGAAGAGGTCTATCACGGCCGCAATGCGGCCGCTGTGGCCGTGGCTGCCCACGAGTGCGGGCACGCCGTGCAGCACGCCCGCGCCTACGGGCCGCTGCAGATGCGCTCCAAGCTGGTGCCCGTGGTGTCGGTGGCTTCGCGCTACATGCAATGGGTGATCCTGGCCGGTATCCTCATGATCAACACTTCGCTGATGCCGCTGGCGATCGGCGTGGGGCTTTTTGCCCTTACGACGCTGTTCTCTTTCGTTACCCTACCCGTCGAGTTCGACGCCAGCAAGCGCGCCTTGGCCTGGATTGACAAGCAGGGCGTCGTGACGAGCCAAGAATATACCATGGCCAAAGACGCCCTCTGGTGGGCCGCCATGACCTACGTAGTGGCTGCCCTGGGTTCGCTGGCTACCTTGCTCTACTACGCTTCTATTTTGTTTGGCCGGCGCGACTAGCCGAACTCAATGTCTTATCAAAAGGGTTTAGGCTGTGAAAATCAGGCTAAGCCCTTTCTCATTCCTGGCCCCGATGCCTAATTTTGTATGCCATTCTGGTGGCAGATTTCCATTGTAAACAAACAACCTACCATGAATTTTGAACTCACCGAAGAACAAATAGCCGTCCGCGACGCCGCCCGCGAGTTTGCCCGCGCTGAACTGCTGCCTGGCGTGATCGAGCGCGACGAGCACCAGCGGTTTCCTGCCGAGCAGGTGCGCAAAATGGGCGAACTGGGCTTTATGGGCATGATGACTGACCCGGCCTATGGCGGCGGCGGTATGGACACAGTGTCCTACGTGCTGGCCATGGAAGAAATCTCCAAGATTGACGCGTCGGCTTCCGTGATCATGTCGGTCAATAACTCGCTGGTCTGCTGGGCCCTGGAAACCTACGGCACCGAAGCCCAGAAGCAAAAATACCTGGTGCCCCTGGCCAAAGGAGAAATCATCGGGGCCTTTTGCCTCTCCGAGCCCGAAGCCGGGTCGGACGCCACGTCGCAGCGCACCACCGCCGAGGACAAAGGCGACCACTACGTGCTCAACGGCACCAAAAACTGGATCACCAACGGCGGCTCGGCCTCGGTCTATTTGGTGATGGCCCAAACCTACCCCGACCGCGCCCACAAGGGCATCAATTGTCTGATCGTCGAGAAGGGTACCGAAGGCTTTTCGTTGGGTCCCAAAGAAAACAAGATGGGCATTCGCGGTTCGGACACGCACTCGCTCATGTTCCAGGACGTGATCGTGCCCAAAGAAAATCGGCTTGGCCAGGATGGCGAAGGCTTTCGCATTGCCATGAGCACCCTCAACGGCGGGCGCATTGGCATTGCCGCCCAAGCACTGGGCATTGCGTCGGGAGCCTACGAGCTGTCGCTGGCCTACGCTCATGAGCGCAAAGCCTTTGGCAAGCCCATCTCCGAACACCAAGGCATCCAGTTCAAGCTGGCCGACATGACCACCGAGATTGACGCCGCCCGGCTGCTCTGCCTCAAGGCCGCGGCCCTCAAAGACCGGAAAAAGCCCTTTGCCAAGGAAAGCGCCATGGCCAAACTCTACGCTTCGCGCGTGGCCATGGAAGTGTCCACCGAGGCCGTGCAGGTACACGGGGGCTATGGCTACGTGCGCGAATACCACGTAGAGCGCCTCATGCGCGACGCAAAAATCACCCAGATTTATGAGGGCACTTCGGAAATACAGAAAATCGTGATCGCCCGCGAGATATTAAAATAATATCATTCTCGCGGTTTTGTTGCTTTTTCTTGCGTGCACGCACTATATAAGTTACGTGCACTTTTTTGTGCCCTCATTTTGAGGGAAAGGGAACTATCATTAGTTTTGTCCTATTACGGAGTCAAGACTTTTCTGACTTCATTCGCCAACCAATCCAATCAGCAATGGAAGATTACAATAAAATTATCGAGTCGTTGGGCATCAAATTCTTGGATGCCAAGCACGTGCGTATGCTCAAGCCGCTAGTGGTTCGCAGCTACGACGACGTAGAAAACGCGTTGATCTTGCTCCATCGGGGCCGCCTTACTTTTGGCGAAGATCATGAGGTGCTCGCGCCCGGAGAGTTGCTTTTTATTCCCGGCGGGCACCCTACGCAGTTGGCTTATGGTCAAAATGGTCCGGACGTTTCGTTCGAAGCCTTTTCAGAGAACAAAGACAACTATTATGAGACCGTCAAAAGCAGCGAGGGGGACGCTGCGGGCGATCATTATAGCTACCTTAAGTTTGAGGCCAAAGTATTCGACTCCGTCAATTTTTTCGCCTCGCTCGACATACCGCCCTTTGTCATTCGCAGCGAACGCCTCAAGCAACTGCTCGAAGAGGTGGTGTACGAAAACAACCAAGAAATCACGGGCAAGGCGCGCATCATTAAAAATAATACGGACTCCATCGTAGTGGAAGTAGTTCGTTACGTGCTCAACAACCGACTTTTTGTCGAACAACTGGCCACCAACAGTACATACTTCAAAGACCCGCGCCTGATCAACATTTTTGCCTACATCAAAGAGCAACTGGGTGGTGATCTGTCCAACAAAGTGCTGGCGGGCGTGGCCAACGTGTCGGAAGACTACGTAGGTCAATACTTCAAGATGCTGACGGGCATCAACCCGCAAGATTACATCGAATACCAGCGCATGGAAAAAGCCGTTTCGTTGCTGCGCACCACCAAGAAGAGCATCCGCGAAATTGGCCGCGAAGTGGGTTACAAAGACACGGCCTATTTCTGCCGCCGTTTCAAGATGATGTTCGGTATTCCGGCCGGCAAAATGCGCCGCCGCGAGTCGCTCATGAACGTCTGACCAACCAATATGCTGACAACGAAACCGCACCGCTGCGTGCGGTTTTTTTATGCCCGACCGTTGCGCGTCGGCACCGAGCGGGCAGCGGCCAGCTCGGGCAACAAATCGGGCTGCGTTTCGAAGGCCGTGCCGATCACGAGCACGTCGGCACCGGCCTGCCAAAGGGCGGCGGCAGTTTCGGGCGTGCGGATACCCCCGCCTACCCAAAGGGGCCGTTCGGTAGCGGCCCGTACGGCCCGCACCATCTCGGTGCTGACGGGCCGCTGCGCGCCGCTGCCCCCGTCGAGGTAGAGCACCTGCAGGCCCAGCATCTGCCCCGCCAGGGCCGTACAGGCTGCGATGTCGGGCTTGTCGTGGGGGAGGGGCGTGGTGCCGCTCATGTAGGAAGCAGCCGTGGGCTGGCCACTCTCGACGAGCATATAGCCCGTAGGTAGTATCTCGAGGCCGCTGCGCTGCAGGGCCGGGGCGGCCACCACGTGTTGGCCAATAAGAAACTCGGGGTTGCGCCCCGAAATGAGCGACAGCAGCAAGATGCCGTCGGCGGCGGGCGTCAGGTGGAGGTAGTGACCCGGAAAAAGCACTACGGGCACCTCGGCAACGGTGCGCAACTGCGCTGTCACGGCCTCTAGGCGATCGGAGGCAATCAGGCTGCCGCCCACCAGCCAGTAGTCCACGTAGGGCGCTGCGGCCGTCGCCAGCCGTTGGCACGCCTCGGCCGTGTGTTTGTCGGGGTCAATGAGCAGAGCCAGGGCCTTGTACGCCCGTTGGCGTGCCCGCAGGAGGCTTCGTTGAATAGGGCCGGGCCGATTCATTGGCAGACTTGCTTTCCGTAATTTGGTCAATGAAGATGCTGATCTTGTCGCGGGCCACGGCCACCAGCACCGACGCCAAGATGCCCCGCACAAAGGTAAGCCAGGGCGAGGCCATCTGGTGACGGGTGGCCACCGCCGCCGAGGGTGCGGGCACGGCGACAACTTTTGTTTTGGTCGGGGGCTGTGGCTGGCGCTTTTTGCGGCTGCCGATCAGGCGTTTGAGCAGCCAGACCGACGCCAC
>DAIRSZ010000179.1:0-4225 GCA_036804165.1 Catalimonadaceae bacterium | reverse complement strand
ACTTGCTGCCGCACCAGCAGGGCCTGATCTTCGCGGGTGTAGCGTTCGGCCACACGACAAGACGATAGCATCACCAATACTATCCCAACGGTATAAACAGATGATTTCAAAAGGCTTACTCAAATATGTACAGTCCTTGCAACAGAAAAAATTTCGCCAGCAATACGGAGTTTTTTTGGTTGAAGGGGGGAAAAGTGTGCTTGAACTGCTGCCCGCCGACTTTGCGATTCAGCACCTGTGGGCGACCCCCGATTTTTACGCACAGCACCACAAAGCGTTGGACATGGCCCCCACGCCGCCCACGCTCGTGACGGCCCATGACCTCCAGCGGGCCGGTACCTTCCGCCAAAACGACACCGCCCTGGCCGTGGCGGCTTTGCGCGCTCCTCAGCCCCTGGCGCCTTCGCCCAATGCCTACGCCCTCATGCTCGACGACGTGCGCGACCCCGGCAACCTGGGCACCATTGTGCGGGTGGCCGACTGGTACGGCATCCGCCAACTGATTTGCTCGCCCACCACGGTGGACATCTACAACCCCAAGGCCATTGCCGCCAGCATGGGCTCTTTTACGCGCGTGCATTGGTATTATACCGATTTGCCGACCTACGTACGCAGCCACCCGGCCATCCCGATTTACGGAACGTTCATGGACGGCCAAAGCGTGTACGAGACCTCCTTTGCGCCGGGCGGCATCTTGCTGATGGGTAACGAGGCCAACGGCATCTCGCCCGCACTGGCCCCGCTGGTGGGTCACCGCATTGCCATTCCGCCCTACGCCCCGCAGGGCCAGGGTGCCGAGTCGCTCAACGTGGCCCTGGCCACGGCCATCGTCTGCGACAACTTGCGGCGGGGGCGGCCCCGGGGTCGTACTCATGGCTAGCTGCCTTGCGCCGCCTCGGCCGTAACGGCCTCGGCAAAGCCCTTGCCCAAATAGCGGTCAATGAGGTAGTGCGCCACGTAGAGCAAAGGCGTAAGCACCACGGCCGAGCCGCATTTAAACAAATAATTAATGAGGCTGACGGCAATCACCTGCTGCAAGCTCCAGTTGCCAAAAATGTAGAAGGCTATGATGAGTACCACAAAACTATCTACCAATTGCGAAACCAGCGTCGAGCCAGTGGCGCGCAGCCACACCTTGCGGCTGCCCGTCAGGCGGCGCAGGGCCTGAAACACGGTCACGTCGAGCAGTTGCCCTAGCAAAAAGGCGACAATCGAGCCGATCATAATGCCCAGCCCCTGCCGAAAAATGGTGTTGAAGGCAAAGTCTATGTTGAAAGGGCGCCCCTCGGCATCTTGGGCGTTTACCTCCAGCCAGAACGTGGCCGGGGGCAACTCGGTCACGAGCAAGATGGCAAAGTAGGAATAGGCAATGAAGAGGGCCGTCAGAAAACTGATGCGCCGCACGCCCCGAATGCCGAAGTATTCGTTGATGATGTCGGTTGTGATAAAGACAAAGGGCCAGATGACCGCCCCGGCCGTCAGGTTGAAGTCGAACACAAATTCGCCGAAGAAGGGAATTTGGGCCGGCGCTACGCCCAGGGTGCCTTCGCCCGAAAAAATCTTGACGCCAATCAGCTCGGCCAGCAACGCGTTGGTCAGGAATACGCCGCTCAGGACGATGAACAAAAAGTTTTTCTTTTGTTCATTGCGTAGGTCAGTCTCCGTATAGGCGCGCGGGGCGTCTGGCGTAGAAGTAATCATGGCTCGATCGTAGTGCGCTCGCCCTCCAGGGCCAGGTAAGTTTCGGCAAAGAGGGTGCGGGCCTCGTCCAGCAAGGGGGTCAGGTCGCGGTAGCGCGAAGAATAGTGCCCGATCAGTAGGCGACCGACGCGGGCCTGCTGGGCAATGCGGGCCGCTTCGGCCGCTGTCGAGTGGTAGGTGGCGTGGGCGCGGTCGCGCAAGGCTTCGGTGAACGTGGCCTCGTGGTAGAGCACGTCCACGTCGGCAATGTGGGGCAAGAGGCCTTCGTCGTAGCGCGTGTCGGAGCAGAAGGCGTAGCGACGGGCACGGGGTGGGGGCACCGTCAAGTCGGCGTTGCGGTACAGCAGTTGGCCTTCGGCATCGTAGAGGTCCTCGCCCTGCTTGAGGGCCGCCAACTGCTCGGGGCGCAGTCCGCCAGGTAGTTTTTCTTTCCGAATCTTGTGCTTTCGCGGTTTTTCGTTGAATGAAAAACCGCAACAGGGCACCCGGTGCGAAAGCGGAAAGCTGCGCACCGTGAGCGTGTCGTCTTCGAGCAGGATTTGGGGTTGGGTCGGGTCGGTCGCCTGAAAATGAATGGCGTACTGCAGTTGCGTATTGGAATGACGGAACTGCACCGTCAGAATCTCGGCCAGCCCAGCCGGGCCGTAGAGCCAAAGTTCGTGTTTGCGGCCTTGCAGATGCAAGGTCGAAAGCAAGCCAATCAGTCCGAGGTAGTGGTCGCCGTGCAAGTGACTGATAAATACGTGGTCAATGCGGTTGGTGCGCACACGATAGCGCTGCAACTGCAATTGGGTGGCCTCCCCGCAATCCACCAAAAAGAGCCGCTGGTGAATACTTAACAACTGGGACGTCTGGTGACGACCGTAGGCAAAATTAGCCGAGTTGGCTCCCAGAATGTCAATCGTAAAGTCCACGTACGGCTATTTGTCGCCCTCTTCGCTGCGCATCTCGCTCTCAATCTCGTGGAGGAATACCGCATCCACCGCTTCCTCGACAGTAGGCACCAGGTTGAGCACGGTGTCGAGCTGCGAAATCTTGATCAGCTTCAGGACGTGGTCGTTGAGGGCCGCCAGGGCAAACATACCACCCTTTTCGTCGCACAAACGGTTGGCCGTCAAGATCGAACTTAGCCCCGAAGAGTCGGCATATTTCACACGCCCCAGGTCAAGGATAATGTTGCGCACTTCTCGGCTGATGAGGTTGACAAACTCAGTCTTAAGCTGGGGCGAGATCGAAGCGTCGAGCTTCTCTTCCTCTAGCCGGAGTACGCTGCATTTTTCTTTGTGTTCAATAGAAAATTTCATTAAGGTAAGGTATGGTGTGAATGATATACAGCGGACGGCGTTTCTCAAAAGGGTTTTGCAAAACAGGAAATTATAACGGTGCCTGCGGCACATGGTTTAGGCTAAGCTCGAAAATGCCCGGCCAATGCTGGCTTCGATACGGGCCAGCGGATCGCCGGGGGGCGGCGCGGACCAGGTTTGACCCGTCACGCGCTCGTAGAGTTCGCGGTAGCGCCGGGCAATTTCGTCCACCCAGGTGTCGGACATATCGGGCATGGGGTCGCCAGGGCGTCCCTGAAAGCCTTCGCCGATGAGCCACTGTCGCACAAACTCCTTCGAAAGCTGTTGCTGCGGCTCGCCCCGTTGCTGGCGCTCGCCGTAGCCCTCGGCGTAGAAATACCGCGACGAGTCGGGCGTATGCACCTCGTCAATGAGGTAGATTTGGTCGTCGGCGCGGCCAAACTCGTACTTGGTGTCCACCAGCAACAGGCCGCGGGCGCGGGCCATGGCCGAACCCCGGGCGAAAAGCGCCCGCGTGTGGGCCTCCAGTTGGGCGTAGTCGTCGGGACTGGCCAGCCCTTGCGCCAGAATCTCGGCGCGGCTGATGTCTTGGTCGTGTCCGGCGTGGGCCTTGGTGGTGGGGGTGATGATCGGCTCGGGCAGCGGGTCGTTCTCGCGGAGGCCTTCGGGCAAGGGCACGCCGCAAAGCACGCGCCCCCCGGCGGCATAGGTGCGCCAGGCGTGGCCAGCCAAATAGCCGCGGATCACCATCTCGATTGGGAAAGGCTGGCACACCCGCCCGACCGTCACGTTGGGGTCGGGCACTTCCAGCACCCAGTTGGGCACCACCGTGCGCGTAGCCGTCAGAAAATGCGCGGCCGTCTGGTTGAGCACCTGCCCTTTGCCGGGAATGGCCCGGGGCAACACGACGTCGAAGGCCGATATACGATCGGTAGCCACCACGGCCATCAGGTCTCCGAAATAATATACATCGCGTACTTTACCGCGATAAAAACCGGTCTGGCCCGTAAAATGAAAGTTCGTTTCGGAGATGGTCATGCCTGTGCGCTGAATGAAGCCCCAAAGATAGACGGATCAGGGCAGTTTTGGCATCGGCTCGCCAGCTACCGGAGCAACTCTACGTAGCCCTTATAGACCTTGTCGGTGTAGTAGAGCAAGTAGTAGTACGTACCCGCCGCGACGTCCGCGCCGTCCCAGGCAAAGTTGCGGCCTTCATCGCG
>DAIRSZ010000178.1:1959-4226 GCA_036804165.1 Catalimonadaceae bacterium | reverse complement strand
GCCCGCGTGATTGTCACCGAAATTGACCCCATCTGCGCCCTGCAGGCCGCCATGGACGGCTACGAAGTCAAGAAGATGATCAACGCCGTCGAGCGCGCCGACATTGTCGTGACGGCCACGGGTAACAAGAACATCCTGACCGAGCCGCACTTCCGCAAAATGAAAGACAAGGCCATCGTCTGCAACATTGGCCACTTCGACAACGAAATTGACGTGGCCTGGCTCAACAAAAACTACGGTGACACCAAGGTGGTCATCAAGCCGCAGGTGGACAAATACACCATTGACGACAAAGACGTGCTGCTGCTGGCCGAGGGTCGTTTGGTCAACCTGGGCTGCGCCACGGGTCACCCCTCGTTTGTGATGTCCAGCTCGTTTACCAACCAGACCATCGCCCAGATGGAACTGTGGCAAAATCACGGCACCTACGAAAACAAAGTCTATGTGCTGCCCAAGCACCTCGACGAGAAAGTAGCGGCCCTGCACCTGGCCAAAATCGGTGTTGAACTCGAAGAACTGTCTTCCGACCAGGCCGACTACATCGGCGTGGAGAAGAAAGGCCCCTTCAAGTCGGACGCCTACCGCTACTAAGCAAGCACCGAGGGCATTGGCACCTCATCAAAAAGCCCGCTGACCATTGGTCGGCGGGCTTTTTTTGTAATAAACAGGCGTTACGTAAGTCCTGCCATACACGCTCAAAACTCCGCAAGAGTTCCGTTTAGTGGCTCTACAGAACCCTTGCAGGGGTGCCCAGCGATGTGCGTACGCAATGCTTGATAAAAACAAATAACCTAGCGCGCCGCGCCCGACCCAAACTTGACGCCCACCGTGGCCGCTACCAGCCGGTTCTGCGAGCCCGACACGTCGCTGAGCGTGTTGGTGAGCCCGTGCTGGTAAGTGAGCTGGAACGTCAGGAACCACAAGTCCACCCCGAGGCCCGCCTGCGCATTAAAAAACGAGCGGTTGAGGTTGCTGTCCTCAATGCGGAGGTCGTTGTCCATCACGCGGGTGAAATAGCCGTAGGAAAGGCCGCCGAGCAGGTTGAGCGACGAAGAGGCGTCGCGGCTTTGCAGCAGGCGCACGCCCAGCAGCACCGGGATTTGCACCGCGTTGAGGTTGAGGCGGTCTTCGAGGTTGGTGTTCTCGGGGTTCTCAAGGTCTTGGCTGGCCACCAAATCAGACGTCATGCGCACGAAATCTACGCCGGGTTGTACGAATACGCGCGTGCCGAAGCGGGCATAGGCCCCGGCCTGAAAGCCCACGCGGGCCCCCGAGCTTTCGAAATCAGCATTGTCGGTGCGCAGGCGCGAGAAGTTGGGGCCTACGTGCGCGCCAATCTGAAATTGGGCGAAGGCAGTGGTCGAGAGGGCGGTCAGGAGGCTGACCAAAAAAAAGTTTTTCATAAAAGTACGGGTTAGAAAGATGCCCTTCTATACGCGATCGCCATGAATAGTTTACCAGACGATCAGGCCTTTGGGAAAGCCGTCGAGGTAAGGCGCGTCCGGTGGGTGTCCACCACCACGTCGCCCTGGCCGCCTACGAGCAGGGCGACGTTGCCCGCAATGTGGCCCACGGGCAGGCCAAAGGCCACCGGAAAATCGTAGTCGGCCACGGCCGCCGCGATGATCTCCTCGGCCGTCTGGCCAAACGTGTCCGGTGCCGGGTTGTCGAGCATATCCGTGCACTGGCCCACCAGCAGGCCCGCCAGCTCGGCCAGCAGGCCTGCCCGGCGCAGTTGGCCCACCATCCGGTCGAGGCGGTAGAGGTATTCGCCCACCTCTTCGAGAAACAGCCAACAGCCGCGGGTGTTGGGCGCGGTGGGCGTACCGAGGCTGCTCACGAGCAAGGCCAGGTTGCCGCCCACCAGCGGGGCTACGGCTTGGCCCGAGCGGTTGAGGGGATGGGGGGGCGCGTAGCAAACGTCGGTGCCCGTAAAGAGGTGGCTGTGCAGGCTGTCGAGGGCGGGGGTGGCGCCAGCGTCGCCGAAGCGCAGGGGCATGGTGGCGTGCAGCGCCTGAAAGCCCTGCGCCCGGGCGGCCAGCAGCAGGGCCGTGGCGTCGCTGTAGCCCACGATCCACTTGGGCGCGGCCCCGAAGCCCCGCCAGTCGAGGCGATCGAGCCAGCGAGTGGTGCCGTAGCCGCCCCGGGCACAGAGCACGGCGCGCACGCCGGGGTCGTCGAAGGCGGCCTGCATGTCGGCCAGGCGGGCCGCGTCGGGGCCAGCAAACACGTGAAATTGGTCGTATAGATGCGTGCCGGCCTCGGGC
>DAIRSZ010000178.1:0-1859 GCA_036804165.1 Catalimonadaceae bacterium | reverse complement strand
CCAAGACCATTTTGCTCAAGGCCACCTTGGGGCTGAACGTGTTCAACCGCAGTGCGGCCGAAAACCAGCCCGTCAATTTGTTTGGCTACAACGTGAACGTCAACGCCATTGCGTACCCCGGCCAACATGCCTACATCTTCGTGTCGAGGTTCGACTACCTGCGTATCAACGAAAACGATTTTCTCAACTTTGGCTTCGTACACGGGCGGGCCAACTTTCTGCGCGACCGCCAGATCAACTACGAAACCTTCGGACAGTATTCCTACGACAACTTTCGGCGTCTCAACCCGCGCTGGGTGGTAGGAGGGGCCGTGCGCCATCACCTGATCCGAGAAGAGAAGATCACGCTCACGGTCGGCGTGGGGGGCATCTACGAGTTTGAGCGCTGGCGGCACCCTTTCACGGATGAGTTCGTCGAGGTCAGTTTTCTCAAGAGTTCCAATTACTTCACGTTGCGGGCCACGCTCAACGAGTTTGTGGACTTCAATACGGTTAATTACTACCAAGTGGGCTACGACCAGGCGGCGGGCGTGTGGCGGCACCGCCTCAACGGCTCGCTCAATGTCAATACCAAGATTACCAGCCGTTTTTCGCTGACCAACGCCTTCGATATTTCCTACGAAGACAAACCCATTATCCCCATCACCCGGCTGATTTACTCGTTCCGGGCGGGCATGTCGGTGGATTTGTAAGCCTGGCAATCGGTTTACCGTCCGCAGGCGTCGGTTTCTAAAAAAATCGCCCCCGTAGAGACGCGATTCATCGCGTCTCTTTTTTTGCCTAGGCAGTTATCGCGTCTCCTCTTGGGGCTGCTGACTGTGGCACCTACGCCTGGTATTGCTCGACGGCGTGGCAGATTTTCTGGAAAATCTCGTCAATCTCGCCGACACCTTTCACGGCCGTAAATTTATCCTGCGCCTGGTAGTAGTTGGCTACGGGCAAAGTCTTGCTGTTGTATTCGGCAATGCGGTTGCCGATGAGCGTACTGTTTTGGTCGTCGGCCCGGCCCGAAGTTTTGCCTCGTTCGAGCAGGCGGCGGATCAGTTCTTTGTCTTCTACTTGCAGGGCCACCATGCAGGTGATCTCGGTTTGGTGTTCGCCGAGGAGTTTATCGAGGGCTTCGGCCTGGGCCACGGTGCGCGGAAAGCCGTCGAAGATAAAGCCCGCCGCCTGCTGATTTTCGTGCAACTTGCTCTCGATCATGCCGATGACCACTTCGTCGGGTACGAGCACGCCCTGATCCATAAGTTGTTTGGCCTTGAGGCCCAGTTGGGTGCCCGCCGCAATCTGGGAGCGAAGCAAATCGCCGGTGGACAGGTGTACGAGTTTATATTTCTTGATCAATTTCTCGCTTTGAGTTCCTTTTCCCGCGCCGGGAGGGCCAAAGAGGACAAGATTTAGCATAGCAAAGTGGTGTATGAGAATAAAAAAAACTGTAAAAGCCTAAAGTAGATACTCAAACGGCAAAGGTCAATGGCAAATATCAAAAATTCATTCGGCCAACTGGTAGAGGCTGGGCAAGTTGCGGCCCAGGCCGTCGTAGTCGAGTCCGTAGCCCACCACAAACCGATCAGGTATTTCGAAGCCTACGTAGCGCAAATCGAGGGGTTTGCGCGTGGCCTCGGGCTTGTGCAGCAACGTGGCCACCACCAGCGAAGCGGGCTGAAAGGAGCGCAGGTGTTGTAAAATCTCGTACATGGTCAGGCCCGTGTCCACGATGTCTTCCACCACAATCAGGTGGCGCCCCTGCAAGTCCTTGTCCAACCCCAAGATTTCTTCTACTTCGCCTTTGCTCTGCATGGCTTGGTAGGAGGCCACGCGAATGAAGGTGATCTCGACGGGTATGGCGAGGCTTCGCA
>DAIRSZ010000177.1:0-4253 GCA_036804165.1 Catalimonadaceae bacterium | reverse complement strand
GCCCAAAGGCGACCTAGGCGGCAATAAGTTTTTTGCCTTCAATCGTAAACTGTTCTAACTCGGCCACGATCTGCTGGGCGCGTTCGGAAATCTGGCGCAGTTCGTCAATGTTTTGGCTGATCTTTTGCCGCATCGAAGAGGCCACCAGCACGCGGTGGTAGTCGTTGCCTTCGCGCAGCACTACCCGAATTTTGTCAATGTTGCGGGCGGCATCCTCGTAGGCGGCGGCATACTGCTCGCGTAGTGCCCGATTCTTACGCAACTCCGACAGGCGCAAGCCTTCGCTTTCGATGCCTTTGCTGAGCTCGTCCAACTGGGCGAAATAATTTTCCGACGTGTTGCCCACCTCGCTAAAGCGTTCTTCCAAATCCTGAAAGCGCTTATTGATGTCGTTCCACTCTTGCTCCCAGTCGCGGGCGGCCCGGCCCACGTCGGGGTCTTCTTTGGCAAGTTCGGTGGTAGCCTTCTCAGAGGCGGTGCTGACGTGTTTGGCCACCTTCTGACGCGACGACTCAAACTTATCAATGGCCTCTTTGAGGTTGTCGGCGTAGCGCAAAGATTTCTCGGTGACCGTGGACTGGCAGCTCACCAGCAGTGCGAGGAGGACGGAGAAGAGTAGGTATTTCATAGAAAAAGAATGTTTTAAACACATATATTGATGTAATATCGTGAATTAACGACCTTTATTTCAATAAGTTAATTTTTTTATGAAAAATGACGGAGCGTATTGATTTCGTTTAGCCATGTGGGGTGGTTTTGGAAAAAGGCGGCAAATCTCCGTTCCTGATTGGTAAAATAAAAATGAGTGTAAGATTAATAAGCACAACGCCGCAAGCCTTTCGCGGGTGTTCTCTACTTTTGGATGGTGTGCGTCAGGTATAGGCAAGGCACAGCGGGCCGGACTATCCCAGCAAAAAACGCGTATCTTTAACCTTTAGTGCAGACGGCTGTCCGACGGACAGCCGTCCTTTTTTCAACTCGTGCGGGGCGATCACGTAGAAGCAACACGACACCTTACGTAATGAAATGAAAAAAACGCTATTTATATGTGCCTGCGCCCTTTGGCTAGGAGCTTGCACGCCCGGCAAGCGCGTGACGGGCACCGTGAACAACCCCACACCCGCCG
Source organism: Catalimonadaceae bacterium (assembly GCA_036804165.1). Classification (GTDB taxonomy): domain Bacteria; phylum Bacteroidota; class Bacteroidia; order Cytophagales; family Flexibacteraceae; genus DAIMZG01. The sequence continues at coordinate 3,127 of DAIRSZ010000177.1, read as the reverse complement.
CCCCCGTGGACGAGCGCGACACCCGCAAAGAAACCAACATCTACGTTCAGGGCGGCGGTGGCGAAGGCGGCACGGGCGTCACCAACGCCGACTCGGCTCGCCTCTTCGATCGCCAGAAAGTGGGGCGCACCCAAGACGCCCTCAACTCGAGCGGCGCCAACCGCAGCATTGCCGCCAGCGAGGGCGAAGATGTCAACTATGCGGCCAACACCCGGCGCAAGCGCAGCGTCCGCATTCCCGATCGCGTCACAACGGCTTTTGCGGCCCTCTACCCCAACGAGCGCGGCGGGGGCTGGAACGTCATCCGTCGCAACTACGGCGGCAACGTCTTCCAGACCAAATTTAACCGCGAAGGCCGCATCTACGACGCCTTCTTCGACGAAAACGGCAAGTGGATCAAGACCGAAACGGCCGTCATGTACGAGCAGGTACCCGAGCGGGTCATCAACACCCTCGACACCCGCGATGCCCGGGCCTTGCGCTACAGCCAGGTCGAGACGCCCGACTATCCGGCCCTCTACCGGGTGTTTGTCGGCCGCAACCAGAACGAATACTATACGCCCGACGGTATGCGCGTCCGTCCGCAGAATATGGTGGACTAAGCCACTTCTCGGACATGTCAAAACCAAAAAAGCCCGAAATCTTCGGGCTTTTTTGGTGCAAAACAACTTTAGAGAAACAACGGCCGATCCAGCCGATTGGCGATCCGGATGGCGGCGTTGATCAGTCCCACGTGGCTGTAGGTTTGGGGAAAATTGCCCCACTGGCTGCCGCTCTTGGCCTCGACGTCTTCGCTGAGCAGGCCCAGGTGGTTGCTAAACTTGAGCAGGCTTTCAAAATAGCGGGCCGCGTCGTCGAGGCGGCCGATGCAGGCTAGGGCGTCCACGTACCAGAAGGCACACACCAGAAACGTGGTTTCGGGCTTGCCAAAGTCGTCGGCGTGCAGGTAGCGGTAGAAAAGCCCTTCGGGCGTCCGCAGGGCTTTTTCGAGGGCACGGATGTGCTCGTGCGCCCGCTCCGAGCGCGGGTCGAGGTAGCCCATCGTGACGAGCTGCAACTGACTGGCGTCCATGTTGCGGGTTTCGATGGCCTGCGCGTAGGCCTGCAAATCGGGGCGGTAGCAAGCTTCGATCTGGGCAATGGAGGCCTTGCGGAGCTTTTCGGCCTTTTCGGCCATGGCCTCGTGGCGCATGGCCCGGGCCATCTTGAGCGCGGCGCAACTGCCCGCCCAGTGAAATAGGAAGGTGTAGCAATGCCGCTGGGCAAAGTGGCGAAACTCCCACAAGCCCGCGTCGGGTTCGTCCATGGTGCGCTCGATGGCGTCGAGAATCTGCATGACCAACTGCCCCGTGTGCGTCCGCTCTTCGGGCGTGAGGCGGCGGTCTATGTAGAGCGGCAGTAGCGAGACCAAGATCTGACCGTACACGTCGTTCTGAATGTGCTCTTTGGCCTGGTTGCCGATCCGGACGGGCTGGTTACGCCCCAGATAGCCGCTCAGATCCAGAATTTGCTCTTCAAAATCGTCGGTGCCCAGGATCGAATAGACAGGGTTGTAACGGCCATTCTGGGCCGTCAGGGCGATGTTCTGGATGTAGCCCGCGTATTTTTCCAGCTCGTCGAAGTGGCCGATGTCGTTAAAAGCCTTGAGCGTGTAGTAGGTATCGCGCATCCAGCAGTAGCGGTAGTCCCAGTTGCGGCCACTGCCGTCGGCCTCGGGCAAGCTGGTGGTCATCGAGGCGATGATGGCCCCCGTGTCTTCGTACTGGTGCAGCTTGAGGGCCAGGGCCGAGCGGATCACCTCCGACTGCCACATGGCCGGGATGTGACACTGCCGCACCCAGTCGCGCCAGTAGTTGACCGTTTTGCGGAGGAAGTTTTCGGCCGTGGCCCGCAGGGGTGCTTCGAGGGGCAAGCCCCAGGTGAGCACCAGGTATTTGGTCTCGGTGAGCAAAAACGGCTGTTCTTGCTGGATGTAGTTGAGCGGCACGTTGGTCGTGAGCCGCACCTCGGTTTCCAACCCGTTGAACTGGATGTGGTTGCTGCCCACATAACGAGCGGGGAGTTTTTTGCCGTATTCGCCGACGGGCTGGCAGCGGACGCGGATGCGCGGCGTGCCGCTGAGGGGTTCCAGCTTGCGCACCAGCATCAGCGGCTTGTAGTAGCGCTCGTACTGGTGAAAACGCGGGGCGTAGTCCGTCACGCGGTAGCGGCCATCGGCCGTTTCGAACTCGGTTTGCAGTACGTTGGTGTTGGGAATGTAGGTCTGCGTGCTGTGGGCATTGCCATCGCAGGCATCCACGGCAAAATGTCCACCCTTGTCCTTGTCGAGCAGCGAGCCGAAGATAAAGCTACTGTCGAAGTTGGGCCAGCACATCCAGACCACGTTGGCCCGTTTGTCAATTTGTGCCAGATAACTGCAATTGCCGATGATACCCGTGTCGTAGGTGTGCCTTTCTCTCATAAAAGGAATTTGAATCTTGTCAGGCTTTACGTACGGAGCTAGCCGATTTTGGATTATCTGGATAGCTGGCCGCAGGTCGTTCCCCACAAATTGGCGAATGCTGTAGCCATTAGCGAGATTTGTCGTTCACCCACGCTTAAATGTGTATGACGACGATTTGGCGCGAATGCCACCGTTTGCACCCGCTGGTAACGGCGGCCGAAATGGAAGAAACCTTATCGCAGGTGCAAGTTCACGGCTGGCAGGGCCTGTGCGTACCGCCCTACTGGGTCAAGAAAGTGCGCCGCGACATTGGGCCAGCGGCGGTGCACCTGGCCACCCCCATCGGCTACCCGATGGGCTACCAACTGTCGGCCGTCAAGGTGGCCGAAGCCGAACTCGCCCTCCGCGAAGGAGCCAACGAACTGGAGCTGACCCTCAACCTGTCGGCGCTGCGCTCGGGTCAGCCCGGCTGGATCAAGCCCGAAATCGCCCGCCTGGCCAAATTGGCCCACGAGGCCGAAGCCCTGCTGACGGTCATCCTCGACGTGGTGCAGCTCACCCCCGACGAGGTGGCCCTCGTGGCGCGCTTGGCCGCCGATGCGGGCACCGATTTTGTCAAACACGCCATTGGCTTGCACCTGCCCCCACCCGAAGTGTGCCAGCAACTGCAAACCCTACGGCGGC
>DAIRSZ010000176.1:0-4298 GCA_036804165.1 Catalimonadaceae bacterium | reverse complement strand
CCCTCCATCTGGAGGATGGTGCGCCCGTGTACGGGTTCGAGCTGCCAGTCGTAGTTGCGCGAAGAAAAGATAGGGTCTTTGAAGGCTTTCTCCACGTCTTGGTAGCGACTCAGCACGTAGCTCTGCATGCCTTCGTGGAAGTAGAGCGGCGCCTGGTCGCGCATTTGCTGGTAGAACGGGTACGGATTGGCCGCAAAGGCCGGAGACAAAATATCAATCATAGGTCAAAAAGATTAGGACGCTCAAAAGTAGAGGTTTGCTGTTGCCCCACTAATGGCGAAAACTACCGAATGGTCGTTGTGTAAGTTGAGGCGGCTGTTGGGCAAATCGCTCGACTGCCAAAGGTGCCCACAGGGTGAGCACGGGCATTAGTTCCTCCGTTTTAATCGGGGTGTCGAAGTAAGGAACGTCCGGTTTTCCCAACAAATGGACAAAAATGTACACGAAGTCTCTGTAATCTCCCCGGTTTGTCCGAAGTTCGCGGGGCTGCCCTCCTGATGGGGCTGGCACTTTGCCTATGCCCAAACTCGTTTTGCTAGTCGGTATCGGCGGTATGGCTGGCAGTATGGTGCGCTACCTGATCACGCTCTGGTTGCTGCGGCTACTGCCGGGTGCCTTTCCGATGGGCACGTTTGCCGTCAACATCCTGGGTTCTTTTCTGATCGGGCTGGGCTATGGCCTGGCCCTGCGGCACGCGGGGTTTACGACCGATTGGCAACTGCTGACCCTGACCGGGTTTTGTGGCGGCTTCACCACCTTTTCGACTTTTAGTTTCGATAACCTGCGGCTGCTGCAAACCGGCCAGTACGCTACTTTCGGTACGTATGCCCTGGGCAGCCTGGTGCTAGGCCTCTTGGCTGTGGTAGCGGGCTGGCTAGTCGCCCGCCTCTGACCACGCCACCCGCAACACCCGGGCCGGGATGTCCTGCGCCGCAAAAAAACGTAGCCAGTGCAGTTGCTGGGCCGAAAGTTGGTCGTTAGGCGACTTGACTTCTACAAACTCGTAGGCCTGGTCGGTCCAGGTCAGCAGGTCGGGAAAGCCCCGCAGGTGATGACGCGGATCGCGGGCCATTTCCAGCAGCACGGCCCCCAGGGCCGATGCGGGTACTTTCTGGCAGGCCCGGCGCAGCAGTTCGGGCATCTGTTCGTGCCAGCCCACCAGCGGCACCGACGTGCCGTGGTGGGCCGCGATCAGCCCGTCGAGGTATTGGCAAAAATGGTCGGGGTTGTCGAGTCGGCGCAGGGCGCGGCGCAGCTCGGCTTCGCAGCGACGGAAAAAGTCGGGTGAATAAAAATCGGCCGGGGCGCGCTGAAAAGGTTGGTAGAATTGCGCCCCTTCCGGGTTGTAGATCACCTCCCAGAACGTTAGGCCAAAGAGGCTGCACCAAAGGTAATTTTCCGAAAAAAGGGCCTGCCCACCCTGCGCGCGCAGGTGCTCGATCACCCCCTGTTCGACGCAGGGCTGGTACCGGACGTCGAGCACCACCGTTTCGGCGGCCCGCAGGTGGTCGGTAGTGCTGTTGCGTACGCGGCGCTTGCGGGCACCTTTGGCCGCAGCGGCGTTGTCGCGCTGGGCCAGCAACCGGGCGCGGCAATCGTGGGCGAAAAGTTGCTCTTCGGCATTTTGAGGAGCAGCCAGCAGGCGGTCGCAGCGGACGAGGGCTTCGTCGGCGCGGCCCATCCGCATCAGCAGCCGCACGCTTCGCTCGGGGGCCGGGGCCAGGGGCGAGCGGTCGTACACGTCGAGGGCAGCGGCCCACGCCCGGGCCTTTTCGAGCCGTTGCCCCAGCCGCTGGCACAGGCGGTCGAACAGCGGGTGGGCCGTAGCGGCCAGCGCGGCCCGGTCGGGGGCCCAATCAACAAACCATTCGTACACGTCGGGGGCGGAATGAGTCTCGCGCAACGCCCGGAAGACCTCGTACTGGGTGGCTAACCAATATTTGTCTTCCATCTCGGTGCGCGTCGTGAACCAAGGCACAAACTGCGCCTCGTCGAAGACGGGCATGCGCACGGCCCCCAGATCGCGCACCACAAACTGCGTCATGTCGTCGTGCAGGTTGCCGAAAAAACAAAAGCGCAGGCGCGCCACCACGGCCTCCTGTTCGGCACGCACCACAGCCCCTTGCGTCGCTACGGCTGCCAGCACGGCTTCGGGCGAAGCGACCGCCAGCAGGTCAGCCACCAATTCAGGCTTTTTGCGGCTGCTCCAGCCTTTGGTGTCGTCGAGCAACTGGCGGGCCAACGCCAGCACTTCGGTGCGGGTGAAGATGTGCAGCACGTCGGCCGCTTCGGGCGCGTGGGCCGGGCCAAGGCGCGTGGCCAACTGCACCGCCAGCAGTGCGTCGAGCGCGGCGGGCAGGTCTTCGATCTCGGGGTATTGCCACTGGGCCACGCGGAAAAACTGGTGCCGTCGGTTGGTCATCCGCACAAACAGGCAGCGGGCATCAGTGGGCAAGGCTCGGAAAGTGGCCAAAAAGGCTCGTTCGTCCGCCTGCAACAACGCGCCGTAGTGTCGCCCGACAAAGTCCAGGACGTATTCGAAGTAATCGAGGTAGTAGCGAGCGGGCAGTTCGGCGGGGAAAGGGGCGGACATGGCAATGCATAAACGGGAAAAGACGAAGATAACGGATGGCCAGAAAAATATATTTCGGGTACTGGCCCGTGGTGAGTGATGGGCAATGCGGTGGCTAGGCAGGTTTCACACGTAGATTGATCAGCACCCCTACACCCAAATACAAAATAAGATTTGCTATTTGTAGGTTAAACTACATTTGTTTATGCGGTTGTATAGTTATGCATATTAGTCTTTACCTTTGCCTTGCCGAACCATAACGACCCGGGCGTCCGTTAGGCTCCTTCTCTCCCACCACCTTTTCTTGGTCTTTTTTACGGATGCACGGTGCATCCCCATTTTCTATTTCTAGTTTTTATATGAAGAAATATCTTAACCTCTTCGACCTTTCGCAAAAGGTAGATTATAAAACTGAGGTGCTTTCTGGCCTGACGGTAGCCCTGGCCCTGATTCCCGAAGCGGTCGCTTTTGCCCTCATCGCCGGGCTTTCGCCGCTTACGGGGCTGTACGCCGCCTTTGTGGTGGGACTGGTAACGGCCGTGCTGGGCGGGCGTCCGGGCATGATCTCGGGCGCCACGGGGGCCATCGCCGTCGTGATCGTTTCGCTGGCACAGTCGCACGGCGTCGAGTACATTTTTGCCACGGTGGTGCTGGCGGGTTTGCTCCAAATCACGGTCGGTACGCTGCGCCTGGGCAAGTTTATTCGCCTGGTGCCGCACCCGGTGATCTTCGGCTTTGTCAACGGGCTGGCCATCGTCATTTTTCTTTCTCAGCTCGATCAGTTCAAAGACGCTTCGGGGGCCTGGCTGACGGGCACCGCGCTGTACGTGCTGCTGGGGCTGGTACTGCTCACGATGGCCATCATCTGGGGGCTGCCCCGCCTGACCAAAGCCGTACCCGCGTCGCTGGCGGCCATTGTGGTGGTGTTTGGCTTGGTAGTAGGCTTCCAGATTGACACCAAAACGGTGGGCGACATTGCCTCTATCCGGGGCGGCTTTCCGCCCTTTCACCTGCCGCAAGTGCCCTTCACGCTCGACACGCTGGTGCTGATCTTCCCCTACGCGGCCATTGTGGCGGGTGTGGGCCTGATCGAGAGTTTGCTCACGCTCAACATCGTGGACGAAATCACCGAAACGCGGGGCCGGGGCAACAAGGAAGCCGTCGCCCAGGGGCTGGCCAACACCCTTTCGGGGCTGTTTTCGGGCATGGGGGGCTGCGCCATGATCGGCCAGAGCCTCATCAACGTATCGAGCGGGGCGCGGGCGCGTTTGTCGGGTATCGTGGCGGCCGTCATGCTGCTGGTGTTCGTCATGTTTGGCTCGGGCCTCATCGAGCAGGTACCGATGGCCGCCCTCACGGGGCTGATGATCATGGTGGCCATTGGCACCTTCGAATGGGCCAGCTTGCGCACGTTTACGCGCATGCCCAAGTCGGATATTTTTGTGATGATGATGGTCACGCTCGTAACGGTGCTGCTGCACAACCTGGCCCTGGCCGTGATCATCGGCGTGATCATCGCCGCGCTGGTGTTTGCCTGGGACAATGCCAAGCGCATCCGGGCCCGCAAGCGGGTGGACAGTTTCGGCACCAAGCACTACGAAATTTACGGCCCGCTTTTCTTTGGCTCGATTGCGGCTTTCAACGAGAAGTTCGACGTGCTGGGCGACCCGCACGAAGTGGTGATTGACTTTGCCGAGAGCCGCGTGGTGGACATGTCGGCCATCGA
>DAIRSZ010000175.1:0-4305 GCA_036804165.1 Catalimonadaceae bacterium | reverse complement strand
GAAAAGTTGCTGAACGTCAGGCCCAGCGTACCCACAAAGCCCGTAAAGCCTCCCCAACCACCCGAAAGCTCGATCTGGTCGCTGGGTCGCTCCACCACCGTATAGCTGATGTCCACCGTGCCGTCGGCCGGATTGGGCACGGGGTTGATGCCGATTTGTTCGGGATCGAAGTAGCCAAGCTGGGCAATTTCGCGCTGGGAGCGGATCAGGTTGGTGCGGCTAAACTTCTGGCCGGGCAGCGTGCGCAGTTCGCGCATAATCACGTGGTCGCTGGTTTTGGTGTTGCCCGCCACGGTCACGCGGTTGATGGTGGCTTGCGTGCCCTCAAACAGGCGTACTTCGATGTCAATAGAATCGCCTTCGATGAGCACCTCGACGGGATCGGCATTGAAGAACAAGTAGCCGTCGTCGAGGTAGAGCGAGCTGACATCCACACCCGTAGGGTTAAAATTGAGGCGCTTTTCGAGGGTCTCTTGGTTATAGACATCGCCGCGCTCGATGCCCAGCACCTGCGAGAGGGTGGCGTCGTCATAAACATAGTTGCCCGCCCAGGAGATATTGCGGAAATAGTACCGTACGCCTTCGTTGAGTTGAATCTTGATGGCCACGCGCTCGTCGCCCACGCCGTACACCGTATCGGCCACCACCGAGGCATCGCGGTAGCCCTCACCGTTGTAATAGGCAATGATTTTTTCGAGGTCTTCTTCGTAGGCCGTGCGCAAAAACTTCGAAGCCTTGAACACCCGCAATGGGCGCCGCTCTTTGGTTTCCTTCATTTTGCGGCGCAGCAGTTTGTCGCTCATCACCTCGTTGCCTTCAAAGACGATTTCCTCGATCTTGACTTTTTTCTTCTTGTCAATTTCGATGCGGAGCGACACCGTGTTGTTGAGCAGCGTATCGTCTTCGAGACGGATGTTCACTTCCGTATTGAGGAAGCCCTTGTCCACGTAAAACTTACTGACAGTATTCTGAATATTTTTGGTGAGGGCGTCGGTCACGATCCGGCCCCGGATGAGGTTGATCTTTTCGCGCAGGTCGTCCGACTCGGACTTTTTGGCACCCTTGAACGAAAACCGCGACAGGCGGGGGCGCTCTTCAAGCTCAAAGATCAGGAACACGTAGCGGCCTTCGATGCGGTCAATCTTGACCTCAATATTCCCCAGCAGCCCCTGCTCCCAAAGTTTTTTGATGGCGCTGCTGATCTCGTCGCCCGGGATGCTGATGTTGTCGCCCACCTTCAGCCCCGTAATGGAGAGCAGGGCGTTCTGGTCGAGAAACTTGACTCCCTGCACCTCAATTCCGCCAATCTCGTATTGCTGCGGGTTGGTATAGTCTAGCTCCTGCTCGGCCGGACGGCCACCCAGCCGCAACTGCGCCGTGGCGGCCGTGCTCAGCAGGCAAAAAAAGAGCAGCGTCGAAATGTTTTTCATACGGACAAAGGGCAAGCAAAACGTCTGAATCGGGTGCATGGGGGTCTCAAAAACGTACCGTATGTCTTACTTATTATCGTTGACTTTACCGAATCGGCGGTCGCGTTTCTGAAAAGCGACGATGGCTTCGTGCAGGTGGGCTTTGCGGAAGTCGGGCCAAAGTACGTCTGTAATGTAAATTTCGGTATAAGCCAGTTGCCAAAGCAAAAAATTGCTGATGCGCATTTCGCCGCTGGTACGGATGAGCAGTTCCGGGTCGGGCATGTAGTGCGTCGTGAGGGCTTCGGTCAGCAAGGCTTCGTTGATGTCGTCGGCTGCCACCTCGCCCCTTGCCACGCGCTGGGCCAATGCCTGCATGGCCTGTACCAACTCCCACCGCCCGCTGTAGTTGAGGGCCAGCGTCAGGGTCATGCGCGTGTGCGTACGGGTAAGCTCGATGGCTTCGTGCAGTTCGCGCTGGCACTTTTTGGGCAAACGCAAAGTATCACCAATCGTCGTCAGCCGAATGCCGTTCTTGCACAAGGTCTTGGTCTCGCCCCGGATGGTGGTGACCAGCAATTGCATCAGGGCCTGCACTTCAGCGGCGGGCCGGCCCCAGTTTTCGGTCGAAAAAGCGTAGAGCGTCAGGTACTCAACGCCCATCTCGGCGCAACCTTCCACCGTGTCGCGCACGGCCTGAATGGCGCTGCGGTGCCCAAACACGCGGGCCGCCCCCTGACGACGTGCCCAGCGGCCATTACCGTCCATGATCACCGCAATGTGACGCGGCAGCCGCGCCCGGTCAATGGCATCGGGCACCTGGGGGGCCGTTTCCGGCTGTTCCGAGGAAGCAACGGCAGTCTTCAAAAAAACGAGGGGTTACTGTAAGTAGCGAATACGAGGGCAAGTTAGCCATTTCGGGGGGCATGCCCTAACGATTAAGCAATTTACCCAGCCAAGTGTACCCACAAAGGTAGGACGCTGCGGCGCAGCACGCCGTTGCCCGACCTCGTGGTCAATTTTTGCGTAGGCTATGCAGTTGGCTTTCGCCGACGCTATTCACTCAAAACCTTCTGTTGTGCAACGAGTAGTCTTCAACCAACTGGGCGAGCCAGCCCAAGTGCTCACTTTGCAGGAAGCACCCCTACCCGAGCCGGGGGCGGGCCAAGTCCGCGTGCGCGTGCGGGCCGTTCCGATCAATCCCTCCGATTTGCTCTTCGTCCAGGGCCACTACGGCCTGCAGCCCCGTTTTCCCGACAGCCCCGTGGGCTTCGAAGGCGTTGGCGAAATTGACGCCATCGGTACGGGCATCGGTGGCGAACTGCGCCTGGGGCGCGGCCAGCGCGTGGCCTTCGCCACGATGGGCACTTGGTGCCAGTACGTAGTGGTGCCGGCCCTGGCCCTGATGCCCGTGCCCGACAACCTCAGCGACGAAGAGGGGGCGCAGTTTTTTGTCAACCCCTTCACGGCCCTGGCCATGCTGCGCGAAGCCAACCTGCGGCGGGGCGACTGGCTACTGCTGACGGCGGGCTTTTCGGCCGTCAACAAAATCCTGCTGCCCATCGCCCGGATGCGCGGCCTGCGCACCATCGCCACCGTGCGCCGCGACGGCCAGGTGGCTCCTTTGCAGGCACTGGGCGCCACGGCGGTGGTCAATACCGAGACCACCCCGCTCTACGAGGCCGTCCAGCACATCACCGAAGGCCGGGGCGTACGGGCCTGCTTCGAATCGGTGGGCGGTGACCTGGGCACAGCAGCCTTGCGCTGCTTGGGCAAAGATGGGCTGGGGCTGATCTACGGCCTGATGACCGGCCAACCCGCCACCCTCGACCCGGGGCCGATGATCTTCGGCCACCACACCGTCCGGGGCTTTTGGCTGTCGGAGTGGATGGACTCATCTAGCCTGATTGCCAAGGGCACCATCGCCCGCGAAGCCTACGACCTGATGAAGCGCGGCACCGTGCGCCCCGAAGTGGGCACCGTGCTGCCCCTGGCCGATGTGCAAAAGGCCGTGGCCGCAGCGGCGGCCGACAATCGGGCCGGCAAGGTGGTCATGCGCGTAGCCAACTAAAATAGGCGTTACGCAAGCCCTGCTACACACCCCCAAAACCCGCCAAGGGTTCTGTTCAGCGCGTTTACGAAACCTTTGGAGGGGTATTCTGCAATGCAGGCGCGTAACGCCTGTAAAGGTCAGCGAAAAGCGGAACATTTCTGAACACTTGCCGGGGCGTTCTTTTTATACTCAAAACAAACTCTTTTTCATGCGCGAAGACAGCAAGAAATTTCTGTTCGAATACCTCTCCAACACTGCCCCGACGGGCTTCGAGACCAGCGGCCAGCGCTTGTGGCTCGACTACGTGGGCCCCTACTGCGACACCCACCTGACCGACACCTACGGCTCGGTGGTGGCCGTGGTCAACCCCGAGGCGACCTACAAAGTGGTGATCGAAGCCCACGCCGACGAGATCTCTTGGTTTGTCAACTACATCAGTCCCGAGGGCTACCTCTACGTCCGCCAAAACGGCGGCTCCGACGCCATGATCGCCCCTTCGATGCGCGTACACGTCCATACGGATGAGGGGCCGATAAAGGGCGTGTTCGGCTGGCCGGCCATTCACGTGCGCGAAACCAAAGACGACAAGCCCCCCAAGGTCGAAGACCTTTTTATTGACCTGGGCTGCGACAACCGCGACGAGGTGCTGGCCCGGGGCGTACACGTGGGCTGCGTAGTGACCTTCGCCGACGGCCCCGACGAACTCAATGACCGCTTCCTGATCGGGCGGGCCCTCGACAACCGCATCGGCGGCTTCATGATCGCCGAAGTGCTGCGCCGCCTCCACGAAGCCAACTTCCGGCCCGACTTTGGGCTGTACGTGGTCAATGCCGTGCAGGAAGA
>DAIRSZ010000174.1:0-4318 GCA_036804165.1 Catalimonadaceae bacterium | reverse complement strand
CCGAAATTTATCAAAATTACTGGTTTTTTTGCTACCTTCAGGGTCTGCACTTCCTTCTCTGTGGCTGCAGCCCTCCGATTGCCTCGTAGGCCTAATCCGGTGTGTGCGCGCCCACCCATTGAGGACTCGATGTGCGTCCGGCTAAGAGTTCGAAAGTCTTCGTAGCCGGGCAGCGGGGTGGCCGTGCGGTCGTGGACGATACTTGTCTTGTCGCCCCACCGAATTTGACCACCTTCGGCCTTAGCTTTTTCCTCGATAGCAGGATATTCTTCGGCTAGCCACCGCTGTGCTTTCCTAGAAGATTACTCGTATTTTTTGTTTTTTAGCGCTCCATGCCCTAAAAATAAATGACGCTGATTTGCACGGCCGTGTCGCTGCGCAGGGCAAAGCGGGCTTCGTCGAACTTGGGCGCGCGCATTTTGCTCACCTTTTCGCCCGAAAAGCCGTAGCCCTCGCGCGGGATGCCCATCATATTTTTGTCCATTTTGCCGTCCTGGTCTTCGTCGTGCAGCAGTGTGACGGCGTACTGGCCAGGCTTGAGGTCAGCAAACACCGCCTGGGCTTTTCCATCACGAATTTTGACGGTCTTAATTAGGCTGCTACCTACCGGATTATCGGGAAAACCATTGGCCCCGTCGAAGAGCACTACCCGCACCACGCCTTGGTCGTTGCGGAAGTCCTGGATGTTTACCCGGAGGGTATGGCGGTCGGCGGTCAGGGGCGTTAGTCCCCCCAAGAAGAGGCAAAAAGCCAAAAGAAACTTCATCATTTTTCGGTACTGAAAGGGGTGGCAGATAGAATGACTTTACCTTGTAAGTGCCCTTCTTCGGCATGGGCGTGGGCGCGGGCCACCTCTTCGAGCGGATAGACGCTGTCCACGATGGTGCGCAGGCGGCCGCTTTCGGCCAAACCTTTGAGGAAGTGCAAATCGAGGTGGTCGGGCCGGACGAGCACAATGCGCAGTTTGCGGCTTTCGACGGCCCGCGTGTAGAGCGATTGCGCCAGCATGAGCGCGCCTGGCTGCGAAGTAACAAAAATGCCCTGGGGCCGCAGCAGGTGTTTGGCGTCGGCATAGGCCAGCGTGCCGGCCACGTCGAAGATCAGGTCGTAGGTCTTGCGCGTATAGAGCAGGTCTTCGCGCTCGTAGTTGATCACGTCGTCGGCCCCCAGGTCGCGTACCAAGTCCACGTGGCGGGTGCTGCACACGGCCGTCACTTCGGTGTCGTAGGCTTTGGCGATCTGGATGCCGTAGGTGCCCACACCGCCCGAAGCCCCGTTGATGAGCACCCGCTGCCCCTGCCGGATTTCGCCCTCGTCGCGCAAGCCTTGCAGGGCCGTCAGGCCCGCTAGGGGAATACCGGCGGCTTCCTCATAGCTGTGCGTGGTGGGCTTGGCCGCCACGTGGTCGGGCTTGGCGGACACGTAGTCGGCGTAGGCACCACCGGGCAAGGCCGGCAGCATTCCATATACTTTGTCATAGGCCTGGTAGCCCGTCAGGTTTTTGCCCGCATATACCACCTCGCCGGCAAAGTCGCTGCCTAGGGTTTTGGGGAAACGAAACCCCGCGATAAATTTCAGTTCGCCGCTTCGGATTTTATACTCCACCGGGTTGACCGACGAAGCGTGTACTTTGATGAGCAGCATATCTTCAGTAAGGTAGGGGAGGTCGGTTTCTCTAAATTTGAGCACCTCGGCATCGCCGTACTGGTCGAACTGGATAGTCTTCATGTAAGGAAGTGAGTTTTGGGTGATGTAGGTATGAGACCGGGGCGACCGAACTTGCGATCTACGCGAGCGGTCGCACGTTTCTTTGGCCGACTATTGTCCGAGGTCACGAAACCCCTGGATATCTTCTTCGGTGCCTTGCTCGTCTTGAACTTGCTGGTTGAGCGTCAGCACTTCATCACGAACAATCGGCAAGTCATGCTGAATGATGTGCCAAAGGGCGTGATGATCTAGCTCCATCTCTACGTTGTAGCGCGTATGCTTGAGGGTTTCGAGCACGGCGTAGTCAATCTGGCCGTGGCGATCACGAAAATCGGGCGAGAGCAACTCGGCCGCTTCGCCCAGGGCTTGCAGCTCGCGCGCTACCTGCAGCCGAACCTGCTCGTTGTCAGCAAAGGCTTGGTAGTCCTGGCCCGCCACGAAGGCGTCTATCTCGGTGATGCTCTGGGCGATATTGCGCAAGTGTACCTGGTCTTCGGGATTGATCATCTTGGGTTCTTCAAAAGGTGAATAGCCTTTTTTCTAACGACGAAACGCGCCCGGAGTTAACTCAAGCCATTTCAAGCATTTGCAGGATATCGTCCACGTACTGACGGTCGTTGGCCAGGCGCGGCACTTTGTGCTGACCGCCCAGCTTGCCGCGCTTTTTCATCCAGGCGTGGAAAGTGCCTTCGGGCACGGCCTGCACCACGGGCGGCAGCAGGGCCAAGTCGCGGCTGCGCTTGGCGTCGTAGTCGGAATTGACAACCCGCAAACGTGCGTCGAGGGCCTGGGCAAATACGGCCAGATCGCGCGGCGACTGGGCAAATTCAATCAGCCACTCGTGGCCCCCTTTCTGATCGGCACCTAAGTAGATAGGCGCCGCCGTGTAGTCAGCTACGATGGCTCCCGAAGCCTGGCAAGCCGCCGTGATGGCCTGTTCGGCATTTTCGACGATCACCTCCTCGCCAAAGGCGTTGATAAAGTGCTTGGTGCGGCCCGACACGCGCACCCGGTAGGGCCGCACCGACGTGAAGCGCACGGTGTCGCCGATCAGGTAGCGCCACAGGCCCGCGTTGGTCGAAATCACCAAGGCATAGTTTTTACCCACCTCCACTTCGTCTAGCCCCAGCGCCCGGGGCTGGTCGCGCCCCAGTTCGTCCGTCGGGATAAATTCGAAGTAGATGCCGTAGTCGAGCATGAGCAGCAGCTCGTCGGGGCGGGTGGTGTCGTCTTGCAGGGCAAAGAAACCTTCGGAGGCGTTGTAAGCCTCCAGGTAGGTCATGTTCGGATCAGGGATGAGTTTCTTGAACAATTCGCGGTAGGGGGCAAAGGCCACCGCCCCGTGAATAAATACCTCCAGGTTAGGCCACACTTCCTTGATGTGCGCCTTGCCCGTTTGGTGCAAGATGCGCTCGATGAGCACGATCGTCCAGGTGGGCACGCCCGAGATGCTGGTCACGTTTTCGCGGGCCGTTTCGTGGGCCATCTGCTCAATTTTTTGCTCCCACTCGTCCAGCAGCGCCGTGGCCGGACGGGGCGTGCGCACCAGTTGCGCCCAGATGGGCAGGTTCTGCATAATGACGGCCGACACGTCGCCGCAGCGCGAGCCGCCGTGCCACTCGTTGGGGTAGTGCGAGCCGCCAATGCCCAGGTTTTTGCCCGTGAACGTGCGCGTATCGGGCCGATTGTGTACGTAGGTGGCGATGGCGTCTTTGCCCCCCTTGAGGTGGCACTCCTGCAAGGCTTCGGGCGTGATAGGGATAAATTTGCTGCGGGCGTTGGTAGTACCCGACGATTTGGCAAACCACCGCACGCGCGAGGGCCAGAGCACATTTTGTTCGCCGCGCAGCACGCGCTCGATGTGGGGGAAGAGGTCTTCATAGCTCGACACAGGTACGCGTTCCCGAAAATCGGCGGGTGTGCGCAGGTCGGCGTAGCCGTAGCGCTGGCCCCATTCGGTACGACGGGCTTGGCGAATCAGGTCTTGGAAAACACGTTGTTGAACTTCGTGCGGATGGTCGCGAAAAAACGCGATCTGCGCGAAGCGTTTCTTCATCATCCAGACAATAAGCGCATTAAGAACTTGCATAGGAAAAAAAGCCGGGGCCGTAGGGTGAGTGGTGATACCTGTCGCCTGCCGAGATTATATTTTTCGCTTCAATTCGAAGTGTTTTCCCAGATAAACTTTACGCACCTGTTCGTCGGCAGCCAGCTCTTCGGCCGTGCCCGCCTTGAGGATGCGCCCCTCGAAGAGCAAATAGGCCCGATCGGTGATCGAGAGCGTTTCGTTGACGTTGTGGTCGGTAATGAGAATACCAATGTTGCGGTGTTTTAGTTGTGCCACAATGCCCTGAATTTCTTCGACCGCGATGGGATCTACGCCGGCAAATGGCTCGTCGAGCAGCACAAACTTGGGGTCAACGGCCAGGGCGCGGGCTATCTCGGTGCGCCGCCGCTCGCCCCCCGACAGCACCCGCCCCTGGTTTTTGCGCACGTGCGTCAGGCTGAACTCTTCCAGTAGCAATTCGACCCGCTCGCGCTGCGTCGCTTTGGGCAAGTCGGTCATCTGCAAGACGGCCATCAGGTTTTCTTCGACGGTCAGCGTCCGGAA
>DAIRSZ010000173.1:0-4343 GCA_036804165.1 Catalimonadaceae bacterium | reverse complement strand
CCCGGCTTCGCGCAGCAGCCGCAGCACGGCCAGGTTGGTGAGGGCCTTGGCCGCGTATTTGATCTTCAGGTTCAGCCCACCAAAGGCGTCGCGCAGGCGTTGGTATTGCGCCACAATCTTGTCGCCGTCATAGACGTAGAGCGGCGAGCCGTGTTCCCGAACCAGTTCTGTAAGGTCAACCCCCTGAATATGATAGCGGTCGTGGGTGAGTTGCATAGCAAGCGTAATTAGGATGGTCAGCGTGATACCGTACGAATAGCGTGGCCCAGAGGGCCACGCTCGAATCGGCAAATGTAGGACAAAAAAGGTAGCTAGGTATAAAAACGTTCCCAAGCTGCACCCCAGGTTGGATAATCAGGTGCGAAGCCTTACCTTTGCGGGCCATATAAAGTCCGTTATGAAAAGAACGTATCAGCCTTCTGTCCGCAAACGCAAGAACAAGCACGGTTTCCGCAGCCGCAACGCGACCAAAAACGGTCAGCGCGTGCTGGCGATGCGCCGGCGCAAAGGTCGGCGCAAGCTGACCGTCTCCGACGAGAAGAGCCACAAGGCCTAGCAATCTCCGGCCGACGGCCCGGCCTCACCCCGTCGTCTTGTGTCCCTGCCCCCCAACTTTGCGTTGCGCCGCTGCCTGCCCAAAACGGAACGGCTGCACCACCGAAAATATATCCAGGAGCTTTTTCGCGAAAGCTCCTCTCTTTTTGTCCATCCCTTCAAGTTGGTGTACAACTTGTATCCGGCACCGACTACCGAGGCCCCTCAGGTGCTCTTTACGGTGCCCAAAAAAACTTTCCGCCGCGCTGCGCAGCGCAACCGCCTGCGCCGCCAGGTGCGCGAAGCCTATCGCCTGCACAAGCACACCTTGCAAGCAACGCTGCCGCCCGCCCGTGCGTTGCGGCTGGCCATCATCTACGTCGGCAAAACCGCCCTGCCCTACGCCAGCCTCGAAAAGCGGCTCGTTTCTGTCTTGCAGCGGTTGGCAGTGGCCATCGGCCCCTCTGATGATTGATCTTTATTTTGCATATTGGACAACCATGCCAACGAACCGTTTTTTATCGTTGTGCCCTTGTACACGTTATCGTAAATTTATTCTATGAAGAAATTGCAAAGAAAGTGGCTAATCGGTGTGTGCGCCAGTTTGTTATTGTGGGGCACATTGGCTTTCAGCCCTCAGGAGCGTTATTTCGAGATTGCCAAAAACCTCGACGTTTTCGCGACGCTCTTCAAAGAGATCAATACCTACTACGTGGACGAGGTGGCCCCCACCGACCTGATGAAAACGGGCATTGACGCCATGCTCGGCTCTTTGGATCCCTACACCAACTTTATTCCCGAAGACGAAATTGAAGATTATCGCACCATGACCACGGGGCAATACGGTGGCATTGGGGCTATCATCGGCAAGCGCAACGGACGCACGACGGTGCTCATGCCCTACGAAGGCTTTCCGGCACATAAAGCAGGTTTGCGCATCGGCGACGAAATTCTGGAAGTTGACGGCAAACGGGTGGACGACAAAGCCACTGGCGATGTGAGCAAATTGCTCAAGGGGCAGGCGGGCACATCGTTCCAACTGCTCGTTCGGCGCTACGGCACGGCCGATCCTTTTCAGGTTAAACTTACGCGCGAAAAAATCAAGGTGGACAATGTGCCCTACTACGGGATGGTCACCGACGACATCGGCTACTTGCACCTGACCGATTTCACCTCCGACGCCTCGCGCGAAGTGAAGCGAGCCATGGTAGAACTGCGCGAACAAGGTGCCAAAAAACTGATCTTCGACTTGCGCGACAACCCCGGTGGCCTGCTCAGCGAAGCCATCAACATCTCGAACCTATTCATTCAGAAGGGGGAAGATGTGGTGAGCACCAAAGGCAAAGTGACCGAATGGAACAAGGTGTACCGCGCACTCAACGCCCCCGTGGACACGGACATCCCGCTGGTGATCCTGACCAGCTCGCGCTCGGCCTCGGCTTCCGAGATCGTAGCGGGCGTTATTCAGGACTATGACCGGGGTGTGCTGGTGGGCGAGCGCACCTACGGCAAAGGGCTGGTGCAGGCCACGCGCCCGCTTTCCTACAACGCGCAACTGAAAGTGACCACGGCCAAGTATTACATCCCGAGCGGGCGCTGCATCCAGGCCATTGACTATTCTATCAAAAATCCGGACGGCAGCGTAGCCACCATCCCCGATTCGCTCAAGGTGTTGTTCAAGACCCGCAACGGCCGGCCCGTGTACGACGGCGGTGGGGTTTCGCCCGACGTGGACGTAGCGCAGCCAGTGCCCGCGCCGATCACGGCCAGTTTGCTCAACAAAGGCCACATCTTCGACTATGCCACGCACTACGCCCAACAGCGGAACGAGATTGCCCCGGCCAAGGCATTCAAAATCAGTAGTGCCGAGTACGACGATTTTATCCGCTGGCTAGACGACAAAGATTACGACTACGTGACGCAGGTGGAAAACAACCTCGAAACGCTGACGGCCAATGCCAAGCAAGAGAAGTACTACGACGCCATCAGCGAACAACTGCGCGACCTGCGTAAGAAGATTTCTCACAACAAGGAAAAAGACTTGCGCACGCACCAAGCCGAAATCAGCGAAGAACTCGAACGCGAAATCGCCAGCCGATTCTACCTGCAACGGGGCATCGTAGAGTCTAGCTTCGACGACGACGTGGACATTCTGGCGGCCATTGGCGTTCTCAACGATTCGGCGCAGTACCGCGCTGCCCTCCAGCGACCCGCCGAAAAATAGTTGGCACCAGAGACGCGCTTCACCTCCGGAAACACTAATTTTCCGGAGGTTTTTTTGTAGTCTGACCGAGCTACGCCAGGGTGGAAAATCTAGTGTACTATGCCTACCTGCTCATGGCAGGGATTCTGGGAGGCTTTGTGGGCGGACTGCTCGGGATTGGTGGTGGGATGGTGTTCGTAGTGATACTACCCGTAGCCCTGATGGCCCTGGGGGCACCCCCCCAAGAACTGGTGCAATACACCATTGCCAATTCTCTCTTCGCTACTTTTTTTTCGACGCTGGTAGGCAACGTGGCTCACTACCAGCGCGGCCAGTTCTATCCGCGCGAAACGTTGCTGATGGGCGCTTTCAGCATTGTTGCCTCTTGGGCCGTATTGGTGGGCGTTGTCAACACGGCGTGGTACTCGGCCGGGCTGTTCAACACGGTCATCATCGTGGTACTGGCCTACATGCTGCTGCGCATACTGCTGCGGTCGCGGCAGGGCGTTTCGCGCCGGGCCACCAACCCTGCCCCTCGGTACCAACTGGCCCTCGTCGGGCTGAGCAGCGGGGTGATCTCGCAGCTTTCGGGCTTGGGGGGCGGGGTGATCATCGTGCCGCTGCTGAACACTTTTCTCAAGATTCCGATCAAAAAAGCCAGCGCCATCTCGCTAGGGGTCATCAGCCTGACTTCGTTGGCCGCCACGATCCTCAACCTGTGGGCCGTGCCCCGTCAGGACTTTGACTATTTTCGGGTGGGCTACGTGATCTTTCCCGTTGGGATAGGACTGGTGCTGGGCGTGCTGCTGGGGGCACCACTGGGCGTGCGGGCTGCCCGGCGGGTGCCCTCGGGCGTGCTCAACTACATTTTTGCTGTGTTGCTAGCGGCCATCATCATTCAGAAAACGGTAGCTTTCTACACGTATCTGGAGCGCCCGTAGAAAACGCCACGGAAGCAGCGCCCCGATACCTTTCTAGCTAAACTACTTTGCATGTTGCTTCTTAGTCTCGAAACCTCCACGGCGGCCAGTTCGGTAGCCCTTCACCGCGATGGCCAACTGCTGGTCTGCCTGGAAATGTTCGTCGAAAAGTCGCACGCGGCGGCACTTACGTTGATGGTTGAGCAGGCCCTGCAACTGGCGCAGGTGGCAGCGCCCGAGCTTGCGGCCGTGGCCGTGGCGGCGGGGCCGGGTTCGTACACGGGGCTGCGCATTGGCCTCTCGACGGCCAAGGGCCTGTGCTTCGCCCTGGAGCGGCCCCTGCTGACGGTCAACACGCTGGCCGTGCTGGCCGCCAGTCAGCGAGCCACTGCCCGCAGCGCGGGGGCGTGGCACTGTCCGGTGCTCGACGCCCGGCGCCACGAGGTGTACACCGCCCTCTACGACGCCGATTTGGGCGAACAACAACCTCCGCAGCCCCTGGTGCTGACGCCCGATACGTGGCCCGATGCCTGGCAAAGCGTGCTGGCCCAACGGCCCCTTTGGTTAGTGGGCGACGGGGCGGCCAAGTGTCGCCAATTGCTGCCCCCTCATCTGCAAGCCCATTTCTTTCCGGAGGTGCGTCCTTCGGCCCGTTGGGTGGGAGAGTTGGGCTATCGGGCTTTTGG
>DAIRSZ010000172.1:0-4364 GCA_036804165.1 Catalimonadaceae bacterium | reverse complement strand
TAAGCGATTGTGCAAGTGAACAGGTAGTGCCAAGCCGCCTCCCGTTGGGGGCGGCTTTTTTGGCTTGTCACATTACTCAGTGAATTTCGACAGGGATCAGCCAAGCAGTGACCTGACTCGTCCAAGACCTGGCCTATTGAAGCAGTTAGGTGGGTTTGTACGGCGTTGCCAGTGATGCTTGTCAAGGAATGGCTCGCGCAATCTGCGCTGCTGCCAACAGACGCGCAGTGCCTTCAAAGACGGCCGCATCGAAACAAACACACGTTTGAGACCAAATATCTTTGCACTTGGGTTTGCGAACGACGTTGTAGCCAGAACGGTGCTGGCTGACAGTTAGTTTCGGCAAATCGTGTACCTTGTTATCACGAGAGAAATGTCTGTTCGTATCAACTTAATCTTATTTAATATTATAACATATTAATAAAAATATAATTTTTAACCCTAAACCGTTTTCAGGGCAGGTAGGCATTACACTACATAAAAAAAACGGAAGCCCCACGCGGGGCCTCCGTTTTTTGTTGGCGTGCGGCTGCTCAGCGAATATCTACGTCGTAAGGCAGCCGGGCCTGGATGCCTTCCCACGTTCTGACCTGCTCGACGGCCCGGGCGTAGGGATAGTATTCGCCCAAGTAAGTGCGTAGCACATAGGCTTTTATTTGTTCTTCGCCGTCGTTGAAAATTTGCTCAAAGACGGTTTTTTGCTCCGGGTAGTAGCGCACGCGGTAGGCGTCTTCTTCGAGGCCCGCCGCGCGGGCAGCCAGGGCAACGGCGTCTTCCAGCCCACCGAGCACGTCCACCAGGCCTTTGTCGAGGGCTTCGGTGCCCGACCAAACGCGCCCCGAGGCGACGGCCTTCAGCTCGTTGTGCGCCATCCCCCGGCCTTCGGCGGCCTTGCGGGTAAACTGCTCGTAGGTGGTGTCCACGTAGCGCTGAATAAGCTGGCGCTCAAAATCGGTGAGCGACCGCGTGGGGTTGCCCAGGTCCGAATAGGCGCCCGTCTTGACGCGGTCGGCCGTTACGCCGAGCTTGTTTTTCAGAAAAGCCTCGGCATTGAAAAGCAAGCCAAATACGCCGATTGAACCCGTGATGGTGTTGGCCTGTGCCACGATGGTGTCGCAGCCCATGGCCATGTAGTAGCCACCCGAAGCGGCCACGTCCGACATCGAGGCCACGACAGGCTTTTGCTGGCGCAGCAGCTCAATTTCGCGCCACATCACGTCCGAGGCCAGGGCACTGCCCCCCGGCGAGTTGATCCGCAGCACGACGGCCTTGACCTTGTCGTCGCGGCGCAACTTGCGCAGTTGCCGGGCGATGGCGTCCGAGCCGATGTTGCTGTTGTCGCCTTCGCCGCTGACAATGTTGCCCTCGGCCACCAACACGGCCACGCGGTCACGGCTGGTATTTTTCGAGGCATCGGCTTTGTCGTCGGCCTGGATATATTTGGAAAGGGCGATATATTCAATTTTTTTGTCTTCGTCCAGCTCGAGCTGCGCGCGCAAGACGGTCTCTACCTCGTCGAAGTAGCCCAGGTCGGTGATGAGGCGGTACTGGAGGGCATCTTCGGGGGTTTGTATCCGCATCGAATCGGAAAGCTGACGCAGTTCGGGGGCCGACAGGCTGCGGGCTTCGGCGATGCCTGCCATCAGGTGGTTGTAGATCGCGTTGAGGAAAGAGCGCGTCTGGAGGCGGTTTTCTTCGCTCATGTCTTCGCGCAGGAAGGGCTCGACGGCACTTTTAAAATCACCTACCCGAAACACTTCGGGCTTGACATCGAGCTTTTCGAGGGTGCCTTTCAGGAACGCAACTTCCTGGTAGAGACCATTAAATTCGAGCGCCCCCACGGGATTGAGAAATATGCGGTCGGCCACCGACGCCAGGTAGTAGGCTTTCTCGCTGTAGGCTTCGCCGTAGGCCACCACAAACTTGCCGGATGTCTTGAAGTCGAGCAGCGCATTGCGGATTTCCTCGACGCTGGCGTAGCCCGCCGACACGAAGGATACGTCCAGGTAGATGCCTTTAATTTTGCTGTCCTCTTTGGCGCGGGCCAGGGCGCGCCGAATCTCTACCAGGCCCAAAGGCATGTTGCTGCGACCGCCGAAGGCAAAGGCCGTAAACGGATCGTCCGATTCACCACGCTCGCTGATGGGTCGGTTGAGCTTCATCCACAACACCGAGTTGTCTGCTACTTCCACCGTTTGGCGCGAAGCCGAAGCTCCAATGCCTGCCAGAATGAGCATGGCGAGTACAAAAAAGAGCAGGAGGCCCACCACAGTAGCCAGCACAAATTTCAAAAATTGTAACATATCAAGTAAGGGAATGCCAATGTTCAGGAAACAATAGTAGTGAAAGATTGAATAACTTGATGGCCGATCCGTACGAATGGAAAAAACACAATTTGATCGGCCCTTGGCGGGGATAAATCCGAATGAACACGGGGTCGAGACGGCGTATCTGCTGCTGGGGGGTAACGAGGGTGACCGGGGGGCTACCTTGCGGGCTGCGCGGCGTGCCCTGCATCAACGCGCCGGACACCTCACGGGGCAGTCTTCGATCTACGAAACGGCTGCCTGGGGACTTGAGCAGCAGCCCGCCTTTTACAACCAGGCTATTTGTTTGCGTACGGGCCTGGCGCCCGCACATCTCCTCGAACTGATCCTGACCATCGAGGCCGAACTGGGCCGGGTGCGCCGGACGCACTGGGGCCCGCGCACCCTCGACATTGACATTCTCTACTACGGACAGCACCTGATTGACACCCCTACGTTGGTAGTGCCGCATCCGCACATTGCCCAGCGGCGCTTTGCCCTGGCCCCCCTGGCCGAACTGGCTCCCGACTGGGTGCATCCTGGCTTGGGCCGCACACAAGCGCAGTTGTTGGCGGCCTGCCCCGACGAGTTGCCCGTCCGGAGAATCGTGCTTGCCTAGACCAACCGCAGCCAAAACGTGCTGCACAAGGCGTACACCAAAGTTGTGTATTCGGGTACGGTATATTGCTCCGAAGGCACTACAAAAATCGGTTTTTTTGCGCCTGGACCGCACAAAATTGTTATTTTATCGAATAATTTTTTTTGAATTAAAAACTATTCAGAATCGCATAGAGTTTAAAAAGTCCGTGACTTTGGTAAATTATTAGTAACGATATTGTTCATGTATTCAAATTATTTGAAATAAATACCTTTCTTCATTGCCGAATATTGTAAGCGTCAATATCCGGCAGCCTGCAATGTATTTGTCGGCCATTGTGGCGGGCTAGCTCACTTGATTTTTGCGCGTACTTTCCGCCCGGCGCAGGGTTTTGGAAGAGCAGGCGCTTCGCATCCAGATCATCTTCTTCATGTCTCATCATCCCGGAAATTCTTCGCTCTACCTTCCCGAAATGGAGCACGACTCGTGCGGCATTGGCTTTGTCGCGCACCTGAAAGGACAGCCCGCCCACGCCATCGTGAGCAACGCCCTGACCATGCTCGAAAACATGGAGCACCGAGGGGCTTGTGGCTGCGACCCAGAATCGGGCGACGGGGCTGGCGTGCTCATGCAGATGCCCGACGCTTTTTTTCGGGCCGAGTTGTCCTTTGCCCTGCCGGCGGCGGGCAGCTACGGCGTGGGGGTGGTTTTCTTTGCGCAAGACGCCGACGTGCGCGAACGCTGCCGGGCCATCTTCAACCGCCTGATAGACAAGCTGGGCTTCGATTTGCTGGGCTACCGAGCCGTGCCCGTTCGCCCCGAAATGGCTGGCCCTACGGCACGTGCTGCGGCCCCGCGTATCGAACAGGTCTTCGTGGCTCCGCGCGATGCGGCCTGGCGCGACGAGGTGCTCGAACGCAAGCTGTTCGTCCTGAAAAACTACGCGCAGCATACCATCCGGGAAGTGGAAGGCGAAGACCGCTTCTACCTGGCCTCGTGCTCGCACCGCATCCTGATCTACAAAGGGCAACTGCGCACGCACCAGGTGCGGACGTACTTTCCCGACCTGGCCAACGAGCGGCTGGTGTCGGCCCTGGCGCTGGTGCACTCGCGCTTTTCGACCAATACGTTCCCAAAATGGAAGCTGGCGCAGCCCTTCCGCTACCTGGCCCACAACGGCGAGATCAACACCATCCGGGGCAACGTCAACTGGATGCGCTCGAAGGAAGCACTCTTCCGCTCGACGCATTTCACCGACGAAGAACTGGCCCTGCTGGCCCCCATCTGCGACCCGACGCACTCGGACTCGGCCAACCTCGACAACCTCGTGGAGATGCTTACGCTCGGCGGTCGCTCGTTGCCCCACGTGATGATGATGCTCATCCCCGAAGCCTGGCAGGAAAATCCCGACATGGATCCGCAAAAGCGGGCTTTCTACGAATACCACGCGGCCCTGATGG
>DAIRSZ010000171.1:0-4373 GCA_036804165.1 Catalimonadaceae bacterium | reverse complement strand
ATTTATAGTTTGACAATCAAAACCACTTTATGGGCCGATCGCAGGAAACCTTCAGCAAAAAGGAAAAAGAAAAGAAAAAGCAGCTCAAGAAGCGCGACAAAGAGCAACGCAAAGAAGAACGCGCACGCAACAGCCGCGATGGCAGCGATCTCGACGCCATGATCGCCTACGTGGACGACAACGGGAACATCACCAACACACCCCCTGACCCTACGCGGAAAAAGACAGCCGCCAAGGCCGAAGATATCCAGATTGGCGTGCCGCGCCAGGCACCTACCGAACCTGAAGATCCGATCCGGCGCGGTACGGTCACTTTTTTTAACGACTCCAAAGGCTATGGCTTCATCCGTGATGCTGCCTCGCAGGAAAGCATCTTTGTCCACGTCAATGGCGTAACCGAGCCAATTGCCGAGCAAGACAAAGTAGTTTTCGAAATTGAAATGGGCCACAAAGGCCCCAACGCCGTCCGGGTACGCATTGATAGGTAGCCTCGTACTGCAATACATCAAGAAGGCACCACTTTCTGCGGAAGATGGTGCCTTTTTTTGTGGGGTGATGGCCCGAGTTAATTCAGTCACCGAAAAGATTGGCAACATCCAGCACCAAACTGGGCAGCACGCCCGAGGTCACCGTGCCCGCCTCCGCCGCGAACGCCCCCAGTTCGTAGGCACCCTCGGCGTAGCGGTACACCTCTACGGACTCATTGTTAGGATCCACCAGCCAGCATTCGGGCACCCCAAAGCACGCGTAGAGCTTCGTCTTGTCCACCGGGTCGCGCACAATGGATGAAGGCGAGATCACCTCTACCACCAGGTCGGGCGCACCCTGGATGCCGTCGGCCGTCACGATGCCCGACCGCGCCGCCGACACAAAGAGCAAGTCGGGCTGCGGCGCGTTGTGCGTATCGAGAAACACGTCGAGCGGCGCAAAGAACACCTCTCCTTGCGCGTTTTGGGCAGCATGCTTTTCCAGCCACAAAAACAGGGCACGCACCACCCGCTGGTGCCGGGGCGAAGGGGCGGCCTTTTTCACGATTTCGCCCCCGATGAGTTCGTAGAGCAGGTGGTCATCGGCCTCCAGTTGGCGGTAGGCCGCGTACGTAACGGGCGGAGTAAGTACGGTGGACATGGGTAAGCTGGCACTTTTACATTTTCCTAAAATACGAAAACTGCCCGGTCAGCTCCCCTATTCTTTTACAAATCGGCCGTAGTAGGGCAAATCGGCCCCCGTCAGGCGAAACACGTACACGCCCGGCGGCAGCGTCCGTACGTCCACTTTGGCCTCGGCGCTACGCAGCACCTGCCGACAGACCACGCGCCCCGTCAGGTCGTAGGCGGTGAAAGTGCCCGCGCTGGCCCCGCGCAGTTGCAGGCGGTCGCGGCAAGGATTGGGATAGACCTGCACCCGCACCGCCTCGGGAGCTTGCAGGCTCGTGATGGTCTGATCGCGGGCGACGGTGGCCGTTTTGGTGATCCAGTTGGCTGGATCTACCTGAATACTCACCACCGTGGGCGACAGCTCGAAGGTATGGGTCTCGGTGTTTTGGGTCGGGGCAATCACCAGCAGCGTGTCCACGCCGTTGGTGCGCCGCACCCGATAGGTGACGGGCGTGGTGAACAGGCTCGGCGTGCTGGCGCTCGTGGTCTGCGCAGTTTGCAAGATCAGTTGTCCGGCGTCGTAGTTCCAGCGCACCTGATAGCGCGGATAGCCCTCGCCGTAGTACCATTCGTCGAAAAAGGTGGTCAGGTCTTGGCCAGTCGTAGAGGCCATCACATCGCGGAAGTCGTTGGCCGTGGCCGTACCGTTGCCGAAGGTGTTGAGGTAGGCCCGGCAGCCCGCAAAAAACAGGCTATCGCCCACCACGTAGCGCAGCGTGTGCAAGATGGCTGCGCCCTTCAGGTACGAGCGGTCATAGTTGAATATGCGATTTACGTTGTTGGAGTCGGCCACAAACACGCTGCCCGTCGGCGCAAAACTGACGATGCGCCCCTGCGTGTTGGCCAACCAGTTGGGAGCCGTATTGGGCAAAAGGGCCTCGCGGGCTAGGTATTCGGTGTAAGTAGCAAAGCCTTCGTTGACCCAGATGTGCGCCCACGTGCGGCACGTAACGTGGTCGCCAAACCACTGGTGTCCCAGTTCGTGGGCCGTCAGGCCGAAGTCGAAGGTGCCCTGCGTGGTCATGGTCTGGTGCTCCATGCCGCCGCCCAGCGGGGCCATGCTGTGGCCGTATTTCTCGGCGGCAAACGGATAGGGCCCAAACCGATCGGCAAAAAACTCGAGCATGTCGGCCGTGATGTCAATGCTATTTTTCCAGAACGGCAGCGTGGCCGGGTTGTCGTACACGTAGTTCTGGATCAGCACCGAGTCGCTATTGG
The DNA here is from genome assembly GCA_036804165.1 of Catalimonadaceae bacterium. Lineage (GTDB taxonomy): Bacteria > Bacteroidota > Bacteroidia > Cytophagales > Flexibacteraceae > DAIMZG01. Next base: position 1,998 of record DAIRSZ010000171.1, on the reverse strand, counting down.
CCGGGTAGGCGTAGAAACTATAGTCCACGTAGCGGCCTACGGCCAGCGAAACCAAGTAGTAGGCGATGGGGTAGCGCGACTGCCAGTCGTAGCGGATGCGCCCGTCGGGCAAGGGGGTGCTGGCTACCAGCAGGCCGTTCGACCCGGCCTTGTTGTCGTCGCTGGTGGTGATAGAAACAAATATGGAATCAATCTTATCGGGCAAATCTTGTTTGCAGGGCCACCACTCGTAGGCCGAGAAGGGCTGGCTGAGCGTCCAGGTGATGCGGTTGCCCCAGGCCCCGGACGTGCCGTTGGAGATGCCATTGCCGATGGCCGCTGAAGCTCCACTGGGTGGCAGTCCCCCATAATAGATGCGGGCTTCGAAAGTCTGGCCGCTGTCGAGGGGTGTGGTCGAGGTGGCCGTGGCGTCGCCCCCGGCGCGGGTCACTACGGCGGGCACGCCGTTGATCAGCACCGAGTCAATGGCCAGGTTGGGGTGCAACTCGAAGCCAAAAGCCCCCAGGGGAGCCAGGGCCACGGCCCGCGTCCGAACGTGGCCGCTGATGGCCGTAGAGGTGCGCTCGACGGCCACGTCGAGGTGGTGGAACGTGACGTCGTACTGGCGCATGAGGGCCAGGTGCTCGGCCGAGGTTTGGGCAGTGGATGCCTGACGATGTTGGTGGTGGTAGGCGCAATCGAAGGCGGCACAAAGGGCGTCGGAGGCGGGCTGTGCCCACGCGGCGCCAGCCATTCCAACCGCAAATAGCAAGCTCAGTAAGGATTTCTTCATCGGGGAAAGTTACCGTTTTTTGGGCTGATCTGCACCCTCCAATGGCCGGCTATTCGGGGCGTACTTTGGCGGCGATACCGTTTTTGATGAGCGTTTCCTGCGGTTTGCCCCGGTAGCGCACGCTGCCCGCGCCCGACGCTTCGGCGTCTAGCTGCTCGGTTACGTAGAGCCGGGCCGAGGAAGCGTCCTGGGCGGTTACGTCGGCCGTACGCACCCGAAACTCCCGGGCCTTAAGGCCGCTGGCATCTTGCAGACGAACCGTTAGCTGGTCGCCCTCACCGCGCAGGGTCAGGGTGGCGGCGTCTTGCAAAGCTACCCGTAGCCGACCCACGCGCCCACGCAGATCGGCTACGGCCGCGTCGGATAGTAGAAGGGAGAGGTCGTCATAATCCACATCATAGAACTCGGCGCGGGCGGCGTCTTCGAGTTGGAGTCGGGCGAGGCGGGGAAGGCGAACCACCACCCGCACGCGCTCATCGCGCCAACGGCGGCCAAACCAAGGACCACGGTCCAGCGAGAAACTGACTTCTTTTCCATTTTGCTTGATGTTTACTAGATCCATTTTACTTTCATCCCCCTCCACACGCACACTAAATTTTTCGCCCTGGCGAATCTCGATCTGCAAAGCATCTTGCACCCGGATCGCCTCGAAGTCGCGCAAATTGGCGGGCACCGACTGCCCTCCCTCTTCAGATGCCGAAAGAGGCGTGGCGGTTGCCTCGTCTTCGGGACAGGTGAGGCAGCGCAATCCGTTTTGCTCAGAAAACTGCCACGTATTGTCGGCCAGGTGACGCGTGCGATAGCCCGCCGGGGTCAGGGTGCGGTAAAGAATAGCGGCCAGTTCGGGCTCCATCCGGAACGGATGGCCATAGGGCACCTCCAGCCGCAGGTGCACGCGCTGGCCCCGAAAGCGTGCCCCTTCGCGAAAGGTGGACCGGTTGCCGAAGGCCAGGCCCGAGTCGGTGGGGGTCACGGCATAGGCCACCATGGCGGCAAACTGGTCGCTTTCGTCGGCGTCGCGCCCGTAGGCGCTCACCGTTTGCACCAGCCGCAGGCCCTCGCCGGCGTGGCCCACCAACGTAAGGCGCACCTGATCGTAGTCGTGGTCGCGCTGCGATCGTCCGCCACGCCGCGCGGCCTGCAACTGAAAAAGGCTTTCTTGTGCCGTTATCGGATAGCTAGCCACTTCGGGCTGACCGTCGTAGCGCTCCCACTGGCCGCTAAAG
>DAIRSZ010000170.1:0-4440 GCA_036804165.1 Catalimonadaceae bacterium | reverse complement strand
CTTTTTGCATTTGCTGCTCGATGTTCTGCTCTTGCTCACCTAACTCCGACAGGTCTCGGGGGCGCTTGGTGTCTTCGTTCAGCTCGTTAAGTTTATCCAGATCGTCCTGAACCTGGTCAAACTTGTCTTGCAGGTCTTGCTGCTGCCGGGCCAGGTCTTCGGCCCTTTGGTGGTCGGTGGGACTTTTGCCGTTGTCTTTTTGCTGCTCGGTGTCGTCGGCCAGTTCTTGCTGTTGTTGGGCCAGTTGATCCAGCTCGCGCGCCGTTTCTTCCAGTTGCTGCTCAAGCTTGAGTTGTTTGAACAGCTCAAGGGCGCGCTCCAACTCGTTGGCTAGGTTGCGTTCGTTTTTGTCGAGCTTGTCAATCTTGTCGAGCACTTGTTCGAGCGACTTCTTGTCTTCGAGCATTTGTTGCAGCTCGGCCAGCAATTGCTTGGTGTCTTCGTCGAGCATCTCATCGAGTAGCTTTTGGAGACTTTCGGTTTTTTCAACCAGGTCACGGCGTTCGCTATCGGGCTGAAAACGGTCACGTTGCTCTTGGTACTGCTCGTGCTGATTGCGCATCTGCTCCAACTTATCGCGTAAGTTCTCTTGTCGCTGCATGAGGTCCTGGAGGTTTTTCTGATCCTGAAAACTCAGGCTTTTCTTGGCCCTGAGCGACTGCTGAGTTCGCTCCCAGGCTTGCTTGAGCCGACGCGCCTCTTCCAGGGCCTGATCCATCTCCGACTGCGTACGAGCAGCGGCCTGTGCTACCTCGGCGGCCAGCACCTGCGGGTCGGGCACGGCCAGGGTTTGAACAGCCGTACGGGTGGCCTTCGGCCCATTGACGCCGTCGTTATCCCACACAGTCAGAAAGTATTCTAGTTGCTGGTTGGTGCCCAGGCGCAGCGAGTCCAGCTCCCACCGGAAATAGTAGCGCTGGTTGGCCTGACCCGGCGCAATCCGGATGGGCAGGCGTTCAAAAGATTTGTTTTGGTCGTCGCCCCGGCGATTGCCCGCCACCACGCGGTACGAAAGCACCAGCCGCGTCAGGCCGTAGTCGTCGGTGAGGGTGCCCGCCAGCGACACAAATTGAAAAAGAGTGGTATCGGCAAACTGTTCGAGCGTGATGCCCGGTGGCTGGTCAGGCACTACGCTGAGCGTGTAGCGAATCGGGTCGCGGTTGTCGCTATAGACATTGCGCAGGCGCAGCTCGTAGTCGGTCGTCTTGTCGGCTTGCCAACGGGCCTTGAAAAGATGCTGGCCATCGCGCTGGGCCAATAGACGCTGGCCCGCTTCGCGAAAATGTAGGGTGAGCGAGTCCGTGTCGAGGCTGCGAAACTGCCAGGTGATCTTGGTGCCCTCGGGCACTGTGAGGTTGCCCGTATTGCTCAGCGTTTCGGGGCGGCGGTTGAGGTAGGCCGGAAAGTCGAGCACGGCGTTGAAGTCCACCAGGTCGGGGCGGACAGCCAGCGTGATCTGGTACGTCTCGGACACGAACCCGGCTCCTTCAAAAGCAAAAGCGAGCGGTTTTTGAAGTTTATTGAAAGTAAAACGATACTGCTCGGTGCCTTCTTTTTCCATTTTGTAGCGTCGTCCGTCGCTGATCAAGTACACCTCTTCGGGCAGGGCGGTACCCGTCAGCCGCAAGTCAACCGTAAAATCTTCGTTGCGAAAAGCGCGGAGCGAAGCATTGGCGAGTCGAAACTGAAAAGGCGCTTGGGGCACAAATTCCTGGCGATAGTTGATCAGCCGCGCGTTCGATTCAGAAAAAAGGGTCGGCACAAACACCAGCAAGGCGCACAACAATGCCGCCGGAATCGCCAGAAATGGCACGTAACGGCGGTTGTCGCCATAGCGAATGGCTTCGGTAAAAGGCACCACCGACAATTCGCGCGAACGCTGCGCAATGCTGGCCTGCAACAAGGCACTGTCGGTTTGCGAGAGCCGCCGGAGCTGGATGGTATTGAGCAGTTTGTCGGACACCTCGGGAAAATAGCGGCCCACTTGTTGGGCGGCCTCTTCGTCGGACAGCGATTGGTGAAGACGCAGCAGCCGAAAGGCCGGAATAGCTAAAAACCGAATGAGCAAATACATGCCCGTGCCCATCGAAACGAAGAAAAGAACCGTGCGCACGGCTGGCCCAAATTGGCCTACATATTCGAGCAAACTCACCACTAAATAGAGCGAGAGCAGCAGCGCCGCCGCCAGCAGAAATCCCCGGAGCAGTTGGTTGAGGTAATATTTCTTTTTGTACGCCCGCAGACGTTGCAGCAGTGCTTCCATAAATAAGTTCAATTGGCCAGATACGGACGTAATAGATTAACGCCTGCTCCGACCGAAACGTGCACCCCTAAAATAAGGAAAACCCGATAGATTTTAGGCCCGCAGTGCCACCGAAACCGGACAATGGTCGGAAAGCAATACGTCGGCGTGAATGTCGGCGCCCAGCAGTTGGGGTGCTAGGGCTGCGCTCACCAGGTGGTAGTCAATGCGCCAACCCAGGTTGCGTGCCCGGCAAGGCGGGCGGTTGCTCCACCAACTGTAGCGGTGCGGCTCGGCGCAAAAATGCCGGAAGCTGTCCACGTAGCCGCTGGCCAGCAAATCCGACAACCAAGCCCGCTCTTCAGGCAAAAAGCCCGACGAACGGGCATTGGCCTTGGGGTTGTGAATGTCAATAGGTTGGTGGCAGATGTTGAAGTCACCGCTGACAACCAGCGACGGGCACACGGCGCGTAGCGATTGCAAGTAGGCGGCAAAATCGTCGAGCCAGGCAAACTTGAAGGACTGACGTCCGCTCGATCCGGAGGGCATGTACACACACATCACCGAAAAGTCGGCGAAGTCGAGGCGCAGCACCCGGCCCTCGCGGTCATAAACAGGCTGATCGCAACCGTACACCACACGAACGGGGGCGTGGCGCGTCAGGATACCTACGCCGCTGTAGCCGCGCTTTTCGGCCGGAAACCAGTAGGAGGCGTAGCCCAAGGCTGCGAAAGTAGCCGGGTCGAAGTCCACTGCGGGCAAGGCCCGCACCTCTTGTAGGCAGACAATGTCTAGATCGGCCCGTACCAACCAATCGCTAAAGCCCTTGCGTAAGGCCGAGCGCAAGCCGTTCACATTGAGAGAACCAATTTTCAAACCGGGTTGATGTTCTGTTGGAAATAGGCGATAATGTGCGCTTTGAGGAATTGTTCCTGCGAAACGAGGTCAAAGTGCGGCAACGGACGCACCAGCCGCCAGTGTGGCCAGCCGTCCTGGTCAAGGCCTTCTAGTTCGTAATATCCCGAAAAACTCAGTACCCTGCATACGGCAATGTGCATCAGGTCTTGCTTTTGTTCCTTGCTAAAATGCCGAACGCCTTGCCCAAGCTCCTGCACCCCAATCAGGAACAGGATGCCATTCAGGTCGGGCACGCGGCCAGTCAGTTGCGCAAAGTAAGCTTCCACCTCCAACCACTGTTCGAGAATTTCCCGCTGCGTCATGATACAAAAAAAAGATTCTCCTCCCCTGGCAAAGCTGTACGACACTTGGGAAGATTTTTTGGCACTGCTCTTCCCTCCGCACTGTGCGGCCTGCAAAGGTAGCTTGTTGCGGGCAGAAAGCGGTATTTGCACGCATTGCCGCTATCACCTGCCCCGCACCCATTACCTGGCCGAGCCAGACAACCCGGTGGCGCAACGCTTTTGGGGCAAAGTGCCCCTTGTGCACGCAACGGCCTATCTGAAGTTTATCAAAAATGGCCGAACCCAAAACTTGCTCTATGCCCTCAAATATTATCATCAGCCGGAGCTGGGCCGCCAAGTAGGCCACTGGTTCGGGTTGGCGCTGCGTCAGCATTTCGGAGCAGTTTTCGAGGTAGTAGTGCCCGTGCCGTTGCACCCACGTCGGCAGCGGCAGCGGGGCTACAACCAGAGCGAATACATTGCGCAGGGCATCGGGATGGCCCTCGACGTTCCGTGGGCCAATGCGTTGCGGCGGGTGCAGTTTGCGCAGTCGCAAACGCGCCTGAGCCGCTGGGCGCGGTGGCAAAATGTCGCTACCGTGTTCGAGGTGGCCGAGGCGGCACCCATTGCGGGGCGGCACGTGCTGTTGGTGGACGACGTAGTCACGACGGGGGCCACGCTCGAAGCCAGCGCCCACCAACTCTATGCGGGTGGCGCAGCGGCCGTCAGCATAGCGGCCTTGGCGGCACCCTAAACCAAAAAAAGCCCGGACGTGGCGCCCGGGCTTTTTTTGGTTACAAAAAGATTCTTAGTAGTTGCTGCCCGCACGGATCATGGCGCAGCGGAAACCGATGGTGGCCGTGGCTGAGTCCTGGTCGAGGAAGCGGCGCGTACCGGGCGATAGCCAGTAGGCAACATCCTTCCAGGAGCCACCCTTGTACACCCGTACGTTGTCGTCAATCAGGGACTGGCCCGCCTCGCGGCCGTAGCCTTCGGCGTCGTCCATGTAGCCATCGC
>DAIRSZ010000169.1:0-4478 GCA_036804165.1 Catalimonadaceae bacterium | reverse complement strand
GGCGCAGCAGGTGGCCACATTTTTATTTCAATGAAAACATTCACCCTAACTTATATCATTTTACTTACAGAAACACCTTGCTACGAATCAGCATTTTGATCATCCCAAAGCAAAATTTAGTTTTTCATTTTTAATAAAAGTCAAACGCAAAAGGTCAAATATTTAATTTTTTCAAGCGATTTTTGGCAAAAAACCTACATAAATCCTTTATATTGCTGACGTTGTTCTTACCTCAGTTGCTAACGGCGTGTGACACCGGGCAAGTGCAATTCGAAGTGCCACTGGGCAGCGCGCTTCCTGTATCAACTGAAATTAATTTTATAGCGCACGGTTAGCCTATGCCCCGTCCACTTCTACTCGCATCTTTTTTCTGGTTGATATACTGGCCTGCCCAATCGCAAAATGTGCCGACCGACACTTCGCAATTGCGCTTTTGGGGCCAGCGCTGGCAGACTGAGTATGCCCAGCAGCGCCGCTATGCCGACTCGCTGGCGCAGGCGCGAGGCTTGCTGACTTTTTATGCCGACAGCACTACCACCTTCGAATTGCAGGCCTTCGATGCGCTGGGGCAGCCCCGCTATTTCCAGACCCACAACCAGGGAGCTGCCCTCACCCACCGCGTAACCGCACTGCTACCTGGCGGCAGTTCGGGTTTGGCGCTCGACGGGTCGGGGCAAACGGTGGGCATCTGGGATGGCGGCGCTGTCCGGCCTACTCACACCGAGTTTGGGCAGCGCGTGGTTTTCGGCGACAGCAGCAGCCAGCAAGCCGCAGCGGCCGCCTCTTTTAGCAACCACGCCACCCACGTGGCGGGCACGGTGGGCGCGGCGGGCATGCTACCGGCTGCCCGGGGTATGGCGCCCGCTGTGGCTCTCCAAAGCTACGACTGGAACAGCGACCTGAGCGAAGTGAGCGCCGCAGCGGCCAACGGCTTGCTGGTTTCCAATCACTCGTATGGCTTCCGGACGGGCTGGTCGTTCAACCCGGGGCTTGGCCGTTAGGAATGGTGGGGCAACACGTCCATCAGCCAGACCGAAGACTATCTGTTTGGGTTTTATAACAGCCGTGCCCGCAGTTGTGACCAGCTCGCGGGGCTGGCGCCTTACTACCTCATGGTGCAGTCGGCGGGCAACGACCGCAACGACGGCCCCGCTCCGGGCACTTTGCACTACGTCTGGACGGGCATTCAGTGGGATACCAGCACGGCCGTGCGCTCCGCAGATGGCCCCTACGACTGCCTTTCGGCAACGGCCGTGGCCAAAAATGTGCTGACCGTGGGTGCTGTCCATAAGCAACCCAACTACGATGGGCCAGCTAGTGTGCAGATGAGCTTTTTCAGCAGTTGGGGACCCACCGACGATGGGCGCATCAAGCCGGATCTGGTGACGGCGGGTGTTTCGCTGCTGTCGGCGGCTTCGCTGAATGATGACAGCTACCAGTTTCTGAGTGGCACCTCGATGGCGTCCCCGGGCGTGGCGGGCACGCTAGCCCTGTTGCAGCAACGCTACCAGCAACTTCGGCCCGGGCCGCCATTGCGGGCGGCCTCGCTCAAGGGGCTGGTGCTGCACACGGCCGACGAAGCCGGTGACCACCCTGGCCCGGACTATCGCTTCGGCTGGGGCTTGCTCAACGCCACCCGGGCGGCCGACTTTCTGGCCGACCTCGGGGATGAGCACCATCTGTACGAAGCGCACCTAACCTCTGGTCAAGTGTTTGAACGACCTTTGTTTGCCGACGGCCCTGCGCCGCTACGCATCACCCTGAGCTGGACGGACTTGCCCGGAACGCCCCCGCCCCGGTCGCTCAATCCTACCCAGCGCATGCTGGTACACGACCTGGACGTGCGGCTGGTTGCCGAAAACGGCGTCACGTATCAGCCCTACGTCCTCGACCCGGCCCAGCCCGGTGCCGCCGCTACTACGGGCGACAACATCCGCGACAATGTCGAGCAGGTGTACGTGGCCACGTTGCCAACGGGGCGCTACACGGTGCGCGTCACTCACAAGGGTGTGCTGGCTAGCCAAGGGCAGGCTTTCTCGCTCCTGATCAGCGGCGCGCAGGTGGAGACTGACTTTTGCGCGGCCGCTCCCCAATTGCAGGGCGAATTGCTTTTCGACGAGGGCTGGCAAAGTCAGTTCGTAGCCGACACCAGCGCTACCCCCTACTGGTTTTTTCGGGCCGAGGCCGGAGAGCGCTATGCCTGGGCGGCCTGCGGCGCGCCTGCGGGCACCCAATTACAGCTCTACCGCGATAGCCTGCTCACTACCACCGTAACCCTCGGAGACAGTTGCCCGGACAATGACCACTCCAACGACTGGATTTGTCCCCAGACGGGCATCTACTACTTGCTGGCTACTGGGCCCGATTGTACGCCGTTGGCGGCCAACTGGAACCTCTACCGATTTCGCTGCGGGTCCATTCAGGGCGACAGCCCCCTCCACCCCTATATTGTCCCGACGATCGTCGAGCAGAGCTATTATAATGCTTTTATTTCCGCTGATCGGACCGATACACCCTGTCGTACGCACACGGTAGGTAACCCTTCGCCCGATGTGGTATATGCCCTCACCGTGACGGGCACCCCCCTGCAATGGTTCAATTACGAGTTTGAACTCCGTACCGACTTTCCGGCCGTAATGCGCCTGCTCGACGCAGAGGGCGCAGAAGTGGCCAGTCAATCCACTACCCTTGACTATTGGAATATGATCAGCGGACAGCTTACGTATTCGTTTGGCCCCTTTGCCTCCGATACCGACACCCTGCATTATTGGCTGGTAGTGGAAGGGCAAACCCAACAGGATTGCGGGCAGTTTTACCCTGAGCATGCTGCCCTGCCACACGCCCGCCGACTACGTAGCCACCAGTCCGCTGGTGCCCCTTACGGAACTGCCCTTCGTAGCGAATACGATAGTGACCGACTGCTATTCGGACGCCCTGCAAACGGGCACGCCCGACGCTTTTTTCACGATTCGGCCCGGCGATCGGCACTTGCTCTTCCACCTAAGCGCCGGTTTTCCGGCCGTGCTGCGGTTCTTTACGGTGGACACCACCCGCCAACCCGCCCACGAATGGCTGACCCTCACCACTACTTATGGCCAATCAGGGCCAGGCCACACGCTGACGCACGAAATTGAGCAGTTTCCCGACAAGCTGACCACTTACATCGAGAACGGCGCGGCCCAGTTCTACCTGGTGGTGGAAGGACAAAGTGCCCCGGGCACGGGCTTTTTCAACTTGACAGTGGACAATCCGCCCATTGGTCTGCCCGTCCGCCTGCTCGACTTTGGTGGCCAGCCACGCGACGACGCGGCGCACCTCTACTGGCAAACGGCCAGCGAGCAGCACAACGCGGGTTTCGAGGTGCAGCGAGGCCGCTCCCCCGACGCTTTCGTGACGATTGGCTTTGTCGAGGGCCGGGGCACCACCGAGCAGCCACAGCACTACACGTTTGCCGATGCCGACTGGGGCAGGGCGGCCTACTACCGCCTGCGTCAGCTTGACTATGACGGTACGGCCACCTACGGTCCGACAATCTTCTTGCAGACGACCACGCCCACCCATTTTCGGGTGTACCCCAATCCGGTTCGGGGCGTGCTCACGGCTACGGGCTGGCCCGCAGCGGCTCCCGCCACGCTGACATTGCACAACACCCTGGGCCAACCTGTCCGGACGTGGCACCCGGCCGAAGCCAGCGTGCAACTCCTCCTCGGCGACTTGCCCCGAGGCTTGTACACCCTGACGCTGCAAACGTCCGTCGCCACGCACGTCCGAAAATTGGTACTAGAGTAAGCTGCCTTACATCCGACCAGATTTTTAAGGCGTACATTGGAGCGTGCAAAAATTACTGTTCTACGGAGGGCTGGCCACGTGGCTGCTGGCCGCTTTCCCGGGCTGGGCACAGGGACAGGCCGACCCCAACCCCGCCGAAAAAACCGACACCACTGCCCGCGAGCCTAACAAGTTCATCGTATTGCCCGTGGCCTTCTACACCCCCGAAACTTCGCTGAGTTTCGGGGCGGTGGGCGTCTATACCTTCCGCTTCCGGCAAGAGGCCGACTCTACCTTTCCCTCGCAGGTGCAGCCCGCGGCGGCCTACACCCTGCTCAACCAGGTTCTGCTCTACGCCCCCTTCCGCCTCTATTGGCAACAGGAGCGCTACCTGGCCTACGGCGAGCTGGGCTATTACCGCTACAACTACCTTTTTTTCGGCGTAGGCAACGACCAGGATCCCGATTTCGAGGAGCTGTACGGCGTGGACTTTCCGCGTATCCAGGTCAACTTGCTGCGGCTGCTCACGCCTTTGGGCCGCCGTCGTCCCGACGGGCGGCGCGAGATGCTCTACGGCGGCCTGCGCTATTGGTACGAAAACTACCAGATGACCGAGTTCGACGCCGAGGGCCAGCTCGTCACGGGTGAAGTGCCGGGCGGGGCGGGCGGCACCACCTCGGCCCTGGGGCTGATCTTCAACTACGACACCC
>DAIRSZ010000168.1:2042-4497 GCA_036804165.1 Catalimonadaceae bacterium | reverse complement strand
CGGGGCAATTTTCGGAAAAATCCGCCTACTTCACACATTGCCTGCGCACAGCGGGTATCCAAGCCACCCGGCCGCTCGTTCTCACCTGTATGACCCCTTCCCTTCCCCCCATCCAACTGCGCACCACCGATACCAAAGGCGCTTTCTTCATTGCCGAAGCGGGCGACGAAAGCGCCGTGCTCACCTTCTCGAAGGCGGGCAACGACCTGCTCATCCTCGACCACACCCAAGTGGACGACCGCTGGCGAGGCCAGGGCGTGGGTCAGTTGCTGGTGGCCCAAGCCGTGGCCCACGCCCGCGCTCATGGCCTGCGCCTGATGCCCCTCTGCCCTTTTGCCAAGGCGGCTTTCGACAAAAATCCGGACTGGCAGGACGTGCGTCACGGCTGAATTGTTTGGCCGTACGGCGCGTTGGACTGCTAACTGAACGCTCATTAGCCCATGCAACATCACCTGGCTATCCTCGCCCAAGAAATGGAAGGCGAGCTTTTCTGGGACGACACCATGCGTGTCCTCTACGCTACGGATGCCTCGGCCTACCGCGAACTGCCCCAGGCCGTCGCCTTCCCCCGCCACGCGGCCGACATCAAAGCCCTGATCCGCTTTGCCGCCGCACACCAGACTTCGCTCATTCCCCGCGCGGCGGGTACCTCCCTGGCCGGGCAAGTGGTGGGCGAAGGCATCGTGGTGGACATCTCCCAGCACATGCGGCAAGTAGTGGAAGTCAATCCGCAAGAACGCTGGGTGCGCGTGCAGCCCGGCGTCATCCGCGACGAACTCAACCAGTTTGTCAAGGACTACGGCCTGTTTTTCGCCCCCGAAACCTCGACGGCCAACCGGGCCATGATCGGTGGCATGGTGGGCAACAACTCGTGCGGGGCCAACTCGGTGGTGTACGGCAGCACCCGCGAGCACCTGCTCGAAGTGAAGGGCCTGCTCAGCGACGGCTCGGAGGTTACCTTCGGGCCCCTGACCCGCGACGAATTTCTGGCCAAAGCCAACGCTGCCGACCACAGCCTCGAAACCAAGCTGTACCGCGACGTGTACGAACTGCTGCGCGACCCGGCCGCGCAGGAGGAAATCGTGGCGCAGTTTCCCAAGCCCAGCATCCCGCGCCGCAACACGGGCTATGCCCTCGACCTGCTGCTGCGCAATACGGTATTCGATGCCAACGCCGATCAGCCGTTCAACTTCTGCCAACTGATCGCTGGCTCGGAGGGCACGCTGATGTTCCTGACCGAAATCAAGCTCAACCTCGTGCCCCTGCCCGGCACGCACAAGGGGTTGCTGTGCGCCCACTTCGACACGGTGGACGAATCGCTGCGGGCCAACCTGATTGCCCTGCGGCACCAGCCCAGCGCCTGCGAATTGATGGACCACTACGTGCTCGAATGCACCAAGGCCAACCTGGAGCAGCGGCAAAATCGCTTCTTCGTGCAGGGCGACCCGGGGGCTATTCTGGTAGTAGAAATTATCCGCGACAGCGAAGCCGACGTGCGGGCCGTGGCCGAGACCATTACGGCCGAAATGCGCGCGGCCGGGCTGGGCTACCACTTTCCACTCGTGACGGGCGAAGACGTGGCCCGCGTCTGGACGCTGCGCAAGGCCGGGCTGGGGCTGCTGTCGAACATGCCCGGCGACGCCAAACCCGTGCCCGTAATTGAAGATACGGCCGTGGACGTGCAAGACCTGCCCGCCTACATCCGTGAGTTCAACGAACTGCTGGCGGGCTACGGCCTCTACTGCGTCCACTACGCCCACGCCGGCTCGGGCGAGTTGCACCTGCGGCCCATCCTCGACCTCAAGACCGAGGAGGGCAACCGCATGTTCCGGCAGATCGCCCTCGACGTGGCGGCGCTGGTCAAAAAGTATGGGGGCTCGCTCAGCGGCGAGCACGGCGACGGCCGCCTGCGGGCCGAGTTTCTCGAAACGATGATCGGCCCGGCCAACTACCAGCGCGTCCGGGCCGTCAAGTTGAGTTGGGATCCGCAGTTTCGGTTCAACCCGCGCAAGATCGTGGATGCCCCTCCCATGAACACCAGCCTGCGCTTTGCGCCCGGCCAGCCGACGCGCCAGTTCGATACCATATTCCGTTTCGACCGCGAGCAGGGCATTTTGCGGGCCGCCGAGCAGTGCAACGGCTCGGGCGATTGCCGCAAAACCGAGCTGTCGGGCGGCACCATGTGCCCCAGCTACATGGCCACCCGCAGCGAGCGCGACACCACCCGCGCCCGGGCCAACATCCTGCGCGAGGTGCTCACCCGCTCGACGGCCGACAACCCCTTCGCCAGCGAGGCCATCCACGAAGTGATGGACTTGTGCCTTTCGTGCAAGGGCTGCAAGTCGGAATGCCCCTCCAACGTGGACGTGGGCAAGATGAAGGCCGAGTTCCTCCAGCATTACTACGACACGCACGGCGTGCCCTTCCGCACCCGCCTGATCTCGCGCTTTACGGA
>DAIRSZ010000168.1:0-1942 GCA_036804165.1 Catalimonadaceae bacterium | reverse complement strand
ATTCGGCTGCTGACCAAGCTGGGCTACGACGTGGTACTGCCTGCCCACCGCGAAAGCGGGCGGACGTACCTTTCGAAGGGCTTGCTGCGCGAGGCCAAAAAGCTGGCCAACGAGAACGTCCGGCAGTTGCACAACCTTGTGCACGACGGGGCCCCGCTGGTGGGCATCGAGCCGTCGGCTATCCTGACGTTCCGCGACGAGTACCTCGATCTGGTGGACGAGCCACTGCGCCCGGCGGCCGAGGCCCTGGCCCAAAACTGCTTTCAGTTCGACGAGTTTATCGCCCGCGAGGTGGACGCCGGACGCATTGACCGGGCGTGGTTCCGCACCGAAAAGCGCGTGATCAAGTTGCACGGCCACTGCCACCAAAAGGCCCTGGCCTCGCTGGTGCCGACCAAAAAAATGCTCACGCTGCCCGTAGGCTACGAAGTGCACCTGATCCGCTCGGGTTGCTGCGGCATGGCCGGTTCGTTTGGCTACGAGGTTGAGCATTACGACCTTTCAATGCAGATCGGCGAGCTGGTGCTGTTCCCCACGGTGCGCCAACAATCCGGCGAGGTGCTCATCGCCGCGCCGGGCACCAGTTGCCGCCACCAGATCAAGGACGGCACGGGCCGCATCGCCCAGCACCCCATCGAGATTCTGTACGAGGCCCTGGCCGACTAGCCAATTCGCGGCGGGACTCCGGTTTTTTGGTGGTAGCTTCTCATCTTTGCGGCATGATTCAGCTCAAGACATTCACTTTTAATGCCTTGCAGGAGAACACGTACGTGCTCTACGACGATACCCGCGAGGCCATCATCATTGATCCGGGCTGCTACGGCCGGGCCGAAGAGGCCACCCTCAAAGCCTTCGTGGCGGCCGAAGGGCTGCGCGTCGCGCATTTGCTCAACACCCACTGCCACATTGACCACGTGCTGGGCAACCACTTCGTCAAAAGCACCTACGGCGTGGACTTGTGGATTCACCCAGCCGACGCGCCGTTGCTGCGGGCCGTCGAGACCTACGCGCCGCAGTGGGGCTTTGCGCAGTATGCGCCCACCACGGCCGAGCATTTTTTTGAGGGAGACACGTTTTCTTTCGGCCAGTCCACGCTCGAAATCCGCTTTACGCCGGGGCACGCGCCCGGCCACGTGGTGTTCTACGACGCCGAGGGCGGCTTGTGCATCGGGGGCGACGTGCTATTTCGCGAAAGCATCGGCCGCACCGACCTGCCCGGGGGCCATCACCAGACGCTGCTGCGCAGCATCCGGGAGCAACTATTCACCCTGCCCGACGACACGGTGGTGCACCCTGGCCACGGCCCTACCACCACCATCGCGCACGAAAAGCGCTACAACCCCTTTCTGGACTAGGGCGTGGGCATCCGTGCGCACATTCCCAATGCCCTGACTTGTGGCAATTTGGCCTGCGGTTGTCTGGGCTTGGTCGAGTTAGGGGCGGGGCGCACGGGCGTGGCCGTGGCCCTGATGGCCGTAGCGGCCGTGTTCGATTTTGCCGACGGGTTGGTGGCCCGGCTGCTGGGTGTCAGTTCGCCCATCGGCAAAGAGTTGGATTCGCTGGCCGACCTGGTGACGTTCGGCGTGCTGCCCGCCGGGTTCTACTTCGTGCTGCTGCGGGCCGTCTATCCGGCCGATGCCTTCGCGCTGGGGCCATTGCCGCTGGGCTGGCCGCACCTGGCGGGTTTGGTGGCCGTGTTTTCGGCCCTGCGGCTGGCCCGCTTCAACGTGGACGAGCGGCAGGTGAGCGGCTTCATCGGCTTGCCCACGCCCGCCAATGCCCTGCTGGCGGCCTCGCTGTTGCTGATGGCCCCCGATACGCCGCTGTTGCGAAGCGGCCCCGTGCTGCTGGGTCTGGTGGTGCTGTCGGCGGGCTTGCTGGTGGCCCCTCTTCCCCTTTTTGCCTTCAAATTCAAAAACCTATCTTTACGGGATAACTGGGC
>DAIRSZ010000167.1:2007-4554 GCA_036804165.1 Catalimonadaceae bacterium | reverse complement strand
GGCATCGTCGAGGTATTCTACCCGCTTTACGTTCACCTCGGCCAGGATCAGGTCTTCGACGGCCCGCAACTGCCGCCCCATGCGGGCGTCGAGCACCGGAATCAGGATGCGCGTAAGCGGCTGGCGTACCTTGATTTTGTCTTTGCGCCGGAGCGAATGCACCAGCGACGAGGCCCGCTGCGCCAAATTCATCCGCTGCTCCAGGTCTTCGTCAATGGCCGTCTCGTTCACCACCGGGAAATAGGCCAGGTGCACCGAGTCGGCCGGGTCGCGGTGGCTGACGTGGTTCAGGTCGCGAAACAGGCGGTCGGCGTAGAAGGGCGCGATGGGGGCCATCAGCCGGGCCACCGTTTCCAGGCAGGTGTAGAGGGTCTGGTAGGCGGCCACCTTGTCGGGGCCGTAGTCGCTGCGCCAGAAGCGCTTGCGGTTGAGGCGCACGTACCAGTTGCTCAGGTCGTCGTCCACAAAGCTCTGCACAGCCCGCGCCGCCCGGGTGGGTTCGTAGTCGGTGTAGGCGGCGTCCACCGTCTTGACCAGGCTGTGCAACCGCGAGATGACCCAGCGGTCGCTCTCCGTCCGGGCACCGATCGGGATGTCGGCTTCGCGGTAGGTGAAGCCGTCGAGGTTGGCGTAGAGGGCGAAAAAGGCGTACGTGTTTTGCAAAGTGCCAAAAAACTTGCGCTGCACATCTTGCACCCCGTCGGGGTCAAACTTAAGGTTGTCCCAAGGCGGCGCGTTAGCAATCAGGTACCAGCGCGTCGGGTCGGGGCCGTAGGTGTCGAGCGTGGCGAAAGGATCCACGGCATTGCCCAGTCGCTTCGACATTTTGTTGCCGCTTTTGTCGAGCACCAGGCCGTTGGCAATCACGTTTTTGTAGGCCACCGAGTCGAAGAGCATCACGGCCAGGGCGTGCAGAGTAAAGAACCAGCCCCGCGTTTGGTCCACGCCCTCGGCGATAAAGTCAGCCGGAAAGTGCTGGGCAAACGCGTCCTTGTCTCCGAAAGGAAAGTGCCACTGCGCGTAGGGCATGGCCCCCGAATCGAACCAAACGTCAATCAGGTCGGGCTCGCGGTAGAGCAACTGGCCCGAGCGGCCCAGCAGCACCAGCCGGTCCACGAAGGGTCGGTGCGGATCGAAGGTGAGCGGGTCGAAGGCCTCGATTTCGGCCCGCTCTTCCTCGCTGAGGCGGTCGCCGGCGTGTTCGCGGGTGTAGGTCACGTAGTCGAGCAGTTCGGCGTAGGAGCCGATGCAGACCGTCTCGCTGCCGTCGGTGCTGCGCCAAATGGGCAGGGGTGTGCCCCAGAAACGAGCGCGCGACAGGTTCCAGTCCACCAGGTTTTCGAGCCAGTTGCCGAAGCGGCCCGTGCCCGTGGCAGCGGGCTTCCAGTTGATGGTGCGGTTGAGTTCGACCAGTCGGTCTTTGTAGGCCGTGGTGCGCACAAACCACGATTCGAGCGGGTAGTAGAGGATGGGCTTGTCTGTCCGCCAGCAGTGCGGGTACGAGTGTTCGTACTTCTCGACCTTAAACGCCTTGTTTTCTTCCTTGAGCTTGATGGCAATGCGCACGTCGGTGGACTTGTAGTCGGGGGCGCTTTCGTCGGCATTGTCGTAGTTTTTGACGGGCATCCCGGCAAAGTCAGTGATCTCGGCCACGAAACGGCCGCGCCGGTCCACGATGGGCGCCGGGTTGCCCTGTTCGTCGGGCACCAACAACGCCGGGATGCCGTGCTGCTGGGCCACGCGAAAGTCATCGGCCCCAAAGGTGGGCGAGATGTGGACGATGCCCGTGCCGTCTTCGGTGCTGACAAAGTCGCCCGTGACGACGCGGAAGGCGGGCTCGGCGGGCTGCACGTAGGGCAGCAATTGGTGATAGTGCAGTCCGGTCAGCTCGCGCCCCCGGTAGGTGCCCACCATGGCGTAGGGAATCTGTTTGTCGCCGGGTTGGTAGCCATCCAGCGGCAATTCGGCAGCCTTGGGCGAGAAGTAGCGCGTCAGCAGGGCCTCGGCCAGGATGACGCTGACGGGCGCGTAGGTATAGGGATTGAAGGTGTTGACCTGCACGTAGGCGATGTCTTCGCCCACGGCTAGGGCCGTGTTGGCCGGGAGCGTCCAGGGCGTGGTGGTCCAGGCCAGGAAATAGACCCCGGCGCCGGGCAGGGCGGCCGCCGCAGCCTGCAGTTGCTCCACGAGGGGGTGCTCCGTGACCTGCAGGGCAAACTGCGCCACCACGGAGGTGTCTTTCACGTCGCGGTAGGTGCCGGGCTGGTTGAGTTCGTGCGAGCTGAGGCCCGTGCCGGCGGCGGGCGAATAGGGCTGGATGGTATAGCCCTTGTAGAGCAAGTCGCGGTCGAAGAGTTGCTTGAGCAGATGCCAGAGCGTTTCGATGTAGCGACGGTCGAAGGTCAGGTAGGGTTCGTCGAGGTCCACCCAGTAGCCCATCCGGCGGGTGAGGTCGTCCCATTCGCCCTTAAACTTCATGACGGCGGCCCGACATTGGGCATTGTAGTCTTCGACCGAAATTTTGCGACCGATGTCTTCTTTGGTGAT
>DAIRSZ010000167.1:0-1907 GCA_036804165.1 Catalimonadaceae bacterium | reverse complement strand
CCCCCGCAAGACGACTTCCTCGACAGCCGCACGCCCCTGCTGGTCAACGCCGACGTCATTGTGGGCGTGGCCGCCCCGCGCCATTCGCTCCGCGACTACTTTTATAAAAACGCCGACGCCGACGAGCTGCTGTTCGTCCACAAGGGCAGCGGGACGCTCCGCACGCTGGTGGGCCAGGTGCCCTTCGAATACGGCGACTACCTGCTCATTCCGCGCGGGATGATCTACCAAATTGAGTTTGATACCGAACACAACCGCCTGCTCTACCTCGAATCGCGGCGGCCGCTGCACGTGCCCAAGCGCTACCGCAACGAGTTTGGGCAGATGCTGGAGCACGCCCCCTTCTGCGAGCGCGATTT
Source organism: Catalimonadaceae bacterium (assembly GCA_036804165.1). GTDB lineage: Bacteria > Bacteroidota > Bacteroidia > Cytophagales > Flexibacteraceae > DAIMZG01. Next base: position 1,548 of record DAIRSZ010000167.1, on the reverse strand, counting down.
CAAGTTGCCCCGCGATCTGGAAACGTACGACGAAGCGGGCGATTTTCGGATCAAGATTAAAAAGCAGGATACCCTGCACGAGGTGGTCTATGCCCACCACCCCTTCGACGTGGTGGGCTACGACGGCTATTTGTTTCCGTTTGGTTTTTCGATCCACAACTTCGAGCCGATCACGGGGCGCATCCACCAGCCGCCGCCCGTCCATACGACGTTCCAGACCGATGCCTTCGTGGTGTGCTCGTTCTGCCCGCGCCTCTACGACTATCATCCCGACTCGGTGCCGGCGCCCTATCACCACAGCAACATAGACTCCGACGAGGTGCTCTACTACGTGGACGGCGACTTCATGAGCCGCAACGACACTGCCGAAGGGCAACTGACGCTGCACCCCGGCGGCATTCCGCACGGCCCGCACCCCGGCGCTGTCGAGCGTAGCCTCGGCAAAAAGGAAACCAACGAGCTGGCCGTGATGGTGGATACCTTCCGGCCGCTGATGCTCACCACCCACGCCCTCAAGCTCGACGACGGCCGCTATTACCAGTCGTGGCTCGCCCCCGAGGCCCAAACACAACCGACCAACGGCCGCTGATTTGTGATTCTAAAAAAACAACTCATGACAACCCAACCCACCACTGCGCCCGCTGCGCAGCCCACCGACACCACCGATTTTTTGCCCCTCAACGGCACCGACTACGTCGAATTTTATGTAGGCAACGCCCGCCAGGCGGCCCATTATTACCAAACCGCTTTTGGCTTTCAGCCGCTGGCCTACGCGGGCCTGGCCACGGGCCTGCGCGACCGCGAGTCGTACGTGCTGGTGCAAGACAAGATCCGGCTGGTGCTCACCTCGCCACTTGTGGGCGGCACCGACATCGGCCAGCACATTGACCGCCACGGCGATGGGGTCAAAGTAATCGCACTTTGGGTGGACGACGCCGCCCAGGCCTTTGCCGAAACCACCGCCCGGGGTGCCCGGCCCTACCTGGAGCCCACCACCGAGAGCGACGACCACGGCCGCGTGGTGCGGGCGGGCATCCACACGTACGGCGATACCGTTCACCTTTTTGTGGAGCGCAAAGACTACCAGGGCGTCTTCCTGCCCCATTTCCGCGCCTGGGAACCCGCCTACCGTCCGGCACCCGTGGGTCTGCGGTACGTGGACCACATGGTGGGCAACGTGGGCTGGGGCGAGATGAACCAGTGGGTGGATTTCTACGCCCGCGTGATGGGCTTTTCGCAACTGGTCTCCTTCGACGACAAGGACATCTCGACCGACTACACGGCCCTGATGAGCAAGGTGATGAGCAACGGCAACGGGCGCATCAAGTTCCCGATCAACGAGCCGGCCGAAGGCAAGAAGAAATCGCAGATCGAAGAGTACCTCGATTTTTACGGCGGGCCGGGGGTGCAGCACATCGCCGTGGCCACCGACGACATTGTCCGGACGGTGCGCGACCTGCAGGCGCGGGGCGTAGAGTTTTTGCAAGTGCCCACCACCTACTACGACGACCTGCTCGACCGCGTCGGCCAGATTGACGAAGACCTGGC
>DAIRSZ010000166.1:0-4572 GCA_036804165.1 Catalimonadaceae bacterium | reverse complement strand
AAGATCAATACCAAAACCAAACCCGTGGGGGCGCTGGGCCAGCTCGAACGGCTGGCCGCCCAAATCGCCACCGTGCAGCAGACCCTCCGGCCCCGGCTGCGGCACCCGGCCGTGGTGGTGCTGGCCGCCGACCACGGCCTGGCCCAGGCGGGCGTGAGCGCCTATCCGCCCGCCGTGACCTGGCAGATGGTGCAGAACTTTCTGCGGGGCGGGGCGGCCATCAACGTCTTTTGCCGCCAGCACGGCCTGCAGCTTCAGTTGGTGGATGCGGGCGTCGGTCACGACTTCACACCCACGCCCCACCTGACCGATTGCAAGGTAGGTCGGGGCACAGCCAACTGCCTGGAAGCCCCCGCCATGACGCCCGACCAGTGGGCCGCCTGCCAGACCCACGGCCGCGCCCTGGCCGAGGCGCACTTGCAGCGCGGCTGCAACGTGCTCGGGTTTGGCGAAATGGGCATCGGCAACACGGCCGTGGCCAGCCTGCTGATGAGCGCCCTTTGCCAACTGCCCGTCGCCGAATGCACGGGGCGGGGCACGGGCCTCAGCGACGCCCAACTGGCCCGCAAGGTGGATATTTTGCAAACCGTGCAGGCGCGGCGCGGGGTGCCTACCGGGCCGGGGGCGGCCCTGCAAGCCTACGGCGGCTTCGAAATTGCCCAGATGGCCGTCGCGATGGCCACGGCTGCGGCCGGGGGCGCGTTGGTGCTCGTGGATGGCTTCATCGCGACGGTGGCCTGGCTGCTGGCCACCCGCCTGACGTCGGGCATCGCCGACCGGGCCGTGTTTTGTCACCTCTCCGACGAGCGCGGCCACGCCCGCCTGCTCGACTACCTGGGGGGCGAGCCGCTGCTGCGCCTGGGCCTGCGCCTCGGCGAAGGCACGGGCTGCGCCCTGGCCTACCCGCTGCTGCAAAGTGCAGTGGCCTTCCTCGACGAAATGGCCAGCTTCGACGAAGCGGGCGTCAGCGACCGCGCCGATGAAAACTGAAATCCGGCTGTTCTTCACGGCCCTGATGTTTTTCACGCGCCTGCCCTGCCCGCCGGGCACCGACCACAGCGAAACGTACTTGCAGCGCTCACGCAAGTACTTTCCGCTCGTGGGCTGGATTGTGGGTGGCATTGCGGCCCTGACCTTCGGCCTGGCGGGACTGGTGCTGCCCGCCGCCGTGGCCGTGGCCCTCTCGATGGCGGCCAGCGTGTGGGCCACGGGGGCTTTTCACGAAGATGGCTTCGCCGATGTGTGCGATGGGTTTGGCGGGGGCTGGACGAAGGCGCAGATCCTGACCATTATGAAAGACAGCCGCGTGGGGGCCTACGGGGCCATCGGGATGGTGCTGCTGCTGGGGCTCAAGTTTGCGGCCCTCTACGAACTGAGCCGTCTGTCCTACGAGTGGGTGATGCTGGGGCTGGTCGGTGGTCACGGCCTGAGCCGCCTGCTGGCCTCGTGGCTGGCCCAAACGCACGACTACGTGCAGGACATTGACCAGAGCAAGGTGCGCCCCATCGCTTCGCAGCCGCTGACGCCGGGCGCGATGCTGTTCAGCACCGTGACGGGGCTGCTGCCCCTGCTCTTTTTTCCGTGGCCCATTTGGTTGCTGCTGCCCCTGCTGGCTGCGCCGTACTTTTACCTGACCCGGTTTTTTGGGCGCCGCCTGGGGGGCTACACGGGCGACTGCCTGGGGGCTACGCAGCAAGTGCTGGAAGTGTGTTTTTACCTGATCTTGCTGGTCGGATGGAAGTTTATCTAGTGCGGCACGGGCCGCTGGTGGGCGCCGAAGGGCTTTGCTACGGACAATTCGATCTGCCCCCGGCCTCCGGCCTGACCGAACTCGCCGCCGATCTGCGGCGCCGCCTGCCCTCCCATTTCGATGCCGTCTGCACCAGCCCGGCGGGGCGTTGCCGGGCCTTGGCCGAAGCGCTGGCCTTGGGCGAGACCCGCCCCGACGCGCGGCTGGCCGAAGCCCACTTCGGGGCGTGGGAGGGAAGGCCGTGGGCGGACATTTCCCCGGCCGAGCTCAACCCCTGGATGGCCGACTTTGTGCGCGTGGCCCCGCCCGGAGGCGAACACCTGGGCCAACTCTACGCCCGGGTGAGCAGTTTCCTGGACGAAGCCAAGGACGGGCCCGCCGCGCGCGTGCTGGCTGTGACGCACGCAGGGCCACTGCGCTGCGCCTGGGCCTACGCCCTCGACGTGCCGCTGGCCAATGTGTTCCGGTTGCCCGCGCCCCACGGCAGCTTCGTGCGCCTCGACCTTGGGCCGGAGCGGCCACCCGCCATCGGCGGCTGGGGCTAGCTCAGAGGTTGAGCGGTTCCAGCTTGCCGAAGGGCAAGGCGTCAATGACGGCGCGCAGGGCATCCTCTTTGCCTTCCAGCCCGAGCTTCTTGAGGTTTTTGGGCGGCCGATCGGCCCGGAAATAGTCTACCAGCACGAACTTGTCGTCGCGCAGTTGGATGTAGTCGGGAATCTTGGCCTTGCCCTTGACTTTGAGAATGTACATCGGCACTCAGACCTTGAGGCCGATGCTTTCGGCCACTTTGCGGTGGTCGGCCAGAAACTTTTCCAGTCCCTGGTCGGTGAGGGGGTGTTTGAGCAGGCCCATGATCACCGAGAAAGGGCACGTGGCCACGTCGGCGCCCAGCTCGGCGCAGGCCAGCAGGTGCGGCACGTGGCGAATGGAGGCGGCCAGAATTTCGGTAGGGAAGCCGTAGTTGCGGAAAATCAGCACCATTTGCTCAATCAGTTCCAGCCCGTCGTGGCCGATGTCGTCGAGGCGGCCCAGGAAGGGCGATACGTACGAGGCGCCGGCCTTGGCGGCCAGCAGGGCCTGTCCCGACGAAAAGATCAGGGTGCAGTTGGTGCGGATGCCGCGGTCGCTGAGGTATCGAATGGCCTTGACGCCGTCGCGGATCATGGGGACTTTGACGACGATCTTGCCGTCAATTTCGGCCAGTTCTTCGCCCTCGCGGATGATGGCCTCGTAGTCGGTGGCGATCACCTCGGCGCTGACGTTGTCGTCCACGGCGTCGCAGATGGCTTTGTAGTGGGCAAATACGTTGTCCTTGCCCGTGATGCCTTCTTTGGCCATCAGCGAGGGGTTGGTCGTAACGCCGTTGAGCACGCCCAGGGCGTGGGCCTCCCGGATTTCGTCGAGGTTGGCCGTATCAATGAAAAACTTCATGGGCTTAGCTTTATTGGAATGCAAAACTATAAAATCCCTTCGTCCTATCGCACACGAAAGCGCAAAGGGGCACCTAAAAGCCGCCGTGTAAGTTGAGGGACGAATCGGAACAAAAATAAAAGCCTGAAAACTTCGTACTTAGACTACGTGTATGACCCCCGCTGGCGGGTCTGCGTTCACCAAAACACCACCTGATGCACTTTTTGCTTTTTCGCAGCGGCGGCTTGCTGCTCTTGTTGATGATCGTACTGGGCGGCAGGGCACAGGCTCAAAGCGCTCCCGAAAAAAACCAGCCCAGTTCGCTGCGGCGCGACGGAAGCACGGAGGCGCCTAGCAGCGGTAAGGGACTTTATTCGACCGACAAAAAAGCGTACAAAAAAGGCAAGCGCAGCTTCGAAGACCAGCTACGCACCGACGCGGCCGCCCGGCAAAAACGCATCGAGAAAATGCAGAAGGAACGGCGGCGCGATGCCCGCAAGGCCGACAATCCGCAGTTTAGTGATGCTTCTTACTTTGGCCACAAGCGTCCCCCCAAAAAACGCCCCCTCGGCAAGCGCAAGCTCTGCAAAGAGTGCGGCATTGTGCACTGAGGGAATATTTAGATGACGACATCGCGACGGTAGAGACGTTGCACGCAACGTCTACACACGATGATATTGCGGCGGTGCAAAGGCGTTGCACGCCACCAACGATCGGTAACGTCGTGTGTACGTCCGAACAAAGTTGGCTGACAAGGCGTTAGGTCGTAACTTGTACTTAATTTGAGTGCTTTGAGTACAAAGCTTATCCAGAAAGACGGAGGGATTGGGCCCTGCGATGTCTTGGCAACCGGGTTTTGACCAACCAAGGTGCCACTTCCCACTCTGCGCCCCGTGCCGGAGGAAGATAAGTCATTGGTGTTAGCCAACGGTTTTCGGATAGCTTTGTGCAATTATATACTTGCAAAAGACTATTATCATGATCGAAAAACTGTTGCGCGAACGCATTCTGATTCTGGACGGCGCCATGGGCACGGCCATTCAGCAATACCCCCTCACCGAAGAAGACTTCCGGGGCGAACGCTTCGCCGACCACGCCCACCCGCTCAAGGGTAACAATGATTTGCTGGCGCTCACCCGCCCCGACATCATCGCGGGCATCCACGCGGCCTATTTTGAGGCCGGGGCCGACATCGCCGAAACCAATACCTTCAGCGGCACGACCATCGCCCAGGCCGATTATCACCTGGAGCACATCATCTACGACCTCAACTACGAAGCCGCCCGCCTGGCCCGCCGCGTGGCCGACGAGTTTACGGTCCGCACGCCCGACAAGCCCCGCTTTGTGGCGGGTTCCATCGGGCCTACCAACCGGACGGCCTCCCTCTCGCCCGACGTCAACGACCCCGGCTA
>DAIRSZ010000165.1:0-4584 GCA_036804165.1 Catalimonadaceae bacterium | reverse complement strand
GGCACCGTCACCGATGCCAGTGGCTTCTACAGCTTGCGCACGGACGATCCCGATGCCGTGCTGGTGTTTTCGTTCATTGGGTTTCTGACCGAAGAGATTCCGGTGGGCAACCGGGCCGTGATTGACCTGATGATGGTCGAGGACATTCAGCGCCTCGACGAAGTGGTGGTGGTAGGCTACGGCACCCAGCGCAAGCGTGACCTGACTGGCGCCATCGGCACAGTGCAAGGGCCAGAGCTGGCCAAGCAGCCCGTCCAGACGCCCACGCAGGCCTTGCAGGGCCGGGTGGCGGGCGTTCAAGTAATTGCCTCGGGCGAGCCCAACAGCCAACCACAAGTGCGCGTACGTGGCACGGGCTCGATGCTGGCGGGTGTCAATCCGCTCTACGTCGTGGACGGCGTGCTTACCGACGACATCCGCAACCTCAACAATGCCGACATCGTCAGCCTCGAAGTGCTCAAAGACGCCTCCTCGGCGGCCATCTACGGCGTGCGGGGGGCCAACGGCGTAATTATCATTACCACCCGCAAGGGCGAGGCGGGCGACATCAAGGTCAACTACGATGCCAATGCGGGCTACCAGATAGCCAACCGCGTGGTACCGATGGCCAACGCCGAACAGTATACCTCTTTCATCCGCGACACGCGCGACCCCGACTATCAGCCGCCGGATTTCAGCGAGCAGGGCTTTGGCGGCAACACCAACTGGTTTGAGGAAATCCTGCGGCCGGCCTTTCAGACCATCCACAACCTGTCCATCTCGGGCGGCTCGGAGCGCTCGACGTTTTTTGTGAGCGGAGGCTACTTTGAGGAAGAGGGCATCATCGTCAACAATAAATTTCGACGGCTGACCCTGCGGGCCAACAACGAGTTCTACATCTCCCCGCGCTGGACGTTCAGCAGCCAGCTCTCGTTTGCCAACGGGCGGACGCAGGCCGTCAACGCGGGCGGGGCGTTCAACAACGCCTACCGGGCAGCCCCGGTGGTACCCGGCAAAATTGGCGATCGGTACGGCAATACGTCGGCCGTCAGCAACGTGGGCAACCCCTTGCTCAACACCGAAGACAACGATAACCGATTCGGTGACAACCGCCTGCAAGGCAACCTGGGCCTCGAATACCGGCCCGTGACGTTTCTGCGTTTCCGCACGGCCCTCAACACCGAACTGCTCAACAACAACGTTCGCCGCTACGATTATCAGTATTTCAACGACGAAACCACTTTTTTGCAGGCCGGGGGCAACCAGCAGCGTTTCAACAGCCGTTTGTTTCGCCAGGAAACGCGCAGCGTGCGCTTCATCTGGGACAACACCGTTACCTACGAGCAGGAGTTTGGTCAGAGCCGCCTGACGGTGCTGGGCGGGGCCGTTACGGAGCAATTTCGTTTTGATAACCTGGAGGGATCGCGCATCAACGTGCCCATCAATCCCGACCAGTGGTTTCTCCGCCTGGGCGATCCGGATCAGCAAATCGGACTCAACAGCACGGGTGATTTGTTTACGCGGCAGTCTTTCTTTGGGCGGGTCAACTACGCCTTTGCCAATCGGTATTTGCTAACGGCCTCGTACCGGGCTGACGGCAGCTCACGTTTTAGCGAAAAGTGGGGTTATTTCCCGACGGTGGGTCTGGGTTGGGTGCTTTCGGAAGAAAACTTCTTACGCGGGCTGAACCTCTTCAGCTTCCTCAAGCTGCGGGCCAGCTACGGCCTGCTGGGCAACGACAACATCCAGACGGGGCAGTTCATCGTGACGGGCGTGCCCAACGTGCCCTACTTCTTCGACGGACGCGTCAACCTCGGTACGGCCATCCAAGACATCAAAGACCAGAACTTGCGCTGGGAAACGACGGAGGAGTTCAACGTAGGCTTTGAGTTTGGCTTCTTCGACGGCAAACTCTCGGGTGAGGCCGACTTCTACAACAAAGCGGTGAGCGATGCCCTCATCCGTGTCAGCATCCCGGCCATTCTGGGCGATCCCGACAATGCGTTCATCACCAACGCGGCGTCGTTTCGCAACCGGGGCGTAGAGTTTGCCCTCAATTGGAACGACAACGTTGGGCAAAATTTCACTTACCGCATCGGGGGCAATATCACCTTCAACGACAACCAAATTACCGGATTGAGCGAAGGGCAGGCCTTGCTAGCGGGGGGCGTCGGGCAGCAGGGCTTCACCACCCGCTCCGACAACGGGGTGCCCGTCGGGAGCTTTTTTGTGCTCAACCAGACGGGCGTGTTTCAGACGCAGGAAGAAATTGACGCTACGCCTGTGTTTGGCAACCGCGACAATGTGCGGCCCGGCGATTTTATCTATGAGGACGTCAACGGCGACGGGGTCATCAACGACGAAGACCGGATTTTTGCTGGCTCCTACCAGCCCCGCGTGTACTTCGGCCTGGTGTCCTCGTTTACGTACCGCAACTTCGACCTGAGCGCGGACTTTTATGGCAACCTGGGCAACAAGATTTATAATGGCAAGAAAGCTTTCCGCTTTGAGCTGACCGACAACATCGAGGCCGATTTTGCCGACAACCGCTGGCGCGAAGACCAGCCCTCTGCAAGTGAGCCGCGTGAAATCCGGCCCAATACGCCCGCCTCGACGTACTTCATCGAGTCGGGCGATTTTTTCCGGCTCAACAACTTCACCTTTGGCTATACCTTTCCGCGCGGCCTGCTCGAACGCCTCGGCATGGATACTTTCCGGCTCTATTTCACTTCTCAGAACATGTTCATCTTGCAGGCCTTCAGCGGCTTCTCGCCCGAGTTGGGGGGAGAGAGCAACCCGCTGGCGGCGGGCATCGAGCTGGGCGCCTATCCCACCACCCGTACCTTTTCCCTCGGACTTAACATCAGCCTTTGATCATGAATATCACTACTCGTTTTCTGAAGATTGCTGTGCTGGGCGGACTGCTGACCCTGCACGGTTGCCGCGACTACCTCGACGTGGCGCCGCAGGGCGACATCACCGAAGACCAGATCCGCAACGACCCGGCAGCGGCCGAAGCCCTCGTGCTGGGGGCCTACAATTCGCTCTGGGATGAGGGCCTGCATGGCAATGCCTTTATGGCCATGACCGACATCGCCTCCGACGACGGCGATAAGGGCAGCTCGCCCGCTGACGGGCAGAACACCTTCGGGTTGATTGATAACCTGCAGCCTACAGCTAATATTGGACAGTTCAATAGCATGTGGTCGGCCTCGTACCGGGCCATTGCCCGGGCCAACCAGGCGATTACACGCGTACCGCTTAGTCCGGCGGAAGAGGCCGAGCGCAACCGCCTGTTGGGCGAAGTGCGCTTTCTGCGGGCCTACTACTACTTCAACCTGGTGCGTTTTTTTGGGGGTGTTCCGCTCGTAGACCGGGTACCCCTGCCGCAAGAGGCCAACAATGATGAGTTTCAGACGCGGGCTTCGGCCGAGGCGATCTATAATTTCCTGATCGAAGACCTGGAGTTTGCCCTGGCCAACGTGGGCGATAAGGGCGCCGTGCAGACGGGCCGCGTGACGCGCGGCGCGGCGGCGGGCCTGCGGGCCAAGGTGGCCCTCTACCGCCAGGACTACCAGCGGGCCTTCGACCTGACGAGCGCCATTATCGCCGGCGAATACGGGTCGTACGGGCTGTTGCCCAACTACGAGGATATCTGGCGCGAGGTGGGCGAAAACAGCAGCGAGTCGCTTTTTGAGGTGCAAACGGGCACTAACACAGCCTGCAACGGAGCCATCAACCTGTACGTGATCTTTCAGGGGGTTCGGGCTGGGGGCGCCCGGGGCTGGCGCGACCTGGGTTTTGGGTTCAACAACCCCTCCGAGTCGCTGGTCGCTGCCTACGAAGCGGGCGATGTGCGCCCCGAGAGTACCATTATCTTCATCAACCCTCCTCCGCAAGGCACGGTGCTCTGGGACGGCTTCCGGATTCCCAGCCGTGATTCGGTCGAGAACGACCGCTACAACTACAAAGTGTACCACAGCCGCACGGCCGAGTCGAACTGCGGCAACCCCAACCGCTTGCCCAAAAACCTGCGCATCCTCCGCTACGGCGATATTCTGCTGATCCACGCTGAAGCGGCCTTTGCGCTGGACAACACCGGGGCCGCGCTCAACGACATCAACCAGTTGCGCGAACGCGCCGGGCTCGAGCCGCTGGCGGTCGTTACCCGCGAAGCCATCTGGCAAGAGCGGCGCGTCGAGATGGCCATGGAGCACGACCGCTTCTTCGATATTGTGCGGCAAGAGGCCGTGCAGCCCGGCCGCGCCGTGGCGGCTTACGCCCAACAGGGAAAAACCTTCGTGGTGGGCAAAAATGAGTTGTTCCCCATTCCGGCCCAGCAAATTCAGCTCAGCGACGGCCGACTCACGCAAAACCCCGGTTATTGATGAAGCGGATCAGTTTCAAGTATGAAAGCACCTTTTTCAATAGCCGTGGTCGTACGGGCTTCGCTTGTGTTCTGTTGCTCATAGCATTCGGATGCCAGACATCTCCCGAAACGACGACGGCTGCCGCGGTGCCTGATACGGTGGCCACTGCCGACACGCTCACCGATGCGGCCCTGCTCGACTCGATCCAGTACCGCACGTTTCAGTATTTCTGGGA
>DAIRSZ010000164.1:0-4630 GCA_036804165.1 Catalimonadaceae bacterium | reverse complement strand
GGCCACGGGCAATTGGCAAGCTCCTTCATAGCATACATACAACAAGGTTTGGCCTGCGGGCGGCTGGCGCTGCTGCAGCCAGGGCAATGCCGTGATTTGTTCGGCTCCAGCCAGCAGTTTGTGCGGATGGTAGTGTTGCTCCAGCTCGGCCCGGCGGGCGTGGCATTCGGGCCCTACGATGGCCACCTCGGCCAGCGGAAAGGTGCGCCGGGCGTAGAGCGTTGCCCAGTGGGCCAGGTATTGTCCGTCCGTGCGCAGGGCTTCGGTCAGCCGCCGCAGCATCCGGTCGGCCAGGTCGCGCCAGTCGGGGCGGTCGAGCAGTCGGCCCAAGTCGTGCAGGTTGTGGGCCATCACCGAGTTGGAGGCTGGAATCACGTTGTCGAATATCTCCTTTTTGCGCGCGATGAGGGCTTCGGCAGTATTGTCCGTAAAGAAAAACAAGCCCTCGTCGGCATCGAAAAAGTGATCGCAGGCGTACTGCGTCAGGGCTTCGGCCGTGCGCAGCCACTTTTCTTGGAAGGTGGCCTGGTAGAGCGACAGCAGGCCTTGGGCCAGCAGGGCATAATCTTCGAGGTAGGCCGAAAGACGAGGCTCGCCGTTTTTCCAGGTGCGGTGCCACTGGCCGTTCTGGTGCAGATTTTCGACCAAAAATAGGGCGTTGCGCTCGGCCAGGTCGCGCCAGGCGGCCACGCCGAGCGCCCGGTAGGCATCGGCCAACCCCTTGAGCATCAGCCCGTTCCAACCCATCAGCACCTTGTCGTCGAGACCGGGGCGCACGCGGCTTGCCCGGGCTGCGAGTAATTTCTCTTGCGTCGCCGCCACGCGCACGCGCAGCTCGGCTACGGTCAGGCCGTGCTGTGTAGCAAAGTCGGCGTCGGCCAATTGGCGACGCGGGATGCTGTGACCCGCCTCCCAGTTGCCCCCTTCGCTGATGTCGTAGTAGGCGGCCAGCAGCGTTGCTTCCTGGCCCAGCACGGCGTCCCACTCCTTGCGGCTCCAGACGTAAAATTTGCCTTCTTCCCCTTCGCTGTCAGCATCGAGGGCGGCGTAGAAAGCGCCTTCGGGGCTGGTCAGCTCGCGGGTCACGAAGGCAATGGTCTGGCGCACGACGTCGGCGTATTCTTCACTTTGGGTGGCCGTGTACGCCTCGGCGTAGAGGCTCACGAGCTGACCGTTGTCATAGAGCATTTTTTCGAAGTGCGGTACGTGCCAATCGGCATCTACCGAATAGCGGGCAAAGCCACCCCCTACCTGGTCGTAGATGCCACCCCGGGCCATGGCGTCGAGGGTGCGCCGGGCGTGGCGAGCGGCAGCCTGACCGTGGTCGGTGTCGGCGCGTACGTGTCCGTAGCGCAGCCAGAAGGTGGGCAGGCTGGGCATCGGAAACTTGGGGGCGTAGTGGAGGCCGCCCCGCACAGGGTCGAGCTTGGCGAAGAGGCCGTCCCACACGGCATCGAGCAGGGTGGGCGTCCAGGCGTCGCCGGTGGCGCGCAGGGCATACTTTTCGCCTTCGCCCCGGCGGAGGCGGGTGGTCAGTTCGGTGGCCGAAGCCGTCAGCTTGTCGCGGTGCTGGTCGTAGGCCCGCACCACATTTTGCAACAACTCACGCCACTGGGCAGGCGGAAAGTAGGTGCCGGCGTAGAAGGGCTGGCCGTCGGACAGCAAAAAGGCGTTGAGCGGCCAGCCGCCCTGTTGGCCCATGGCCTGCACGGCTTCCATGTAGAGCTGATCCACGTCGGGCCGCTCTTCGCGGTCCACCTTAATATTGATGAAGTGCTCGTTCATCAGGGCGGCCAGGGCCGGATCTTCAAACGATTCGCGCTCCATCACGTGGCACCAGTGGCAAGCCGAATAGCCAATACTGACAATGATGGGCTTGTCCTCTGCCTGCGCCCGCGTCAGGGCTTCTTGGCCCCACGGGTACCAATCTACGGGGTTGTGGGCGTGTTGCAGCAGGTAGGGGCTGGTTTCGCGAGCGAGGCGGTTGGGCATGGTCAGTCGGTCGGTTTTATTCACCCAACGCGGAACCGGCGCTTTCGTTTAGGGTGCCGATGAGGGCTTGCGCAAGTCTTGCGCGGCGATCTCCCGCTTCCAAACGGTCTTGCCCCGCTTGTCGCGGATGTCCATCGTCAGTTTGCGGTCTCGGAGCGGGCCGCTCACCGTCAGGAGGGCGTAGTTCTGCTCGCCGTACATCGTGTCGTCCACTTTGAGGAAATTGCCCTCGTTTTTGGGCAAGCCTGCACCCGACGTCAGCGGCGAGCAAGTCAGGTCGTAGAGCGGGTAGTTGTCGGCCCGATCGAGGCGCGAGAGCACCGTGTGGTGGCGGTCGCCGGTCAGAAACAGCACGCCTTCGACGTTGTTTTCCGAAATAAGCCGCAGCAACCGCTCGCGCTCCTGGGGATAGGTGGCGTAGTTCTCGTAGCGGGCCACGGGGTTGAGCACCTGCCCGCCAATGGCAATGATCTTGAAGGTGGCCCGGCTGAAGGTGAGCGCGTCGGCCAGCCACTGCATTTGGGCTTCGCCCAGGATGTGCCGCTCGCCCGTATGGCGCTCATTGGGCGTGCGGAAGTAGCGGTCGTCGAGCATAAAAAATTGCACGTCGGCCCATTGGAAGGTGCCCGTGATGCCGCCTTGCCCTGTCTGGTTGGTGTTTGGATTGGCCCAAAAGAGGTTGAAGGCCTCTTCGGTGAGGTGCTTGTTCCAGAAACTGCGGTCCGAGTCGTTGGGCCCAAAATCGTGGTCGTCCCAGATGGCGTAGTGGTGGGTGCTGCCCAGCAGGGGCTGCAACTCGGTGGTGGCCCGGTCGTGGGTGTAGCGGTGCCAGATGCCCGTTTGGGAGTTCCAATCGGCTTCGCGCAGATAGACGTTGTCGCCCAGCCAGAGCATAAAGTCAGGGCGGTCGCGGTGAATGCTCGTAAAAATGCCGTAGTCGCCGCCGTAGGGCTTGCCGGGGCGATCCAATTCGGTTTCGTTGAAATACGAACAACTGCCCGTGGCGAAGGTGAACGCAGGCGGATCGGTGCGCCACTGCCACAAGTGTTGGGATTGGAACTGCAGGGGGTAGTCGCGCGGCACGGCCTGGCCGTTGATGAACAACTCGTAGGTATATTGCTTGCCGGGTGCCAGGCTGTCGGCGATGAGCTTGGCCACAAAAGCTGTCTGTTTGTGGGTCTCGACGGGTTGGGTACGGAAGCGGCGCGTCTGGCCCGTTTCGTAATATTCGCAGTGGACGCGGGCCTCTCCGGTGGTTTGCACCCAGAGCATGGCCTCTTTCATGGTCGAATAGCCCACCATCGGGCCACTCCGCAACAAGGCAGGCTGGGCAAAGGCCGACGGCATTGCCCAACAAAGCAGCAGCCACAGGCGCAGCGGCCAGCACAAAACAGATTGGATCATCACCAAAAATAAATGGCCCACCTGCGCAAACCTACCCCACTACGTTAAGAAATTATGAACATCAGAAAGAATGACCCCAATTATTACGTCACGCCCCGGGCGTTCGCATTCGGAAGGCGCATATTTTCCTATTTTTGACCTTGATAATCAGTAATCTTAGCGTCTTTCGCCCATGAAAAACCTTTGCGCATTTTTACTTTTTGGCATATTGCTGCTGGCTTTTGGCCCCGCGCACGCCCAGAACGACAAAGCCCTTCGGAAGGAGTGGGCCAAACGCATGAAAAATATGGACCCGCTGGAGTTTAAGCGCATTGTGGAGGAACGCCAGACGGCCCTCAACGAAGCCCAGCAGGCCAAAAAAGAAGTCAGCGACCTACAATCCGAGCTCACGCGCCTGCGCACCCAGAACGAATCTATGCAGGGCCGAATCCGCAGGTTGGAGGCAGAAGCCGCCGCCCCCAAGCCGGAACCAAGCGACAACAGTTCTCAACTGGCTTCGGTCGCGCCTGGTGCCACCAGACAGGGCCAGCGCGCCAACCCCGCCGGGGTGGTATTCAAGGTGCAGATCGGAGCTTTCCGCAACAAAGACCTTGAAAAGTATCTGAAAAACAACAACGGCAAGATGAGCGCCGAAACCGACGAAAACGGGATGGTCAAATACACCCTCGGCGAGTTTGGCGACTACTGGGAGGCCGACCACTTCAAGAAATACCTCCGCGAAATGGGCGTCAAAGACGCCTGGATCGTCAGCTACAAGAACGGCCAGCGGGTCGAGATAAAAGACGTCCTCGAAGGAACGATCTGAGCCGCTGAGCAACCAAATGGCCCGCCCCTTTGGCGGGCTTTTTTTGTGGTTAGCTGGCCTTGATGATCTCTTCTTCGAGCGGATCGAGCCGTAACCGCATCACCATTTGGCGATAGCGCGGGCGGCCGGAAACAAGCAGGAAGTAGCTCACAAAGAACAGGGCCACGAACAACACGTCTTTGGACAGCCCAAAAACCAAGGCGCACAGCCCACAGGCCAGGGCGTAGCATAGCAGCCGCACCGTGACGGCGTGGCCGTAGGAATCCACGCGCTCGCCGAGCGAAGCCAAGTCGTGGGGCAGCACCAGCAGGCGAAAAAAAAGACTCAGGCCACCGCCCACCAGCAACAAGTAGCCCAAGCCGGCGATCAGGCGGAGGTCATCGGGCTGATCGGGTACCTGCGCCAGGCGGTAGCCCGCCTCGTGGCCTG
>DAIRSZ010000163.1:0-4697 GCA_036804165.1 Catalimonadaceae bacterium | reverse complement strand
GCGGTGCCCCCCCAGTTGCTGGTTGATGCGGGCCAGTTCTTCGAGGTTGGCAAACAGCGCCGGCGTGGGAATGTTCGGCGCGTCGAGCAGTTCGGGGGCGTAGGTGCGGGCGCGAAAATCGGGTAGTAGCTCCATGATCCTCCCTACGGGCCATCCTCAAAAAAGATAATTGGCAGGGCCTTGCCGCTGGCACCGTAATTGGCAATCCGGACAAACCTTGTATCTTTCCCCACCTTTGTTGGGGTGCTATTTTTCTAGTTGGCATTCCCTTTCTTAAAGCAAACGCAGCCAGAAATCGTGAGTGAAATAAGAGCAGCCATTACGGCCGTACACGCGTGGGTACCGGATTATGTGCTGACCAATGCCGAACTCGAAGCCATGGTGGATACCACCGACGAATGGATCGTCTCGCGCACGGGCATTCGCGAACGGCGCATCCTCAAGGGCGAAGGCCAGGGCACGTCGGTGATGGCCATCCACGCCGTGCGCGGGTTGTGCGAAAAGCGCGGCATTGATCCCCAGGAGCTAGACGCCATCATTTGCGCCACCATCTCGCCCGACACCCTTTTCCCCTCCACGGCCAACCGCATTTGCGGGGGTATTGGGGCTGGCAATGTGCTGAGCTTCGACATCCTGGCGGCTTGTTCGGGCTTTCTCTACGCCCTCGAAACGGGCAGCAATTTTATCCGCTCGGGCAAGTACAAGAAAGTGGTGGTCGTAGGGGCCGACAAAATGTCGTCCATCACCGACTATACCGACCGCAACTCCTGCATCTTGTTTGGCGATGCGGCGGCGGCCGTTTTGCTCGAACCCGACGCGTCGGGCATGGGCATCCGCGACGTGCAGCTCCATACCGACGCGACGGGCCTGGGCTTGATCGAGCTCAAGGCGGGCGGCTCGGCCTACCCGGCCACGGCCGAAACGGTGGCCCGGGGCGAGCACTATTTTTATCAGGATGGCCGCAGTGTGTTCAGGCACGCCGTCACGCGCATGGCCGAAATTACCGGCCAATTGCTGGAGCGCAACCAGTTGCGGGGCCAAGACATCGCCTGGATGGTTCCGCACCAGGCCAACTTGCGGATCATCGAGTCCACGGCGGCGCGGGCGGGCGTGAGCATGGACCGGGTAACGATCAACATTGACCGTTATGGCAACACCACAGCGGCCACCATTCCGCTCTGCTTGTGGGAGTGGGAGCCGAAGTTTCGGCGGGGCGACAACCTGCTGTTGGCCGCTTTTGGCGGGGGCTTCACGTGGGGAGCGGCCTGGCTAAAGTGGGCCTACTAAGCCTGACGCTCGGCGGCGCGTAGGGCGACGACTATGCCGCCACCGGGGTTCAGTTGGCCACCTCCGACAGAAATTTGATGCGCATCAGGCGCAGCTCTTCTTCCGAATAATCGTCGCCAAGGCTCTTGAGGGCCAAACTGAGGTTGTCGTGTTCGGCACCCATAAAATAGTCCACGATCTCTTCCTGGCGGTCGGGATCCAGCATTTGACTGATGTAATAGTCGAGGTTGAGGCGGGTGCCCGCATAGCAGATGTGCTCGATCTCCGAAAGCAGTTCGGGCATGGCCAGGTTGTGCTGTTCGGCGATGTCTTCGAGGTCCATCTTGCGGTCAATCTTCTGGATGATGGTGATCTTGAGTTTGGATCGCGTACCCGTCGTCTTGACCACCACGTCGGCCGCCGTGACGATGTCGTTTTCTTCGACGTACTGCTGGATCAGCTCCAAAAAAGGTTTGCCAAACTTCTGCACCTTGCCCACCCCGACGCCGTTGACGTTGCGCAGTTCGTCGCGCGTGACGGGGTAGGTGGTGGCCATTTCTTCGAGCGAAGGGTCTTGGAAAATTACGTAGGGTGGCAGGCCCTTTTCTTTGGCTACACGCTTGCGCAGCTTCTTGAGCAGCTCGAAGAGTTGCTCGTCGTGCGACTTGGCCGTCAGCACTTCTTTGTCCCGCTCTTCCTCTTCTTCGGGCGAGACCACTTCGTAGTCGTGGTCGGGCGAAAGGGTGATCTTGTAGGGAGCCGCCAGAAAGCTTTTTCCCTTCTGGGAGATGCGAAACACGCCGTAGTTTTCGATGTCTTTCTCCAGGAAGTCGTAGAGGGCCATCTGGCGCAGGAGCGACATCCAGAAGGCCTGCTCGCGGGCACTTCCCTTTCCGAATACGGGCAGGGTGTGATGATCGTAGCTGAGGGTATATTCGTTTTCTTCGCCCCGCAACACAGCCACCAGGTGCTCGGTGGCAAAGCGCTCGCGCGTTTGGGCCACCGCTTGCAAGGCCCAGACAGCCTCTTGTTCCACCTCGAAGGTGTCGCGCTTGTGGCAATTGTCGCAACCTCCGCTTTGGGCGCACAGCGATTCGTCGTAGCGTTCGCCGAAATAGTGCAGCAGTTGCCGACGTCGGCACACCGACGAAACGGCGTAGGCGGTCATCTCCTGCAAAAGATGCCGGGCATTGTCGCGCTCGGTGACGGGCTTGTCTTTGTTGAACTTCTCGAGCTTGTTGATGTCGTTGGGGCTGTAGAACATCATGCAGTTGCCTTCCAGCCCGTCGCGCCCGCCGCGCCCGGTTTCCTGATAATAGCCCTCCAGCGATTTGGGGGCGTCGTAGTGGATCACAAAGCGCACGTCGGGCTTGTCAATGCCCATCCCGAAGGCAATCGTGGCCACGATCACGTCGGCGTCTTCGTTGAGGAAGGCGTCCTGGTTTTGCATCCGCACCTGGGCGTCCAGCCCGGCGTGATAGGGCAGGGCCTTGACGTCGTTGACGCGCAACAACTCGGCGATTTCCTCCACCTTTTTGCGGCTCAGGCAATAGATGATGCCCGACTTGCCCTTGTGTTGCCGCACGTATTTGATAAGCTGTTTTTTGGCGTTGAGCTTGGGCCGCACCTCGTAGTGCAGGTTGTGCCGATTGAAAGACGACTTGAACACGCAAGCCTCTTCCATCTGCAGGTTGCGCTGAATGTCAATCTGGACTTTGGGCGTGGCCGTGGCCGTTAGGGCCACCACGGGCAAATTGCCGAGCATTTCCACAATGTGGCGGATGCGGCGGTATTCGGGCCGGAAGTCGTGCCCCCATTCCGAGATGCAGTGGGCCTCGTCAATGGCAATGAAGGCTAGGTTGGCTTCGCGCAGAAACGTGAGGTTTTCTTCCTTGGTGAGCGATTCGGGGGCCACGTAGAGCAACTTGACCTCCCCGCTGAGGGTTTGCTTCTTGACGCGGTTCATTTCCGCGCGCGAAAGCGTCGAGTTGAGAAACTGCGCGTTGATTCCCAGCGCGTTGAGCTGATCCACCTGGTTTTTCATCAGGGCAATCAAAGGAGATATCACGATGGCCGTGCCGGGCTGCATCAGGGCGGGCAACTGGTAACAGAGCGATTTGCCCGCGCCCGTA
Organism: Catalimonadaceae bacterium; assembly: GCA_036804165.1. Classification (GTDB taxonomy): domain Bacteria; phylum Bacteroidota; class Bacteroidia; order Cytophagales; family Flexibacteraceae; genus DAIMZG01. The sequence goes on along the minus strand of DAIRSZ010000163.1, from coordinate 1,299 downwards.
GGCATGATCACGAAGGTGTTCTTGCCGGCCAGCACACTCTGGATAATGGCCTCCTGGTCGCCCCGAAACTGGTTGTAACCAAATACTTCCTTAAGTTTGTTTTTTAGTTCGTTGACTTGCGCAGTTAACATCTGTACACTCTGATCCGTTAGAACAGCCTCGAACATTCGCCCGGCTGATATAGGTTCAAGTTAAGACATTTAGGGGTAATCTTGGGTGCCCACCAAAAAAAATCTGGTTATATCCGAACTTTTTGCGAGCCCGCCACCCAAAAGTATTGCGCAACCGAAAAAACGGTTCAGAACAGCACGTATGCAAGCAGCCCTAGTTCCGGTAGGCCACTTTGGAGAATCGGCCGCATCGCCCTACCTTTAACGGACATCATGCAGCGGTGCCTGCGCATAGGAAGGCGCCAAGCCCCGCCCTAAAGTCCCTATTATGAACCCACACTATTACGCGGTGATCATGGCCGGCGGCATTGGCAGTCGCTTTTGGCCCTTCAGCCGTGCGCACCATCCCAAGCAGTTTCACGATGTGCTGGGCGTAGGGAGCACCATGCTCCAGCAAACGGCCGAGCGCTTTGCCGACATCTGCCCCATCGAAAACGTGTACGTCGTCACCAACCGCGACTACTACGACCTGGTGAAAGCCCAACTGCCCGCCCTGCACGACGACCAAATTTTGCTCGAACCCGTTGGGCGCAACACGGCCCCCTGCGTGGCCTACGCCTGCTACAAGATCGCACAACAAGACCCCGAAGCCGTCGTGGTGGTGGCCCCCTCCGACCACGTCATCCTTAAGCCCGAAGCGTTTCGCCATCAGGTGCTCAAAGGCTTGGAGGCCGCCGCCCAGAACGACATTTTGCTCACGCTCGGCATCCGGCCCAGCCGCCCCGATACGGGCTACGGCTACATTCAGTACCACGAAGAACCCGGAGCTTCTATCCAAAAAGTAAAAACTTTCACCGAAAAGCCCCAGCTCGACCTGGCCGTGCAGTTTCTGGAGAGCGGCGATTTTCTCTGGAATGCGGGTATTTTTATATGGAGCGTAGCGGCCATCCGGCGCCAGCTCGAACGCCACCTCGACGAACTGGCCGAAGTGTTTGCGGCGGGCCAGGCTTGCTATTACACCAACCAGGAAACGGTCTTCGTCGAAACGGCCTATTCGCAGTGCAAGAACGTTTCGATTGACTACGGCATCATGGAAAAGGCCGACAATGTGTACGTGCTGCCCAGCGATTTTGGCTGGTCAGACCTGGGCACCTGGAAGTCGCTCTACGAAATATCGGCCCGCAAAGAC
>DAIRSZ010000162.1:2904-4710 GCA_036804165.1 Catalimonadaceae bacterium | reverse complement strand
TCTGCGTCAGCAAGTGGCTCTTCGACCTGGAATGCTGGGGCTGCGGCATGACGCGCGCCCTGATGCACCTTGTCCACTTCGAATGGGCCGCCGCCTGGGACTTCAACCCCCGGGCTTTTATGGTCTTTCCGCTGCTGGCCTACGTCTGGGTCGGCTGGGCCTGGAAGGAATGGCGCACTTTTCGCCATCTGCGGGTCAAGGCTTGAGGGTCGCCTACAACCCCAATTCCATCCGCAAAAACTGCCCCGTGTGGCTTTCGGCACAGGCGGCCACCGCTTCGGGCGTGCCTTCGGCGAGGATGCGCCCCCCGGCTGCGCCGCCCTCGGGCCCCAGGTCCACGACGTGGTCGCTGACCTTGATCACGTCGAGGTTGTGCTCGATCACCAACACCGTATTGCCCTTGTCCACCAGCTTTTGCAGCACGTCGAGCAGCAGGCGGATGTCCTGAAAGTGCAGCCCCGTAGTGGGTTCGTCGAGGATGTAGAGCGTGCGCCCCGTGTCGCGCTTCGACAGCTCGGTGGCCAGCTTGACGCGCTGCGCCTCGCCGCCCGACAGCGTGGTGGCGTGCTGCCCGAGGGTGACGTAGCCCAGCCCCACGTCGAGCAGGGTCTGCACCTTGCGCACGATGCGCGGCTGGTTGGCAAAAAACACCACGGCTTCTTCGATGGTCATGTCGAGCACGTCGGCGATGGACTTGCCCTTGAAGCGCACCTCCAGCGTTTCGCGGTTGTAGCGCTTGCCCTTGCAGGTCTGGCAAGGCACCAGCACGTCGGGCAAAAAATCCATCTCGATCACCTTGCGGCCGCCGCCTTGGCAATCTTCGCACCGCCCACCCTTGACGTTGAACGAGAACCGGCCGGGCTTGTAGCCCCGAATTTTGGCTTCGGGCAGTTCGGTGAACAGGGCGCGGATGTCGGTGAAGGCCCCCGTGTAGGTGGCCGGGTTGGAGCGTGGCGTCCGCCCGATGGGCGACTGGTCCACCTCAATGACTTTGTCGAGGCGCTGCAAGCCGTGGATGGACGTGTAGGGCAGCGGGTCGCGGCGCGTGCGGTAGAAGTGCTGCCGCAAAATCGGGTAGAGCGTTTCGTGAATCAGCGACGATTTGCCACTGCCCGACACGCCCGTGATGGTCACAAACCGCCCCAGCGGCAGGCTCAGGTCCACGCTTTTGAGGTTGTGGCCTTTGGCCCCTTTCAGCGTGAGTTTGTGAGCTAATTCGGTGCGCCGCTGCGCGGGCACGGCGATGCCCACTTCGCCGCTGAGGTAGCGGGCCGTCAGACTGTCTTGGGCCAATACTTCGGCGGGCGTGCCGGCCGCCACCACTTGCCCGCCGTGGCGGCCCGCGCCGGGGCCAATATCCACCAGAAAGTCGGCGGCCAGCATCATGTCGCGGTCGTGCTCGACCACAATGACGGTGTTGCCCAGGTCGCGCAAGTTTTGCAAAGCCTTGATCAGCCGGACGTTGTCGCGCTGGTGCAGCCCGATGCTCGGCTCGTCGAGGATGTAGAGCACGCCCACCAGTTGGGTACCGATTTGCGTGGCGAGGCGGATGCGCTGCGTTTCGCCCCCCGAGAGCGTCTTGAGGGAGCGGTCGAGGGTGAGGTAGTCCAGCCCCACGTCGAGCAGAAAGCCCACGCGCTTGCGCACTTCCTTGAGCACCTCGGTGGCGATGACGCGCTGCCGCTCCGAGAGGCGGTCCTCCAGTCCCACGAGCCAGTTGGCTAGCTGGCGGATGTCCAGGTGGGCCAACTCGGCGATATTTTTGTCATCAATCCGAAAGTGTAGCGCTTCTTTTTTGAGGCGGGC
>DAIRSZ010000162.1:0-2804 GCA_036804165.1 Catalimonadaceae bacterium | reverse complement strand
TCGCCCAGCAGCCGCTCGATGATCTGGTCTTCGGACTGCCGCACCATCTTTTCGCCCGTCACGTACGAGTAGGCATCGGCGGCGCGGGCGTAGAGCACCCGCAGAAAATCGTAGATCTCGGTGGTGGTGCCCACCGTCGAGCGCGGGTTGCGCGTGGTGGTCTTTTGTTCGATCGAAATAACGGGACTCAGGCCGTTAACTTTGTCCACATCGGGCCGCTCCATGTCGCCGATGAACGAACGCGCGTAGGCCGAAAAGCTCTCCATGTAGCGGCGCTGCCCTTCGGCGTAGAGCGTGTCGAAAGCCAACGACGACTTGCCGCTGCCGCTGATGCCCGTGATGACGACGAGTTGGTTGCGCGGAATGCGCAAATCCACGTTCTTGAGGTTGTGCTCGCGCGCGCCCAGAATCTCGATAAACGCGTGGCCCGTTGCGTCGGGGGCTGAGATTTCTGAGGCCAAAGGGGAGGCTACCTGCTGCATCATGCGGTCCGGATCAAGACTGTTAAACTGGTACGGGCGCGGTTGTGTTTCGCAAATCAGTCGCGCTGGGTGCTCACCAATCGGGCCGGCACGGTGGGGCGTGCCAGCGTATCGGGCTGCCCCGGCTGCAAGGTGTCCATCGCCAGGCGGGGCCGCAAACTATCGTGTCGGACTACTGTCGGGAGCGAATCGGCCACTACAGGCACCACGGCGCTGTCGGTCACTGCTTCCTCGGCGGGTGCCACCAGGGGCAACTCCAGCGTGTACGTTTTGCCTTCCTTCAAGGTCAGCGACGTTCCCCGCAACCAAGGGTTGTATTGAACGAGCGTTTTGTAGCTGTAGCCCAACGTACGGGCATAAACAACCAGGTCAGGGATGCTCTCACGGACGGTAATCTCCCGCACGGCTTCGGGTTGATAGAGGTGGTGGCGAGCCACCCGAAAACCGTATTTGCGCGGGTGTTCGAGCACCTCTTTGGCCGCCAGCACCCGAAAGATATAGCGCGACGTTTCGGGGTTGAGCAACAAGTCGTAGTACGACGCTTGCTGCTGGTTTTGCATGGCCCGCACAAAGCCGTTGACGCCCCGGTTGTAGGCGGCCAACGTATTGGTATAGCTGCCGCACTGCGCGCGGGTTTGCCGCAGCAGCCGACAAGCCGCGTGCGTGGCTTTGATGGGGTGAAAGCGTTCGTCCACCTCGTCGTTGACTTCCAGCCCCAGTTCGCGGGCCGTTTCTTCCATCAGTTGCCAAAAGCCCGCCGCCCCGCGCGGCGAAACCAGGTTGTCGAACATGCTTTCGATGGGCACCACGTACTTGAAATCGTCGGGCAAGTTATGCTGCCGCAATATTTGCTCAATCCGCGGAAACCAGCGGTGCGCCCGCTTCATCATCAGCAAGGTGCTCGAGTGCCAGTAGGTATTGATGTGCAGCTCGCGGTCGAGGCGCTCGTACACGTCGGGGTCGTGCAGGGGCACAGGCTCGCCAGCAAAAGTGAGGGCCGTTACGTCGAAGGTGCGCACGGGGGCGGGTTCGTCGCGGGGATACTGGTAGCGGGGAGCCGTCACGTAGGGCGGCGCCGGATCGTGCCGCACGGCGAAATAGGCCGCGTAGCCCAGGGCCATGCACAGCAGCGAAAGCACCAATATGTAAGCGAAAGGACGCAAGCGGATAAGGTTTCGTGAACAATGCGGCCAGGCCGTTTTTCAGAAGTTGGGTTGCAGCAGATATTTCGAATAGAAATCATCAATCACCCGTACGGCCTCGTCGGGCGTATCCACCAGGTTGAAGAGCTTGAGGTCTTCGGGGCTAATGTTGCGCTCGGTGCCCAGCACCACGGCGTCGAGCCAGTCGAGCAGGCCCTGCCAGAAATCGCGGCCTACGAGCACAATGGGAAAGCGACCAATTTTGCGGGTCTGAATGAGCGTGATGGCTTCGAAAAGCTCGTCGAGGGTGCCCATGCCGCCGGGCATGACGATGAAGCCCTGCGCGTATTTGACAAACATCACCTTTCGGACGAAGAAGTAATCGAAGTTGATGAGTTTATCTTGGTCTATGTAAATATTGTTGTATTGCTCGAAGGGCAATTGGATATTCAGCCCCACCGACTTGCCGCCCTCCGAATGGGCGCCTTTGTTGCCCGCCTCCATGATGCCCGGCCCCCCGCCCGTGATGACGCCATAGCCGTGGCGTACCAGTTTGGCAGCAATCTCTTCGGTGGTTTTGTAGTACGGGTGATCGGGCAACGTGCGGGCCGAACCAAAAATGGACACGCACGGCCCAATCTTGGCCAGCTTTTCGAAGCCCTGTACCAGCTCGGACATGATCTTGAAAATGGCCCAAGAATCGGCAATCTTGATCTCGTTCCAGTCACGGTCGAGAAAGGCCTGCCGAATACGGTTTTCTTCTTCGTTTAATCCGTTACTTGTGTCAATATTTTTGGAAGACTCTGCCATTGGCAACAACGTTTGGCAACTCTTTTGATTATTAGAACGCCAGAAAGTAAAAAATCGCACTACATTTTTTTACTATTCAACGATTTAAGGCGTTACTTTTTCGTGGGCCGCAAATATACGACATTTCTCTCCGAAGGCCAAAGTATGCCTTCACCGTGGGGCGTACCCAGCCCCACCGTTTGGCTACTTCTTTATTCCGAATGAGGGGGTGGGGTAAACTTAGGCGAAGGCACGAGCCCGCAAATGCCCGTTGGTAGCCGCTTTAATCCAGCACTTCCATGGCCATGCGTACTTCCTCGAGGGGCCAGTCTTGCGCGTCGGTGGGCACGGCCGCGATGCTGTCAATGACGTCCAGGCCGCTGATCACCTC
>DAIRSZ010000161.1:0-4712 GCA_036804165.1 Catalimonadaceae bacterium | reverse complement strand
AATTCTGGTCGGGCAAAACGGGCCATCGGCAATGGCAAGCACGCCGCGACAGCACCGTCCTGCTGCCCGATGCCGACCAGATGACCACCCTGCGCACGGGCTACGATACCCTAGCCCTGACCCTGCCCGACTTGCGGGGCGACACCGTCAGCCTCGACGATCCGCGCTTTGCCAACAAGGTGCTGATCGTACAGGTCTTCGGTAGTTGGTGTCCAAACTGCATGGACGAAACGGCCTTCCTGGCGCCGTGGTACCAGCAAAACCGCGATCGGGGCGTCGAGGTCATTGGCTTGGCCTTCGAGCGCAAGCCCGACCTGGCCTACGCCCGGCAGCGGGTACAAAAGGTCATAGACCGCTACGATGTGCAGTACCCGTTTTTGCTGGCAGGCACCACGGCCGAAGCAGACCGTGCCCGCGCCCTGCCGATGCTCGACCGCGTCCGGGCCTTCCCCACCACGCTCTTCGTAGATCGTCAGCGTCGGGTGCGGCGTATCCACACGGGCTTCAGCGGCCCCGGCACGGGCGAGGCCTATACAAACTACGTCCGTTCCTTCGGGGCTACGGTAGACACCCTGCTGGCCGAACCGCCCGGTGCCCCTGCCTTGCCCTAGCGCAAGGCGGCCACGCCCGGCAGTTCTTTTCCCTCCATGTATTCGAGCAAGGCCCCGCCCCCGGTGGACACATACGACACGCGGTCGCCCATGCCCATTTGGTTGATGGCCGCCGCCGAGTCGCCGCCGCCAATCAGTGAAAAAGCGCCCGCGTCGGTGGCTGCCACAATGGCCTCGGCCACAGCGCGCGTGCCGTGCGCAAAGTTTTCCATCTCGAAGACCCCCATCGGCCCATTCCAGAGAATGGTTTTGGACTGACGAATGACCTCGGCAAAGGCTTTTTGGGCCTGAGGGCCAATGTCGAGCCCCATGTAGCCTTCGGGGAGGGCGTCGCTGGCTACGACCTGCCGGGCCGCGTCGTTGCGGAAATCGTCGGCCGCCACGGTGTCGGCGGGCAGGTGCAGTTGCACGCCACGCTGCTCGGCCTCCGCTACCAGTTGGCGGGCCAGTGCTTGCTTGTCGGCTTCGAGCAGCGACTTGCCGATCTCGCCCCCCCGGGCTTTGATGAACGTGTAAGTCATGCCGCCCCCGATGAGCAGGTTGTCCACCTTGCCGAGCAGCTGGCTAATGATTTCGATTTTGTCGGAAATTTTGGCCCCGCCCATGATGGCCGTGAAGGGCCGTTCGGCTTTTTCGAGCACCTTGTCGGCATTCTCGATTTCGGCCTGCATGACGTACCCGCAGATGCGGTGTTCTTTGGCGAAAAAGTCGGCTACGATGGTGGTGGAGGCATGGGCCCGGTGGGCTGTGCCGAAGGCATCGTTGACGTACACATCGCCGAGTTGAGCCAGTTGCTGGGCAAAGTCGCGATCGCCTTTTTCTTCTTGCGGGTGAAACCGCAGGTTCTCCAGCAACAACACCTGGCCAGGCTGCAGGTTGGCGGCACGCTGCTGGGCTTGCTGGCCCACGCAGTCGTCGGCAAACTGCACGTCTGTCCTGAGCACTTCGCTCAAGTGGCTTACCAAGTGGCGAAGCGAGAATTTATTCTCCGGACCCTTTTTGGGTCGCCCCAGGTGCGACATAAGGATGACCGACCCGCCGTCGTCGAGAATTTTGCGGAGAGTGGGCACGGCCGCCCGGATGCGGTTGTCGTCGGTGATGGCGAATTGGTCATCGAGGGGTACATTAAAGTCCACCCGAACAAGGGCACGCTGGCCCGCAAAGGAATGGTCGGCTACGGAAATCATAGAGCAGGAAGGTTAGGCGTTGGAGATATAAGAACGTCGGACAGACAATATTACGAAATGCCCCGGGCACGCACCCGCCTCGAGGCCCTCGAAATCTGAAATCTCTGGTCACGCGTACGTTGAGCCTGGACTGTGGCCCCAGGCCGGATGCGCTGGGTACATTAAAAATCTCTCGATTATGCAAATTGATTTTTTCGAGAACTAATCCAGCGATAATTCAGCATATTGTTAATATCAAATCGGTTATGTAATAATTGGCCTTAGTTATCACCTAAGCAGTATAACCTGGCCATAAATGCTTCGTTACAACCTATTATTGAGCCTTCAGACGCACAATATTTTTTCGTAAAGCGAGCACACATCTTGTTTTTTAACTCAATTTTCGGGTATGCCTCCCCATTCATCATTTACTTCTGTTGGCTTGGTTGGCCTAGTGCCCAAAGCGTCTTTCTGGGAGCATTTTGTGAGTAAAACCCCCGACGCCGTCGTACGCCTCAGCCCCACATTAGAAATACTGTATGCGAATCCTGCAGCCCAGTTGCTATTGGAAGAATGCTTGCGTGTCGGTTCTTCTACGATTGCCGATTGGCGAGCCTGTCTCGAAGATCGCAACATGGCCGCTTTTCGCCGGGCCTTGCACCGGGTAGTAGCTACGGGCGCCGACGCCGAGGCTTTTCCAAAGGTGCAGGTGTTGGGGCAAAAGCGCTATTTTCATACCCGGCTGGTGCCCGAACTGAGCGCACAGGGCAACGTGCAAAGCGTGCTGACCATCTCGCGGGATGTGACGATGTTTTGTCAGTCGGAGATCGCCTTGATGCGCAAGAATCAGGAGTTGAAACAAGTAAACGATCACCTCAACCACTTTGTACAGGCCGTTTCGCACGATCTGCGCTCGCCCGTCAACAGCGTGAAGGGCCTGCTGGAGTTGTATCACCTGCTACCAGAACCCGACGAACGCCAAGAAATCATGTCGCGTCTGCAAGATGCCGTCCAGCGCCTGGATGTCACCCTGCAAGGGCTGGGGCAACTTGTGCACGTGCAAGCAGGCGAGACCCCAGCCCCGGAGCGGGTGCGTTTCGAGCGCGTGGTGTGGTTGGCGAGTCAGGAAATGGCCGAGCAAATCCGGGAGTCGCAGGCAGCCTTGCATACGGACTTTACGTCCGCTCCCGACCTGATGTACATCGCAGGCTATATGCAAATTGCTGTGCGCAATTTGCTCAGCAACGCCCTCAAGTACCGTCATCACCAGCGCGAAGTACTGATTCAGTTACGCACGCGCCCCTGGAAGCACGGCGTGGTCTTGTCCGTCGAAGACAATGGTATCGGCATTGACCTTGATCGCCACGGATCGAGCATGTTCAAGGCTTTTCGTCGCTTCACGCACCAAGCCAGCGGCTCGGGATTGGGGATGCACCTGGTCAATACGCTGGTCGAGAAAAATGGTGGGCGCATCGAAGTGGAAAGCGTACTGGGCAAGGGCACGAGTTTTCACCTCTACCTGAAGGCCTACGCCGAGCCGAGTGCCCCCAGCTCCCAATCAGTAAGTTGATTCATGTAGTTGACGTAGGCGTGGTGGGGCGTGGCAAAGCCCAACAGCGGCGCCACCTGCGGCGGCAAAGTGCCCATCGCGGCGAAATGCCCAGCGGCCTGCAGCCAGCCCCAGTCATCGCGCTGCGCAGTGGGTACGTGCGCAAATATTCGTTCCAACGCTTCGCGCTGCATTTCACCGAACAGCCACCGACTCAGGTCATAGGGATAGTAGCGACTGGCCGCTTGTGGCTGCTCCAGGATAGCGGGAGTAGCATGCGCATGTGCCCGTGCGGGCAGCACCATTTCCCACCCCGACTCACGAGTCGTTAGCCGGGCCAAGGCCCGCAACAGCCACGTACCCGCGCTCGGAGGCTGGCCTTCGAGGGTAGCGAAGCGAGGCGTTTCTAACCACAAAGTGATCACCTGCCTTTTGGGAGCCAGTTGGGCCAGTTGTTCGAGCGTGCGGGCGGGTTCGGGGGCGTCGTAAAGGCGGGGTTCGTCTTCCAGATAGCGGCACCAGCGATCGGAAAGGGCACGATTCCGGGGCCAAAAAACAACTCCGTCGGTAGGCGCGAGGTGCACCTGTCCGCTCTGCGGCAGGGCCTCGTCGGCCATTTCGCCCACCACGGCACACAGCCCCGCTAGGCCCGCTAGCCGCGCTACTTCGTCGTTGTAGATCAGGCCCGTATTGGCCAACACGCGGGGCGTGAGACCAAACAGTTCTTCCAAATAGGCCGCGTGGCGTTGTACTTGCTCCACAAACCAATCGGGCTGATAGATGTAGCTCAGCCCGCCCCAATAGGGCATGGCGGCAAAGTCCACCCGGCCCGTGTCGGCCAGTGTCCGCAATTCGGTGAGCACGGCCGGGGCATAGGCAGCCAAGCGTTCGAGCACCAGCCCGTTTACGGCCAGCGTCAGGCAAAAATTGTCAGGATACTGGGCCAGCAGGGCCCGGATCTCGCGCAAGGCGGGCAAAAACTCTTCTTCGGCTCGCCGTTGTGTGATCGTGGCCATCAGGGCGGTGTCTTCGTACGAAGCCCCCGATCCGATCTCGAAAAAGCCAAAGGGCCGAGGCACTACCGGGAGCCGAAGCTGCAAAAAAATGGCCAGGGCAGTCATGAATAGTCAGTCAGGCTTCAAAAATAGCAACAACGCCCGACAATGTCAGGGCAGTTGTGCAGGGTAGTTGCGCAACATTTGGCTCAAGGCACCGGGGAATTATTAAACTGGCACTGCCGAGCCGTCAGCAGTTAGGCTTCTTCGACCTACTTTCCGCAACGCTTGCGCGCACTACGAATTTTTTAGTAGGGCTTGGGCCTGGCTCACCTCGGCCACGGGCAATTGGCAAGCTCCTTCATAGCATACATACAACAAGGTTTGGCCT
>DAIRSZ010000160.1:0-4741 GCA_036804165.1 Catalimonadaceae bacterium | reverse complement strand
GCTCGTCGCCTACGTTAAACCCACCTTCGACGGCGGGGCTGTCGCGATACACATTCTTCACCAAAAGCGCCGTTCCTTCTTCGCTGGTGGCGATGCCCAGGTAGGGCCCGTCGGTGAGGGCCGAAGTCAGCACCCGTACGCCCGCGTGGGCCAGGTACGGGGCGTAGTCCAGCGGCGCCACGCCGTACACGTAGTCGCGGAAGAAACTGTCGAGCGAAACCCCGGCGGCTTTTTCCATGGCGGCCTGCACTTCGGCTTCGGTGACGCCCCGCTGTTTTTCCTTATAGTACGTCCGGTAGAGGTCGCGCAGGGCGTCGTCGAGGCTGCGCTTGCCCCGGCTGTGGTGGCGAATCTGCAGGTCGAGCAGGGTGGCCAGCACGGCCCCTTTGGTGTAGTACGACACGCTGGTATTGACCGAGTTTTCGTCGGGGCGGTAGAACTTGATCCACGCATCGAAGCTCGATTCGCCCACCGACTGCACGCGGTTGCCGGGCCGCTCTTCGGTGGCCGTCAGGTTCTGGGCCACGAGCTGGAGGTAGGCATCGGCCGAGATCAGCCCCGCCCGGCGCAGCAAATAGTCGTCGTAGTAGCTGGTGACACCTTCGGCCAGCCACAGCAGGCGCGTGTAGGTTTCCTGGTTGTAGTCGAAGGGACCTAGTCCGGCGGGGCGCAGGCGCTTGACGTTCCAGAGGTGAAAATACTCGTGGCCAACCAAGCTGAGAAAGTTGCGGTAGCTGCCCTCGCTGGCGTAGGCGTAGGGGTCGGCCTGCAGGGTGGTCGAGTTGAGGTGCTCCAGCCCGCCGCGTCCGCCGGGAAAGTGGTGAACGATGAACGTGTAGTGCGGACAAGGATTTTCGTCGAACACCGCCGTGGCCGCCTCGATCACCTTGCGCATGTCGGTTTCGAGGCGGGCGCGGTCATAGACTGGCTGGCCGTGCATGGCCACGGCGTGCGTGATGCCCGCCGCGCGGAACGTAAAGACCTCGTGCGTCCCGATCTGGATGGGCGAGTCGGCCAGGACGTCGTAGTTGGGCACCTGGTAGGTGTAGGCCGCCTGGCCGGGGCGGTACGTCGCGGGGTCTTGCAGGCCCGTCGAAACCTGGTTCCAGCCTTTGTAGGGCCGCACCGTCAGGGTCAGTGGCTGGTCTTTGTGGCCTTCGGCGTAAAGAAATACCGACGTGCCGTTGATGTAGCCGTGGTCGGCGTCGAGAAAGCTGGTGCGGACGGTGAGTTCTCTGGCGTACACGCGGTAGCGCACCGTGAGGCGGTCGGCCGTGCCACTGGCGACCTGCCAGGTATTTTTGTTGATTTTGGGGGCGGCTACGGCCTGGCCCTGACCGTTGGTTACGGTCAGGCCCTCTACGTGCCGGGCAAACTCGCGCACCAGGTACGACCCGGGTGCCCAAACGGGCATCCGCAGGTTGAGTGTGGGTTGCTGAAGGTCGCTCACCTCTAGGGTGACCTCAAAATAGTGCGTGTGCGGGGCTTCCATCGTCACGGTGTAGGCCAGTTGCGGTGCCGTTTGCCCCACATGGCCAACGAAGAAGAGAAATGCAGCAAAGAAGAAGGCCCGACGGCCCGAAAGAAGGGTCATAGTAAAGACAAGATTTCAGAACAAAGTACGCAAAATGAGATCAGTAGCTCCGCGACGATCCGCTACGAACGCCGCCGCCCGCTTAGCAATGGCCTGTCGCTGGGCGGGGCGGTCATAAAGGTACTGAAAGTGCGTGCGCAGGGCCTCGCTGTCGGGAATAGCCAGCGCAATGCCCGCCGCTATCAGCTCGGCGGCTTCGGGAAACTTGTCGTAGGCCCGGTCGCCAAAAAACAGGGGCATACCAAAGGCCGCAGCCTCCAGCGAATTGTGCAGCCCCGTGCGGTAGGCCCCGCCGATCCAGGCCAGGTGGCCGTAGCGGTAGAGGGCCGCCAGCATCCCGACATTGTCTATGAGCAACACCTCGGCGGCCGCGGCACTTTCGGGCGTAGCCTGCGAAAAGCGCACCGTGCGGCGTTGCAATTGCTGTTCCAGGTCGGCCAGCACGGCCGGGCGGATCTCGTGCGGGGCGATGATCACCTTGAGGGGGGCGTGGAAGCTATTGAGAAAAGGCACCAGCACCCGGTGGTCTTCGGGCCAACTGCTGCCCACTACCAGCACCGGGTGCGTACCCACAAAGTCCCGGGCCAAGGGAATGGGCGTGGCCGCCGCCGCCGTAGCGCTCACCCGGTCGTAGCGCGTATCGCCCGCCACCGTAATTGCCAAACAACCTATCTGTCGGAGCAATTGTGCTGAGGCTTCGTCTTGCACAAAAATGTGGGTGAAACCTTGGAGCATCTGTCGAAAAAACTGTCCGTAAGGGCGAAAAAAAGGTTGTTCGGGCCTGAAAGCGGCTGAAAAAAGTACGGTGGGCACCCGGGCGTCGCGCAGGGCTGCCAGATAGCCGTACCAGAACTCGTACTTGACAAAGAAAGCGCGGCTAGGCTGCGCCAATGCCATAAAATCGCGGACGTTGGCCGGGTGGTCGAAGGGCAGGTACATGACGTGGTCGGCCCCGGCGTAGTTTTTTCTGACCTCGTAGCCGGACGGAGAAAAGAACGTCAGCAGCACCCGGTGGTCGGGGTGCGCGGCCCGGTAGCCCTCCAGCACGGGTCGGGCCTGTTCGAACTCGCCCAGCGAAGCGCAATGCCACCAGGTCAGGGGCCCGCTTCCCTTGGCCATGGCAGCTTGCAGAGCGGGCTGCCAGCGGCGCCTGCCGTCGCACATCTGCCTGGCTTTGGGGTGAAAGGGCGCCGCACTGCGCAACAAAGTGTAGTACACGCCCACGCCGATCTGGTAGAGCCAACGAGCCGCCCGCGATCCGTCGGTGCGCCCCGAATGAGGATCCGAGTCGGGTTCGATCATCCGGTTTTTGATAGCTAGTATAAAAAGTAAAAAAAACCTGGCCAACAGGTTGGTCACGAAGTAAAGCAAAAGCCACGATTTTCGATCAAAATCGTCTGGCACATCAGGAGCCTTGCTATATTTGGACGAGAAATGGCCTTGCGATAGGGGGAGGCCGACCATCTACCACTAATCGCATTTCTGCTATGTACATCCTCGTTGTGGCCATCTTCGTGCTGGGCTACAGTGCCATCATCTTCGAGCATCCGCTCAAAATCAACAAAACGGCGCCCGCCCTCATCACGGGGGTGCTCTGCTGGACAGTCGTGGCCCTGGGCACGCCCGACATGAGTTTTTTTCAGCATCCGGACTTCATGGGTTTTCTGGAGCGGCACCACAATTTGCTGGCCGCTGGCGAGAAGCCCTACACCGAGTCCATTGATCCGGCCACGGCCCGGGCGGGAGTCTATCCCGAATTTATCGGCGAAGAGCTGGCCCATCACCTGGCCGAAATCGCCCAAATTCTCTTCTTTCTGATCGGGGCCATGACCATCGTCGAGATGATTGACATCAACCGGGGCTTCAAGGTGGTCACCGACCGCATCCGGACGCAAAGCAGCCAGAAGTTGCTCTGGACGCTGGGCATCCTGGCCTTTTTTATGTCGGCCCTGCTCGACAACCTAACCACCTCGATCGTAATGGTATCTTTGCTGCGCAAGCTCGTCAGCGACCGCGAGCAGCGCATTTTCTTCTGCGGGCTGATCGTGATCGCGGCCAATGCGGGCGGTGCCTGGTCGCCCATCGGCGACGTGACCACCACCATGCTCTGGATCGGCGGGCAAATTACGGCGGGCAACATCATCGCGAGCGTGATTTTGCCTAGTCTCGTGTGCATGGCCCTGCCCTTTGCCATCGCGGGCTTTCAGCTAAAGGGTGCGCAAATTAAGCCTCGCGCCAGTGCGCAGGCCGAAGCGGCCATTTCGAAGGTAGATATGTCGGCGGCCCGCACGATGCTCATCACGGGCGTAAGTGCGCTGATCTTCGTGCCGATCTTCAAGACCGTGACGCACCTGCCCCCCTACATGGGCATGCTGCTGGGGGTGGGCATCGTCTGGATCGTGTCGGAGGTGGTCAATAGCAGCCGTCCCGAAGCGGATCGGCACAAATACACGGCTACGTACGCCCTCTCGAAGATTGACGTGTCGAGTGTGCTGTTTTTCTTTGGCATTCTGGCGGCCATTGCTGCCTTGCAGTCGCTGCACCTGCTCAGTGCCCTGGCCGGCTGGATGAACGACACCATCGGCAACCTGGACGTAATCGTGGTGGCCATCGGCATTGCCTCGGCCATTGTGGACAACGTGCCGTTGGTGGCCGCCTCGATGGGGATGTACGACCTGTCGGCCTACCCGACCGACGTCAAACTATGGGAGTTTTTGGCGTATTGCGCCGGTACGGGTGGCAGCGTCCTGATTATTGGTTCGGCGGCGGGTGTGGCCGTTATGGGCATGGAACACATTGATTTTGTGTGGTACCTGCGCCGCATTAGCCTGCTGGCGCTGCTGGGCTATCTGGCGGGTGCGGGCGTGTATTTGCTGCAATATGGGCTTTTGCACGGCTAGTGCCCTGGTTGGCCCAATACCATCAGAAGGGACGCTTTTTTGCAATAAAACTCGCCACTGTGTGCACGAGGTGCTCATAGTAGCGAATTTTCTGTTGGTGGCAAGGGGTGAAAGATTCGAAGACGAAACATCTCCCGGGCTTTGGGACACTAAAAAAAGCTTTGATTGCTCGGATATCCTACAAAAACAAAGGCCGCTCCTGCACTGCGCAGAAGCGGCCTACTTGCGGACCTGTAGGGATTCGAAC
>DAIRSZ010000159.1:0-4743 GCA_036804165.1 Catalimonadaceae bacterium | reverse complement strand
TCGGCCTTCTGGGAGCACCACCGCTACGGCTTTCCCATCATCCGCCCGCTGGTGATGCACGAGCAGGCCAACCCGATGCACCTCTTCCGGCAAGACGAGTTTACGTTTGGCGACAAGATTCTGGCCTGTCCCGTTTTGCAGCCCGGCGCCGAAAAGCGGGTGATCTATCTGCCTACGGGCGAGTGGTTCAATTACTGGACCGACGAACCCGTGGTGGGTGGGCAAGAGCACACCGTGAGCGCCCCCCTCGACACGATGCCCATCTTTATCAAGTCCGGCTCGGTCATTCCCGAATACCCGCTGATGCAATACACGGGTGAGTTCGAGATCAAAGAGCTGATCCTCAACGTCTATTGCGCCCCCGTGACGGCCAACTCGTTTTTGTACGAAGACCACGGCGATACCTTCGCCTACGAGCAGGACATTTACACAGAAAAGAAATTTCACTTTGTGGGCGACGCGCAAACCTACCACCTCAGCCAGACCAGCCAGGGCCTCTATACGCCGCGCTACGACACCTACAGGCTGCGCCTGCGGGGCCTGGTGGCCGCCCCACGGGCCGTCTGGGTGAACGAGCAACCCGCTGAAGGCCACTGGGATGCCACGCACCGCCTCTACGAACTGACCGTTTTCAAGAGCTTTGCTACGCTACGGGTGGAGATCGCCCCGGCCTAAGTGCCCAATGAAGCAGAAAGCACGGCCCGCCGAAAACTCTTTGCCAGCGGGGCGTATAGTTTCTAGCACCGTGCCACTGGCTTCGCCATTTTTAAATTCATACCTACAACCGCACCGATCCCATGAAAGAATACCTCGGAATTGACATCGGCGGCACCAACGTCAAGATGGGCGTGGTGGACGAAGAAGGCCGCATCCACGACTTCTACAGCTATCCTACCATTGACTGGCGGCAGAGCGGCCAATTCGTCGAAAAACTGATTGAGGCCATCCGGTTTCGCCTGACGGGACACAAAGAGGTGCGCCACGTCGGGATTGGCGTGCCGGGCACGCTGACCAAAGACCGCAAAACACCCCTGGAGGTGCCCGCCATTGCCGACATCAACGGGGTGCCCCTGGTAGGGCACATTGTGCAAGCCCTGCCCGGCTTTGCCGTTGCCATGGAAAACGACGCCCATGCGGCCGCCCTGGGCGAGTTGTACTTTTCGGAACAGCCCCCCGGCGACAATTTTTTGTTCATCACGCTCGGCACGGGCATCGGCAGTGCGGCCGTCATAGACCGGCAGCTTTTTCTGGGTGGCGGGGGCAATGCCATGGAGCTGGGCCACATCGTGTCGCGCTTCGAGCGGCGGCTCGAGAGCAACATCGGCAAGCGCGGCATGTTGGCCATGGCCGAGGCCATGCTGACCGACTATCGCCAGCCAACCATGTTGCCGCGCGACGAAACGCTTTCGGGCACCAAGTTGATCTTGGCGGCCGAAGGCGGCGACAAGTTGGCCCTGCGGGTGTTTCGTGAGGTGGGGCACCTCTTGGGCGAGGGGCTAGTAGCGGCCATCCGCTTGCTCGACATCAAAACAGTGCTGGTGGGGGGCGGCCTTTCGGCGGCGTTTTCGTACATAGAAGAAGGCGTTCATGCCACGTTGCACCAGTACCTGACGCCCTACTATCTGGACGAGCTGACGGTACGAAAGGCAACCCTGGGCAATGATGCGGGCATCTTGGGAGCAGCCTCCCTGTGCTTTATTGAGCGCTCATAATTTGTTGCCGCACTTAACTCCTTATCGCTATGATTACTTCCGAACAGTTTTCCCAATACACCGTCGTATCGCTGCGCAACGTGCGTCGCCTCGACGTGACCTTCGGCTTTCGAGTCAAAACCGAAATCAAGGCCCTGATTCACGAAGACAGCCCCCACCTGATTGTGGACATGAGCGGGGTGCAATTTATTGATAGCACGGGCTTTAGTGTGCTAATTTCGCTGTTGCGTGGGGTGAAGAAGCACAAGGGTACCTTGCAAATTTGCGGCCTCAGCCCTGAGCTGTACCGCCATTTCGAGTTGCTGCAATTGCACCGTGTGTTCGATATTCAGGCTGACCGGGCCGCGTGCGCAGCGGCCCTGGCGGCGGCGGCCTCCTGACCAAATCCAAAAGTAGTTATGTCAAAGGCTGCCTTTGGTGTTTTGGGCAGGTGGAGTGGGGGAGAAGGAGCATCAGCCCCGGCGCAGGGCGTCGGGCAAGTCGGTATCTATGAGCGAGCAGTGCCAGCGCGACTCTTTCCAGTCGTCGCCCACTTTTTTCCAGATGATGGTCACCACGCAGTTGAAACGGAAGACTTGCTCCTGCACGTAGAGGCGCTGGCAAAAACGCACCACCGAGTAGCCCATTTCGGGCGTTTCCAGCGCTTGGTAGTCTTCGATCTCCGTGTCGGTGCGGGCTTGCATCTGGTCGAGGCGGGCAAAGAGCGTTCGGAACCAGTTTTCCCAACCCGCCCGGTCATGGACGATGACATTGTCGCCTTTTTCATTGAGATCCACGATGCCGAAGTCGTCGTCGCAGAGGGCCGCCAGGGTGTCGAAATCGTGCTCGCTGACGCAGCGGAAGAGGGTTTGGGTGTGGTGGAAGAAAGGTAGGTGTTGCATAAGGCGAAATTTTTTTGGCCACTTTACAATATTCGTCAAACAAAAAAAATGGGCCGTAGTTCTGTACGGGAAAGGAGTGATCTGGCAAATTATCGCATGCCTTGTGCATTTTCCTGATAAGGACATCGCAAGGTCGGCCCCTATGAACCTTATTACCTGTCTATTTCCAGATCACTACTACACCAACAATCAAACATTTTACTCTTACCTTCATTCCATTATGGACAAGCTTAATGTATTGCTCGACGCAACCCTACAGGCTGGTGATTACGTGGGTTTCACCTTTTTTGTGGGTTTCATGGCCATGTTTGCGGCCTCCATCTTCTTCTTCTTTGAGCGCGGCAACGTGGCAGGCAAGTGGAAGACTTCTTTGCTGGTGTCGGGGCTGATCACGATGATCGCGGCCGTACACTATTACTACATGCGCGATTTGTACTTGACGGCGCTGACTTTCAACGCCGAGAACGGTCTTCAGTTTGGCGACGAAGGCTACATGAACCCTTCGCCCACGCAGTTCCGCTACATTGACTGGACGCTCACCGTACCGCTGATGTGCGTAGAGTTCTACTTGCTGCTCAAGCCCTACGGGGCCAAGTTGGCCCTGATGTGGCGCATGATTGCTTATTCTCTCGTCATGCTGGTGGCAGGGTACATCGGCGAAGCTTTTGCCGAAACGGCCTCCAACCCCGGTGGGCACTCCATCCTGTGGGGGATCATCTCTACGCTGGGTTGGGCGGGTATCGTGTACGAAGCCACCATTGGCTCAGTAGCCAAACTGGCCCAGAGTTCGGGTGATGCCAAACTGGCCACGTCCATCCGCTATTTGCGCAACTTTGTGCTGGTCGGTTGGGCCATCTACCCGATCGGCTATATGGCCATGCCTGGCAACCTGCTCGACGGTGTACTGTCTATCAGTTCGCTCGACTTGTTCTATAATCTGGGTGATGCCATCAACAAGATTGGCTTTGGCTTGGTAGTGTACTACATGGCCATGGGCGACACGATGCGTCAGAAAGAAGTTACCCAAACGGGTAGAAGCTTCGAGACCGCCTAGAAATTTGTTTAGTTTCTGCTTTGGTCAAGGTTGCCCCCACGGGCAACCTTTTTTTGTTGGACAAGCGAAGTGGAGTTTTTGACGGATAAATCATTTTTAAAGATCAATTTTACGCCCGCCATGCGCACCGTCCGTCCCAAAAAACATCTTGGTCAGCATTTTCTCCGCGACGAGGCCCTCGCCCAACGCATCACCCAACAACTAACCGGACATGGCCACTACAGGTATTTGCTTGAAGTAGGGCCGGGCACGGGCGTGCTGACGCAGTTTTTGGCTTCGGCCATTGCGCCCGAGTTGCACCTCTCGGAGGTGGACGGCGAGTCGGTGGCCTATTTGCAGAAGCAGTTTCCGGCGCTGGTGCCGCGCTTGCACCACGCCGATTTTCTGAAGATGGACTTTTCGGCACTTTTTGGTGCCCAGCCCTTCGCCGTGATCGGCAACTTTCCTTATAACATTTCTTCACAAATATTTTTTCGGGTGCTGGCCCATCGTCAGCAGGTGCCCGAAGTGGTGGGCATGGTGCAGCACGAAGTGGGCGCACGGATGGCCGCGCCCCCCGGCAGCAAAACCTACGGCATTCTGAGCGTGTTGCTGCAGGCGTATTACGACGTAGAGTACCTTTTTACGGTGCCGCCCGACGTGTTTGTGCCGCCGCCCAAGGTGCAGTCGGCCGTGCTGCGGTTGCGGCGCAATGCCACCGCCCAGCTCGACTGCGATGAAGCGGCCTTTTTCCGGACGGTAAAGCAGGGCTTCCAGAACCGCCGTAAAACGCTGCGCAATGCCCTGCGGCCACTGTGGCCGGGCGTCCCAGAAACGCCCCAACTGCACACCCTGCTGTCTCGCCGGGCCGAAACCCTGTCGGTGGCCGAGTTTGTCTGGCTCGCCCGGACCTTGACGGCTCCGCCGGATGGCGTGCGCTCGTAGTATCCACAAAAGAAATAGCCAAGTGTATGGAGATAACGCGCGAATGGATGGACGAACTACGGCAAGCCGTGGACGCCCGGCACGACCAGGCCATCCGGCAACAGTTGCACGCTTTGCGGGCGGCCGATATCTCGGACGTGCTCGACCAGTACGATGCCGAAGACTCGCGCTA
>DAIRSZ010000158.1:0-4757 GCA_036804165.1 Catalimonadaceae bacterium | reverse complement strand
ATTTTTTCTACACGGGCCTGCACCCCGACCCCAGCCGGGAGCCTTTCTACTTTGCTGAGCACGCCGATGCCAGCCGCTATCCGCACATCATGGAAGGCGCCTATCGGCTACTTTCCGATCAGGAACACCTGCGCAACCTGGCCTACGGCAACGTACAACGTTTTCTGCAACGGCTCTGGGCTTAAAGCGCAGCCAGAAATGCGCGTACGGTGGTCTCACTCGCACGGTCATCGGGCATCTGGGCGTCGTAATGGCCCAGGCGGCGTGCGTGAGGCCAGCTATCGCCGTCGGCAAACACAGCCCCGACGCGCGCATTGGCACGTAAGTGCTCCCGTAGGGCATTGGCATCGGCGTAGTGCTGGTAGTGCAGCAGGGCCGGGGCCGTAAAGGGTTCGACACTTTCGATCATCACCACCGGGCCCCAGTCGAGGTAGGGGATTTTTTTGAGCAGACAAATGGCCCGGCCATATTCGTAGCGCTCGGCGTAGCGGCTGTAGCTGAGCAGGGGCTGAAAGTGATGGAGCGATTCGAGCAAGGGCTGAAAGCGGTAATCGGGAGGTAGGTAGAGCTGCGTGACGCTGCGCCGATGCCGACCAAAATAGCGGAAAATATGCGCGCCCAGTGCTTGACGTTCTTCTGCGGTCTCCTCTCCGGTCAGCACAGCGACGCCCGTTTGCTGGGTTCTCACCAGCCGGGGCAGGGGAGCAAAGTAGCGGGCCAGGTGCGTGGCCGTAGGTCCTTCGGGCATCACCAGGGCCTCTACACCCGTCAGGCGATCGGCCAGCACAAGGCGGTCGGCCCAGCCGGGGTGGGTCTGGCCGAGGCGTGCGAGCACAAAGCCCATCACCACCACGTCGCTGGGTGCCAGGCGGGCATAGAGCGTATGCCCCGTGAGCAGTACGGCCAGCGCATCGGGCAGGCCATCGGCCGGCGCCTGGCCGCTCATCAGCACCCCTACGCGGCGTGCCCTTGCGGGTGGCACTGCGTAGGGGGCGGCCCAGGCGTGCAGGGCCTCGGGGTCGCGCAACCAGTGGGCGGCTTCAGAGAATGCGTGTTGGATATTAGCCGTTGTCAGCCACGGATTGGCCGCGGCCGATTGGGTAGCCAGTGCTGCGCAGGTGGCCTCGTCGAGTTGACGAAGGGCGTGGCCCAGGGTGACTGCCGCTGCTATTCGGTCGTCGAGGTGCATCGGGTAGGATTGAGGGAGGGTCAGGAAAGTTGTGAAGTTAACTGCGCGTCCAGGCAAGAGGGTGCCCAAATATAAATACGCCAATATTTGGCCTAAATTTGCAAATCACTCTCGCGTTTCTCATGTCGCTCACTGCGCTTTCACCCGTGGACGGTCGCTACCAGGCCCAAACCGCACCGCTCGCCCCCTACTTTTCCGAGTTTGGCCTGATCCGCTACCGCGTCCGCATCGAAGTCGAATATTTCATTGCCCTGTGCGCGTTGCCTTTGCCCGCCCTGCAGGCTTTCCCGCCCGATGGGTTTATGACCTTACGCCACCTGGCCGAAGACTTCGACGAGGCCGCCGCCGCCGAGGTCAAAAACCTGGAGCGCACCACCAACCACGACGTCAAGGCCGTCGAGTACTACCTCAAGCAGCAGTTTGTCCGCCATGGCTGGGAGGCTTTCCAGGAGTTTATTCACTTTGGGCTGACCTCGCAGGACATCAACAACACGGCCATCCCGCTTTCGCTGCGCGAGGGCTTCAAGGCGGTGTTGCAGCCCCAAATGCGGGCCGTGCGCGACGCCCTCGCCGAACGGGCCACTGCCTGGCGCGAGGTGCCCATGCTGGCCCGCACGCACGGCCAGCCTGCGTCGCCCACGCGCCTGGGCAAAGAACTGATGGTCTTCGTCGAGCGCCTCGACTGCCAACTTGAACTGCTGACGGCCCTGCCTTTTGCGGCCAAGTTGGGCGGGGCCACGGGCAATTTTAATGCCCACCACGTGGCCTATCCCGACGTGGACTGGCCCGCCTTCGCCGACCGTTTCGTGGCTGGCCTGGGCTTGCGGCGCAGCCGCTTCACCACGCAAATCGAACATTACGACTTGCTGGCTGCCTTTTGCGATAACTTGCGCCGGATCGGGACGATTCTCATTGACCTTGACCGGGATTGCTGGCAGTACATTTCGGCCGAATATTTCCGGCAAAAAATTAACCCGGAGGAAGTGGGCTCGTCGGCCATGCCTCATAAGGTCAATCCCATTGACTTCGAAAACTCGGAAGGCAACCTGGGCCTAGCCAATGCCCTGTTCGACCACCTGTCGCACAAATTACCCATTTCGCGCCTTCAGCGCGACCTGACCGACTCGACGGTGCTGCGCAACCTGGGCGTACCGCTGGCTCACCTGCTGATTGCCCTGCACTCGCTCCAAAAAGGACTCGACAAACTCGAACTCAACCCCGAAGCGTTGCGCCAGGATCTGCACCACCACTACGCCGTAGTGGCCGAGGGTATCCAGACCGTACTGCGCCGCGAGGGCTACCCGCAGCCCTACGAGGCCCTCAAGGCCCTCACCCGCACGGGCGAGCACCTTACGGCGGCGCACTTCGAGACGTTCATCGCGGGGCTCAACGTCAGCGAGGCCATCAAAACCGAACTGCGGGCCATCACGCCCGAAAACTACGTGGGCGTCTGGCCCGATTAGCCGTCATCCTCAGCCCCGTGGCTTGAGGGGCCGCATCTCGATGTCGGCCACAAAATAGTTGGGGTGGGTTTCGATCTGCTGCACGATGGTCTGGGCAATGTCTTGGGGACGCATCATGTGCTCGGAGGCCTGCACGCTGGTGTTGTCGAAAAACTTGGTCTGCACCGAGCCGGGGTAGATGGTCGTGACCTTGATGCCAAAATCGCGCAGTTCCAGGTAGAGCGAGTGCGAAAAGCCCCGCACGGCGTGCTTGGTGGCTACGTAGCCCGAAAAGTGCTTGACGCCGTTGAGCCCGGCAATGGACGCTACGTTGAGGATGTGGCCCTGCCCGGCGCGTTTCATGCCCGGCACCACGCAGCGCGTGGCGTAGAACAGGCCGTGGACGTTGACGTCGAACATGGTGTGCCACTGCTCGGGGGTCAGTTCGTCAATGGGGGCGTCGTAGCCGAGGCCGGCGTTGTTGATCAGCACGGCCACGTCGGTGCCAAAGTCGCGGACGGTGGCCATGTGGGCCTGCTCGACGGCCCGGGCGTCGCCCACGTCGGTGGGGTAGTGGCGAAAGCGCGGGTGCGAAAGCTGTTCGGGGGGGGTGCGGCTCCAGCCCGCTACGTGGGCGCCGCGCGCGAGGAGGGCCTGGGCAGTAGCCAGGCCAATGCCCTGGCTGACGCCCGTGACAATTGTCAGTTGATCTTGCAATTCCATATCCGACCTAACTACATTTGTCCGGGCTGGGTTGCGTAACCCATTTTTTTGCCCCCGAGGATACAACCTATAAAACCTGCGCTTGTGTTGATACCAATCGGAGATGACAACCGAGGCCGCCGACGGAGACCCTACTTCAACTACCTCTTCATTCTTATCAATTTGTTAGTGTTTGTTGGGCCGCAAGGCTGTGGAGACAACACCAACTTTACGTACGCCTTCGCCACGGTGCCCGCCGAAATTGTGCAGGGACGCGACCTGGTCACCCAAGACCGCCAAGTCACCGATCCGGCGTCGGGGCAGCGGTTTACGGTGCCGGGGCTGCAGCCTACGCCCATTTCCGTGTACCTGACGTTGTTGACGGCCATCTTCATGCACGGGGGCATTGCCCACTTGCTGGGCAACTTGCTCTACCTCTGGATTTTCGGCGACAACATCGAAGACCGCCTCGGCCACGGGCGTTACCTGC
Organism: Catalimonadaceae bacterium; assembly: GCA_036804165.1. Taxonomy (GTDB): domain Bacteria; phylum Bacteroidota; class Bacteroidia; order Cytophagales; family Flexibacteraceae; genus DAIMZG01. The sequence goes on along the minus strand of DAIRSZ010000158.1, from coordinate 934 downwards.
TTTTCTATTTGCTCTGCGGACTGTTGGCTTCGCTGGCCCACGTAGCCGTTTCCTACTACACCGACGCCAGCATGATGATCCCCAGCCTGGGGGCTTCGGGGGCCATTTCGGGCGTGCTGGGCGCCTATTTGTTGCTGCTGCCCCGCAACCGGATCTATCTGCTTTTTATCCGCTTTCCCATTCCGGCCCCGGCCTGGGTGGTGATCGGTTTCTGGTTTGTCTTTCAGGTAGTGAGCGGCATTGGGGCTTTGGGCGCAGGTTCGCAGTTGGGTGGGGTGGCCTACGCGGCCCACGTGGGTGGGTTTGTGGCGGGTTTTGCGCTGGTCAAGTTTTTCGAACCCGCGTCGGGGCTGTCACGCGGCCGCCGCTGATTTTGCTACATTCGCTCCTCAGCAGCAGGCCAACAAGCGCATGGAGTTTTCAGATACCTACCGACACCGCGGTATGCGGCGGCGGCTAGTGCAAACACTCAGGGAGAAAGGCATCTGCCACGAGCGGGTGCTGGCCGCCATAGCCCGCGTGCCGCGCCACGCCCTGCTCGACAATGCGTTTGTCGAGCACGTCTATCAGGACAAAGCCTTCCCGATCGGCGAAGGGCAAACCATCTCGCAGCCCTACACGGTGGCCCGTCAGACCGAATTGCTCGATCCGCAGCCGGGCCAGCGGGTGCTCGAAGTGGGAACGGGCTCGGGCTACCAGGCTTGCGTACTGCTCGAAATGGGCGTGCGGCTAGAGACCATCGAATGCGTGCCCGCCCTCTACGAACGCACCCGACGGCGCCTGCCGCAACTAGGTTACGCACCCAATTTTCACCTGGGCGACGGTACGCAGGGGCTGCCACAGCGCGCACCCTACGACGGCATTCTGGTGACGGCCGGAGGGCCGGGCGTGCCGCCTGGTTTGGTGCAGCAATTGGCCATTGGCGGTAAGCTGG
>DAIRSZ010000157.1:0-4879 GCA_036804165.1 Catalimonadaceae bacterium | reverse complement strand
GTGATGCAGCCAGTGCCAACTGACGAACATGTGCAGCAGCAGCGGCAGGGTGAACGCGAGTGAGAAATAGAACTTGCGTTCGATGGTCGAGAGGCCCGTGGCGGGCGACGCGGGTTGGTCGGACTGCCCGACCTTGAAGCCCAGGTTTTCGATGCCGCGCACCAATTCGGGCATGTCGAAGGTGGCAGTCGTACGAAACGAGGCTTCGGCCCCGGCAAAGTCCACGTGCACCTCTTGCATACCGCGCTTTTCGAGGAAGCGCTGCACACCCAGGGCGCAGTTGGTACACGTCATGCCTTCTACCTGCAAAGACACTTGCTGCGGCCTGGCAGTCGTCTCGGGTGCGTTCGTTGGCATTTTTTCGGTAAGCACTTTCATAAGTAAAGAAATTACAAGCACAAAAATACCATGCGCGGGCCGGCGGGACTTTGCAAATTATGGACGATACTTGCCGGATTACAGCCTACTCTAGCCCAGCGTCTCGCAGGCGCGCCTTTAGGCGTGCCACTTCGGCCAGGGCCGCTTCTTTGGCCACTCTTTCCGCCTCGGCCCGCTGGGCTTCCCATTCGGCCCGCTCGCTGACTTGCTCGAAGGTCTGGAACGGGCTGCCCTCCGGGTAGAACAGCCGCAGATTGCCCGGCTCGCTCAGCACCCGAACCCCCAACTGCGGACTCCTCCAGCCTTCCCCCACTTCCACGGCCTCCAGCTTTTCTCCTTCTCGTACGAATACCTCCAGCGTCTCGGACTCCGGGGCGATCAGCCAGTATTCCGCTACCCCGTAACGCTCGTAGAAACGCAGCTTTTCCATCATCTCCGTAAACCGATTGCCCGGCGAGAGCACTTCCATCACCACCGAAGGGGCCACGCCCCCTTCCTCCCACTGGCGGTACGAACCCCGATCGCCCCGGGGCCGCCCGAAGGCCACCAGCACGTCGGGCGCCACCCGGATTTTAGGCTCCCCCTCCACGGGGTACCACAGCAGGTCGCCCGCCACCAGCACGTCCGCCCGATTGCGAAACAGCCAGTCTAGGTTGCTCTTGAGCATGACGATCCAGCGAAACTGCCACGTGTTGTCTGCCATCGGCTTGCCGTCCGTGTCGGGGTAGATAATGGTTTTGGTATTGACAGGGGTGCTCATCGGGGCATCTTTTCGATAAGATAGAAATTTTTGTTTTACACCCGGTCGAGCGAAAGGCGGCGGTGCTGACCCACGCGCCGAAAGTGCGTGGGGGTCAGCCCCGTTTCGCTCCGGAATTGCCGGGAGAAATGGGACGCGCTGCCGTAGCCGAGCATGTCGGCAATGGCCTCCAGTGTGTGTGCTTCGTAGGTGAGTAGTTCTTTGGCCCGTTCGATGCGGTGGGCGATGTAGAAACGCTCCAGCGTGCGGCCTTCCACCGAAGAAAACAACTGACTCAGGTACGAATATTCGTAGCCCATGCGCTCGGCGAGCCAGCCCGAAAGCAGGGGTCTGCCTGCCACAAACTGGTCGTCTTGAGGACGCACATACGCGATAACGAGCCTTTTGAGGTGGTTGATGAGCTGTTCGCGCGGCTGCTCGATGGGTTCGAAGCCTTCGGCCTGCATAATTTCCCGTACCTGCTTTTGGGTGGTCTGGTTAGCCGAAGCGGACAGCACCACCTCTCCCAGCCGCACTTCCATTGCCTCGATGCCGTGGGCGGCCAGCGCGTGGCGCGCCACTTTAAGGCAGCGGTCGCAGACCATGTGCTTGAAATAGAGCGAGGTACGTAGCTTTGCCATACCTGGGTCAACAAATGAAACGAACACATCGGTTCTTGGTGATTGCGTACGCGTACGTTCAGTTTCTGAGCCTCGACGTGGTGCTGGGCAGTCTGGGGGCAGCCCGTATGGCCCAGCGCGTGCTGGGCGCGGCACCGCTCGCCGTCTGGCACTACGCCGCTTTGGGAGCGGCCGTGTTCGTCGCCTATGCCCTCGATCGGCTCTACGACATCCGGAAAGAACCCGTCCCCACCACGCCCCGCCACCGTTTTTTCGTCCATCACCCAAAAATATGGCTGCCCCTAACGGGCTTAGCCGTGCTGGTGGGTGCCTACAGCGCCTGGCAGTTGCCGTGGCGCGTACAAGGGTTCGGCCTGGTGCTCACCGGGCTATCGGGTGGCTACTTATGGCTGGCGCAACGCCGTCGGGCGCCCGCCCGCGCGCATTGGTTCGAGAAAGAGCCGTTCGTCGCCACGCTCTACACGCTGGGCATTTGGGGGAGCGTGTGGGTCTCCAAGCCCATTCCAGATAAGCTTTTTGGCGCGGTCGTGCTGGGCTTTGGGGGCATTGCCTTTGCCAATCTGCTGCTTTTTTCCAGCCGGGAAGTCGAAAGTGACGCGCAGTCGGGCCAACCGTCGCTGGCCCGCCGTTGGGGGCTGCGCCGTACGGGGCGCATTTTCTTTCTGACCTTGGGGCTCGTCCTGAGCTTGGTACTGGTGGTGTACATGGCGCGCGTTGTTCAGCCTGCCCCCCGCCCCTACGTTTTCCGGGCGATGGCCGTCCTGGCGGCTATGGCCATCGCGATGGGGGTTATTTTTCTGGCGCCTTGGTTTAAGAAACGGGCACGCTACCGCGCCTGGGGCGATGCGGTGTTCTGGCTGGCCTGGTGGGTCTAGTAGAGCCTGAAAAAATAATTGGGCCGGACGTATGGCCTAGTCCAACCTCCATGTCCGCGTTGATTTCTTAATTAACAACAATCAACCAGATAGTCATCAGCTCGATACTTCCTCCAGGTACACAGGCAACGTCTGCGTATAAGCCTCCTGCGCCTCGGCCGTGCGGAGCCGCAGCCGTGCGCCTGCATACAGCCCTTCGGAGGTCACCTTACCCAAGCAGACGGCGGGCAAGGCTTCGGCGGCGGCGGCTTGCTCGAAAGCGGCAGCCTGCTCGGCACGTACCGACACCACCACCCGGCTCTGGCTCTCGCCGAAGTAGAAAATATCGTCGCGCAGGTCGGTGGGGTTTTCCACCTCAAAACCCAGCCCGCGCGGCAGGGCCGACTCGGCCAAAGCCACCCACAGGCCGCCGTCCGACACGTCGTGGGCCGAGGCCACCCGCCGCTGCCGGATCAGTGCCTGCACGCCCTGCTGGAGGGCGTATTCTTCGTCGAGGTCGAAAGCGGGCGCGGGCGAAGCCTTCACGCCGTGGTACGAATAGAGGTACTCGGAACTGCTGAGGCACTTTTTGGGCGTACCCAACAAATAGATCAGGTCGCCGGGCTGTTTGAAGTCGAGCGTGGTGTGGTCGGCGGGGTCTTCCATCAGGCCCAACATGCCGATGGTCGGCGTCGGAAACACGGGCCCTTCGTCGGACGACTGGTTGTAGAAGCTGACGTTGCCACCCGTGACGGGCGTGCCCAGGCGCTCGCAAGCGGCTTTCATGCCTTTGATGGCGCCCACAAATTGCCAATATACCTCCGGCACGTAGGGGTTGCCAAAGTTGAGGCAGTTGGTGATGGCCACAGGCTGCCCCCCCGTACAAATAATGTTTCGGGCTGCCTCGGCCACGGCAATGGCCGTGCCCCGCTCGGGGTCGGCGTGTACGTAGCGGCCGTTGCAGTCCACAGTGATGACGATAGATTTGTCCGTAGGCTTCACCCGCACCACCACCGCGTCGGAGGGGGCGTTGGTGCTGCGGTTGGCCGTGCCGACCATCGAGTCGTATTGCTGGGCGACCCACGCCCGCGAACAGATGTTGGGGTGCGCCAGCAAGAACCGCCCTACGGCGGCGTAGTCGTCCGGCTCGGGCACGGTGTCAATGTCGAACTGCTGGTATTGTCGGTAGTAGGCCGGTTCGCGGTATTGGCGGTGATAGACGGGCGCTCCGCCGCCCAGCACCAGGTCGTGGGCGGGCACATCGGCAACGCGCTGCTGTCCTACATAGAAATGCAGCGTGGGCCGCTCGGTCACTACGCCAATCTGGGCGCAGTTGAGGTCCCATTTGTCGAAGATGGCCTGCACTTCGGCTTCGGCCCCTTTCTCCACCACAATCAGCATCCGCTCCTGCGACTCAGACAGCAGGATTTCGAAGGGCAGCATGTGGGGTTGGCGCGTAGGCACGCGGTCGAGCCAAATGTCCATGCCGTGTTCGCCCTTGGCGCTCATCTCCGACGTGGAGCAGATGATGCCCGCCGCGCCCATGTCCTGAATGCCGATGACCTTGTCGGTGGCCAACACCTCAAGCGTGGCTTCGAGCAGCAGTTTTTCCTGAAACGGATCCCCCACCTGCACGGCGGGCAGGTCTTTGACCGAGTCGGCCGAAATGTCCTTCGAGGCGAACGAGGCCCCGTGGATACCGTCCTTGCCCGTGGCCGAGCCGACAATGAACACCGGGTTGCCCGCCCCGTACGAGATAGCCCGCGCGATGCGGTCGGTGGCCACAATGCCCGCCGAGAAGGCGTTGACCAGCGGGTTGACCTGATAGCAGGGATCGAAGTACAACTCGCCCCCCACGGTCGGGATGCCGAAGGCGTTGCCGTAGTCGCCGATGCCCTTCACGACGCCCTTGACCAGCCAGCGCGTGCGCGGGTGGTTCAGGTCGCCGAAGCGCAGCGAGTTGAGCTGGGCAATGGGCCGGGCACCCATCGTGAAGATGTCGCGGTTGATGCCGCCCACGCCCGTGGCTGCCCCCTGGTACGGCTCCAGGGCCGAAGGGTGGTTGTGCGACTCGATCTTGAAGCTGCACGCCAGCCCGTCGCCGATGTCCACCAGTCCAGCGTTTTCGGCGCCCGCCTCGGCCAGCATACGCGGCGAGGTGCGCGGCAACTTTTTGAGCCAGACAATGGAGTTTTTGTAAGAACAATGCTCCGACCACATGGCCGAAAAAATGGCCAGTTCGGTGAAGTTGGGTTCGCGGCCCAGGA
>DAIRSZ010000156.1:0-4884 GCA_036804165.1 Catalimonadaceae bacterium | reverse complement strand
GGGGCTGCTCACCAGCAGGGGCGAGCATTTGCCGTGCATGGGCCGGGCGGCCCGGGCAAGCCGCGCCCCGAAGAAAGTACCCAACGCCTGGTGGCCCAGGCACACGCCCAACATTGGCAGGCGCTGGTAATAGTGGGCCACCACCTCGAGCAAGTTGCCCGCCGTGGCGGGCGTGCCGGGGCCAGGCGAAAGCACCACGGCCGCATAGGGTTCAGACACCACCTCGGCCAGCGGCACATCTTGGCGGTGTACGCGGCAGGCCAACCCGAGCTGACCAAAATAATCCACCAGGTTGTAGGTAAACGAGTCGAAGTTGTCGAGCAGCAACAGCATGGTCAGTATCTATAAAAAGGCCAGTACGGGCGGCAGCGCCTCGCGCTAGTCGAAGTGTTGGCGCAGTTGTTCGAACAAGCCTCGCAAAAAGGGTAGATACTGGCTGAATGCTTCCAGGAGTGTGGGGGCCAGGTACAGCAGTTGCGGGTAGAGCACTGCGTCGGCGGCGGGCATAGGCAGGCCGTATTTTGCCCCCAGCCACAGTAACAAACTGAGGGTGGCCATCGCCTTGGCCAAGCCCAGCAAGGCCCCGCCCACGGCGTCGAAGAGGCCCAGCAACGTCAGGCGCAACAGCCCCCGCAGTCCCCAGGCCAGCAATTGCAAGCCCCACCACCCGACCAAGAACGCGATCAGAAACGCCACAAAAGGCAAAAGCCGAAACCCTTCGGGCAGCCACGGCTGCAGCCACGCCGTCACCGTGCCCAAGCCCCACACGGTAGCTACCAGCACCACCAGCAGGCCTGCGGTGGCCACCAGCTCTACGACCAGTCCCCGCCTAAAGCCTTGCCAGGTCGCCAGCAGCAGCACCATCGCTAGCCCAATATCTACCAGGTTCAACCCTCCAGAAGTGTTTTGGCAAGGGCCGAGAGGGTGCGCCCTTCGGCCTGGCCAGCCAATTCGCGCGTGGCTAGGCCCATCACCTTACCCATGTCTTGTGGGCCTTGCGCTCCCACGCGGGTGATAATCGCCGCAAGGCGCGTCCGCACTTCGTCTTCGGTGAGTTGCTTGGGTAAATAGCGCTCAATCACGGCCAGCTCTTGCAGCTCGGCTTCGGCCAGGTCGGCCCGGCCCTGCTGCTGGTAGATGTCGGCCGACTCGCGCCGCTGTTTGGCGGCCTTGGTCAGCAGCCGCATTTCGGTGTCGGCGTCGAGTTCTTCGGTGCCGCCCTCCTTGGTGGCTTCCAGCAAAATGAGCGACTTAATCGCCCGCAGGGCACGCAGGGTATCTTTGTCTTTGGCCCGCATGGCCGTTTTTAGGTCTTCCTCGACGGTGTTTTTTAAGCTCATAAACAGTAGAGATGTGGCGCATAGGTTGCGGCGACGAGCCGCCGCGCCTGGCGATCAATGTTGCGTACGTAACCCAGAGGTGCTGCCCGTAGTTGCACAAGCAGCAACTTTCCTCCTATGATCCGACTCAGCGTCAATATCAACAAAATTGCCACCCTGCGCAACGCCCGGGGCGGCCAAAACCCCAACCTGCTGCACGTAGCCCGCGACTGCGAGCGCTTCGGTGCCGAGGGCATCACGGTGCACCCCCGGCCCGACGAGCGGCATATCCGATTTCAGGACGTGCTCGACCTGGCTCCCCAACTGACCACTGAGTTCAACATCGAGGGCTATCCCGACGAACGCTATTTTGAACTCGTCGCGCGGGCACGCCCCGCCCAGGCGACGCTGGTACCCGACGGCCCCGATGTGCTCACCTCCAACGCGGGCTGGGACACGGTGCGCCACCAGGAACTGCTGCGCGACGTGGTGGCGCGTCTACACGCGCTGGGCACTCGGGTGTCTATCTTCGTGGATCCCGATCCCGAGATGGTGCAAGGCGCCGCCCGCGCGGGTGCCGATCGCGTCGAGCTTTATACCGAAGCCTACGCCCGGCACTACGCCCACAACCGCGAAGCCGCCATAGCGCCCTACCTGCGGGCTGCCGAAGCGGCCCGCGCGGCTGGCCTGGGCCTCAACGCCGGTCACGACCTCGACCTGGAAAATTTGCGCTACCTCTACCAGCAAATTCCTGATTTGCTGGAGGTGTCTATCGGTCATGCCCTCATCTGCGATGCGCTCTATTTTGGGTTGGAAACCACCATTCGGATGTACCGCCAGCAGTTCGATGACCAAACGCCCGACTAATTCGCCGGGATTTCGCAGCGCACCAGATCAAGAAATAATTGTACGCGGACGTCCAACTCGGCGCGGGTGAGGTTTTCGAGCCGATCGGGACCAAGTTGCTCGACACAAAACGAGGCCAGAGCCGAGCCGTAGATAATGGCCTTTTTCATGTTCTCGAACGAGAGATCGCCCGTTTGGGCCAGGTAGCCCACAAAACCTCCAGCAAAGGTGTCGCCCGCACCCGTGGGGTCGAAGACGTCTTCGAGCGGCAGGGCGGGGGCAAAAAATACTTTTTTGCCCTGGAAAAGCAGCGCCCCGTGTTCGCCCTTTTTGATGATGAGCGTGTCGGGACCCATATCCATGATCTTGCGAGCGGCGCGGCGCAACGAATATTCGCCCGAAAGCTGGCGGGCCTCTTCGTCGTTGATCGAAAGCACGTCGGTCTGCCGGATCATCTGCCGCAAGTCGTCCATGGCCACGTCCATCCAGAAGTTCATGGTGTCCATTACCACCAGCCGGGGCCGGGTGTGCAGCCTTTCGAGCACGCGCTGCTGCACCGACGGCGCCAGGTTGCCCAGCATCAGGTACTGGCTCGAGGGCTGATAACTATCGGGGATATGCGGATCGAAGTCGGCCAGCACGTTGAGTTCGGTCACCAGCGTGTCGCGGCTGTTCATGTCGGCGTGGTAGCGGCCCGACCAAAAGAAGGACTTTTCGCCCTTTTTGATCTGCAGCCCGTCGGTGCGCACCCCCCGCGCTTGCAGGAGGGCGATTTTGTCTTGGGGAAAGTCTTCGCCCACCACGGCCACCAGGTTGATCGGCGCTACGAATTGGGCGGCAGCCAGCGAGATGTAGGTACCCGACCCGCCAATGATGCGGTCAGTCTTGGCAAAGGGCGTTTCGATGGCGTCGAAAGCCACCGAACCCACAGTAAGTAAGCTCATAGGTTTTTGTTTGCGGGCAAAGATAAAAACCACGGGCAGAACCTATGCCCTGCCTGTCACCCGAGCCAATCATGTGCATCTTTACCCGGGATTATTTTTGCAAACAAGTAATTTTTCTATCTTTGCAGCCCCGATTTAATCTGAGGTCATCATGGCAAAGAAAAGCAAAGGCAATCGCATCCAGGTTATCCTCGAATGCACTGAGCACAAAAATAGCGGTCAACCGGGCACTTCCCGTTACGTGACCACCAAAAACCGGAAGAACACGCCGGAGCGGGTGGAACGCCGCAAGTTCAATCCCCTGCTCAAGAAATATACCGTCCACAAAGAAATTAAATAGTCATGGCTAAGAAAGTAGTCGCTACGCTCAAAGACCTGAGCAACACCAAAAACTTTGTCAAGGTGGTGCGGGCTATCAAGTCGCCCGAAACGGGTGCCTACTCTTTCAAAGAAGACATGGTACCGCAGGATTTGGTCAAAGACTTCATCAACAACAAGCTCGACGACAAGCTCGACTAAGTTTGTTCGGCCCGCTGGCGCATCAGAGTCCCTCCGTGGGACTTTTTTTGTTGATTGACTTCATTCCGAACAAACCCAGGCTTTCTGCGGGTTTTTTTGCTATCTTCGGCACCCATAACCCATTTTTATGAGCATCTTCGGCATATTTTCGAAAGAAAAGAAGGAAAGTCTCGACAAAGGACTCGAAAAGAGCAAGAGCACTTTCTTCAACCGCTTGGGCAAAGCCATGGTGGGCAAGGCCACGGTGGACGAGGAAGTGCTCGACGAACTCGAAGAAGTGCTCATTGGCTCGGACGTAGGCGTCGAGACAACGGTCAAGATCATCCGGGCCATCGAAGCCCGGGTGGCCCGCGACAAGTACATGAGCACGGCCGAGCTGGACAAGATTCTCCGCGAAGAGATTGCCGCCCTGCTCAAAGCCACCGAAAACAACGGCCCCGTAGGTTTTGAATTGCCCGCCCTCGGCACGCCCTACGTCATGCTCGTGGTGGGCGTCAACGGCGTGGGCAAAACCACCACCATCGGCAAGCTGTCGGCCCAGTTTGCTAAAAATGGCAAGAAGGTGGTACTCGGGGCGGCCGACACTTTCCGGGCGGCGGCCGTAGATCAGCTCAAGCTCTGGAGCGAGCGCACGGGCGCCACGTTCGTGTCGCACGGCATGCACACCGACCCGGCCTCGGTGGCCTTCGACGCCGTGAAAGAAGCCCTCGCCCAACAGGCCGACGTGGTGCTGATTGATACGGCGGGCCGTTTGCACAACAAGGTCAACTTGATGAACGAACTGGGCAAGATCAAGCGCATCACCGACCGGATCATCCCCGGCTCGCCGCACGAGGTGCTGCTGGTGCTCGACGGCAGCACGGGCCAAAACGCCTTCTTGCAGGCCCAGGAGTTTGCCCGCGTCACGGAGGTAACGGCCCTGGCCATCACCAAGCTGGACGGCACGGCCAAAGGGGGCGTGGTGATTGGCATTTCCGACCAACTGCAAATTCCGGTGCGCTACATCGGCGTGGGCGAAAAAGTGGACGACCTGCAGGTGTTCGACAAATACCAGTTTGTGGACTCTTTCTTTAAACGTAAATAAACGATGCGTACCTGGTTATTGCTGCTGGCCCTCGGCCTGGCTGCCTGTCGTAAGTCGGATAGCACCCAGGCACCCGACGGACGCTCCTGCGAGCAGGCCATCGCGCAGGGCATCAGTGGCTACCTCGACTACCGCGAAGGCAACTTTATGCCCGGCCCCGGCGGCCCGCCCG
>DAIRSZ010000155.1:0-4894 GCA_036804165.1 Catalimonadaceae bacterium | reverse complement strand
ACTCGTCCGCGGCCTAGTGCTAGTCTACCAGGGTCTGAAACCGTACGGATTTCTCAATATCCTTTTCCAAGAGCATTCCGGGCGTAAACTTGGCAAATGCCTTGAAATCCCGGATCAGGTGCATCTGGTCGTAATAGCCGCATTGGTGCGTAATGTCTATCCAGGTCATGTGCGGGTGGTTTTCTTTGAGCTTGTAGGCGTGCGAAAAGCGCACCATGCGGGCGTACAGCTTGGGGGGCAGGCCGATGCGATCGAGGCATTGCCGCTCAAACTGCCGTATGCTCAGGCAGGCGCGCGCAGCGGCCGCTTCAATCGGCAGATTGCCCTTGCTGCCAATCAGTTGCGTCATTACCCGATCGAAGGGATGAGCCGTCTTCAGACGGGACAGCTTCTGGAGTAGGTATTGCTGGGTGATGGTATTCTTATCCGAGTTGTTTTTTGCGGACAGCAAACGATCGAGCAACTCGTTAATTTCGCGGCCCATCACCAAGCGGGCATCATAATCTTGGTCCACAATTTCGCGCATCGGAACGCCCAGCAGGCGGTACATGCCACCAGGCTTTAGTCCGACAATAATGGCGTGGTGTTTTTTGCCCAGGTTGAGGGTTACCGGTGTCAGTTGGGGGCCGATGATGATAGAGCGGGCACGGGTGACAAAACCCTCTTCCCCCTTGCGCACTTGCACCGGATCGTCCAGGTAAAAACACAAAAAACGGGTATGCGTGGGGACAAAGGTGTAGAGGGGTTCAAGACTACCCGGCGTCGTAAAATCAATGCGTACGATCACAACAATTTCTACATACTCGCGCAGAAGGGGATGCGGCAGAAAGTAGTCCTGTACCATGGGCGTCGGATTTATTATTTCATTTACTCACCTACACATTGCCTTTTGATATTCGTCTAAATTTAATTGTTTGTACACCAAATAGCCATCCTTAACAAAAAAATAATATCGTTCGGAAAATCCTTGATGGTCAGTGCAATGCAGCGGCTTTGGCCAGTTTTACGCGAATAGTGATGTTGACTTCGTCGCCCAGCACCAGATTTTTTTTGCCGATGCCATAATCCAGACGATTGAGCTGGAACTGACCCGTAAACACATGGCCTGAGGACACCCCAAACGGGATGTTAACCTGGCGTTGCGTGCCCTTTATGGCGAGTTGGAAATCGCCTTCGTAGCGGTTTTTGCCCGTTTTGCGGATGGCCGTAGCTTGCAGGGAAATCACCGGAAACTTTGCCGCGTCGAAGTAGTCGGGCTTTTGCAAATGCTGGTCGCGCAACGCGATGCCGGTACGGATGGTGCTTACGGCCACCGATGCCCGGATGCTGGCCAGTTCGGGGTGCGCAGGATCGAACCGGATGTCGGCCTCCAACCCCGCCAAGGTGCCTTCCACGGCAAGGCCCGCATTCTCAATCGTGAAACGGACATCAGCTTCGGCGACGGGCGTAGTGTCAGTCGGCGCAAAAATCCCAACCCCGGCCAGCCAACACCACCACAGCCAAAGCACACTCATAGGGTTTTCAGGAAAGCGACCAGCGCTTGCTTGTCTTTTTGAGACAAATCTAATCCAAATTCATGTCCCTCTACGGCCCGTGCGGCGACGCCCGCGCCCTTAAAGCCCGTGGGCACGTAGTCGTCGCGCAGGCGGCGGGCGTCCAGCACGTCCTCCAGCGTGGCCAGCGAGCCGTCGTGCAGGAACGGACCCCGGTACCAGACACCTCGTAGCGAAGGAATTTTGTAGTAGCCCGTGCCCCGGCGGGATTTGAGTGCATAGCCCGGATCGGTGCCAATGGAAATATCGAAGATATCGTACTGCTCGTGGTGATCTGGGGGCACCACGAAGCCATCCACGGGGGTGAGCATGTTGTTGGTATAGAGCGGGGGCGTGTGGCAGCTTACGCAACCCTGCTGGGTAAAAATCCGCTCGCCCCGCTTGCTAAGTGCATTGGGTTGGTGAGGGTTTGCAGGGGGCTGTAACGAATAAATATACTTGGAAATTGCGTAGAGCTGCGCCTCGCTGTGTCGGTCGAAGGTGCCAACGAATGGGCTTTTGCCGGGCGGCGGCAGGGTTTGGTTGTCAATTCCCACCGGGATGTAGCCGTCGTAGCTGGCCATCACGTCAAGGGCCTGGTTGGTGGCGATGTAGCGCATCATGTCGCCGATGTCGCGGTGGCGAGACAGGCCGCCTTTGTCGAGGTATTTTCGGTCTTTGACGCCAATCAGGTCGGGCACCTGGGGTGGAAACAAAATGCCCGTGCCCTGCCGCCCCAGCGTGCCGGATGGCACAGCGTCGAAGGCGTCGGCAATTTCATTGCGTGGTCGGTGGCTTAGGGCCGTGTGCGGATCGTTTTCTATCCAGGGCGTCGCAAAAAGGCCCCGCACCAGAATCGGCAAAAACTGATCAGGAATGCCGTTGGGCTTGCGGATGATAAATCCCGTGGCGGGGTCGCCGGGGAAGTTGCCCTGCGCGCCCTTCAGGAGCGTGCCGTCGGGGTTGACCCGGGTATGGCACATGCCACAAGACATGTTGCCCGTCAGCACCGTTCCTTTTTCGACAACCACGTAGCGGGCATAGGGCATGATGCCCTCCGGCGTGAGGGGCATTTTGGTGTAGGCATAAAAGGCCGGATCGCGGACTTCGTCATTCGTCAGAATGGCCCCCCGCACGTCTATGGGTGCATCGAAGAGCAACTCCCCGGCTTTGATCCAGTCAGCCTCGGTTTTCAGTTTGGTTTCATCAAAAACTACTTCTGGTTCCTGCTCTTGCAGCCACTCCCAGTAGCCTTCTGGCTCCCGGCCGGGTGCGTAGATTGGGTACGATTTGTAGATCACCCGTTCGGGCAATTGGTAGTAATAGTCTTCCGACACGTGTTGGGGCGAAGCTTTGGCGTCGGCTAGGGGTAGTTCAAAGCTGGCCATCGCGGTGCTGTCCCAGGTGCGGGGAATATTGGGCGTGAAGGGCAGTTGCTGGGTAGCTTCGCGCCCCTGCTGCACAGTGGTGAGGCTGGCGGCCAATGCCAACAGGGCGATGTAGCCCAGGGCATGCCGAGGAGTGCATTTCATAAACGTGGGATTAAACGGGTTGGTGAGAGGAGGGTGGGTTCTTGAAGCAAGATTTGTAGTGAATCAGCATTTTGTGGCCAAAGGACACTGGCAAGTCCCAAGCGCTGCGTGGCGACGGAGTTGGTCTGAGTTTAAAGAGCATGGGTTACTGCTGTGCGCCGAGGCTACTGCCTCACCAGACGCAGCGTACGACTGGGCATTTGCAAAAAATACACCCCGGCGGCCTGTGCTTCAAGATGTAGAGGATTGAGCCCGCTACTGATCGAGCCAGTGCTGATCGTTTTACCCAGAAGGTCGCGCAGCGTGAAGGGCACCGATCCGGCACCGTCGTATCGGACGTAGAACAGGCCCGTTGAGGGATTAGGATAGACTACCACGGCGGCGCTAGCAGGCCCAAGATCGGCTAGGCGCACGGGCGATTGGCTCAGCTTGGAGATGAAGATGTCGCTAAGTCCCGCCGAAGTGAGGTTGAAGAGGCCCGGCCCGGGGTCGAAATCGGCAGTTCCGGAAAAAATTCCGGTAGAATAGACATTGCCCGTCCCATCAAGGGTAAGGGCAGAACCTCCGGCCGAACCCGTTCCGCCCATACGTTGCGCCCAAACGAAGTCACCGTTCGCGTCAAGTTTGGAGATGAAGATGTTCCAGCCAGCGCCTCCTCCCCCCGATATGAGGTTGAAGGTGCCCGGTCCTGGATCGAAGTCCACCGTTCCCCGGAAAGACCCGGTGGTGTAGACATGGCCCGCCCCGTCGAGGGCGAGGGCATCACCTGCATCAGAACTGGCCCCGCCCATGCGTTTGGCCCATTGGAAGTTGCCGTTTGCGTCGAGCTTGGAGATGAAAACATCTCTATCTCCTGTCGCAGCAAGATTGAAGGTGCCCGGCCCGGGATCGAAGTCAGCGGTTCCAGAGAAAGACCCGGTGGTATAGACATGGCCCGCTTCGTCGAGAGCCAAGGCATAGCCTATGCCAAAACCCGTCCCGCCCATGCGTTTGGCCCATATGAAGTTGCCGTTCGTGTTGAGCTTGGAAACAAAGATGTCTTGCGATTGCGAGCCCGCTGATATGAGGTTGAAAGTGCCCGGCCCGGGGTCGAAGTCCACGGTTCCCCGGAACTGTCCGGTGGTATAGACATGGCCCGCCCCGTCGAGGGCCAGGGCACGGCCTACCACGTCAACCGGCCCGCCCATTCGCCTAGCCCACACGAAGTTGCCGTTTGCGTCGAGCTTGGAAACGAACACATTCCTGCTTCCCGCCGTCGCAGTGAGGTTGAAAGTACCCGGCCCGGGGTCGAAGTCCACGGTTCCCACGAACTGCCCAGTGGTGTACACATTGCCCGCCCCGTCGAGGGCAATGTCATTGCCAATGTCATTTTCCGTCCCGCCCATGCGCTTGGCCCAGACGAAATTGCCCTCCGCGTTGAGCTTAGCAACAAAGATGTCATTACTTCCTGCCGAGGTAAAGATGAAAGTGCCGGGCCCGGGGTCGAAGTCCACGATTCCGGTAAAATACCCAGTGGTATAGACACTGCCCGCCCCGTCAACGGCGATGGCAAGACCTCGGTCAACACCCGTCCCACCTATGCGCTTGGCCCAGACGAAGTTGCCGTCCGCGTCGAGCTTGGAGATGAAAATGTCATCACTTGTTGCCGCCGCCGTAAGGTTGAAGGTACCCGGCCCCGGGTCGAAGTCTACCGTTCCCTGGAAAGACCCCGTGGTGTAGACATTACCCGCCTCGTCAACGGCGATAGCACGACCTTGATCAAAACTTGTTCCGCCCAGGCGTTTGGCCCACTCGAAGTATTGAGCGTGGGCCGTGCTGGCCAGCAGCCAG
>DAIRSZ010000154.1:0-4912 GCA_036804165.1 Catalimonadaceae bacterium | reverse complement strand
GTGATGATGTAGTACGTGTCGTCGTCGGGCGTATTGATCGGGTAGCCCAGGTTGGCGGGCTTGCTCCAGGCGCGGGCCACGCTGTCGTATTCCGACTTGTAGAGGTCGTAGCCGCCCATGCCTTCGTGGCCTTTCGAACTAAAATAGAGCGTTTTGCCGTCGAAGGCCAGCACGGGGCTGTCGTCGTCTTCGGCTGTGTTGATCGTCGGCCCCAGGTTGCTGGGCGCACCCCACTTGCCCTTGCTCAGGGCTTCGCTCACGTAAATGTCCAGCCCACCCTGGCCGCCGGGGCGGTCGCTGGAAAAGAACAGCAACTGGCCGTCGGGCGAGATGGCCGCCGAACGCTCTGCGTACGGCGAGTTGACGTTGCCTCCCAACGGTTTGGGCTTTGACCACTCTCCCTTCTTCCCTATTTCCGATACGAAGATATCGCCCCGATTTTCGTCTTTATAAAGCAACAAGGTTTTGCCGTCGGCCGACAGGGCAATGCTTGCCTCGTGCGACGGCGTATTGATGGCCGTCAGGTTTTCGGGGGCCGACCATTCGCCGTTTTTGCGGTGGCTCAGGTAGATATCCTCGTAGAACATGTTGTCGTTGGCCTTGTCGGGACTGACGCCCCCGGGCCGACGCGACGTGAAGATCATGGTGGACTCGTCGGCCGAGATGGCCGGCGCGTACTCGGGCTCGACGGTATTGAGGGCCTTGATGCTCTCGACCTTGAACCGAACGGGCTGGTTCATCAGCTTGCGGGCCACGGCGCACTCTTGGATGCGCCGCTCGGCTTTGGCCGCCTCTTTGGCCGCTTCGCTGCCCCCTTTGGCCTGCATGGCGTCGCGGTAGCGGGCATAATAGTCGGCGGCTTGCTCGGGCTTTTTGCCCAGGTGATAGGCTTTGGCAATAGAATAAAGAATGTCCGGGGCTACGTTAGGATCGAGTTCGTAGGCCTTGAGCAAGTATTTTAGGCCTTTTTCCTTCTGAATGGTTTCCAGGTAAGTTATCCCGGCCATATAGTTGGCCCGCACGTTGCCAGGATTGATGCCCACGGCCATTCGGTACTGCGCGTTGGCGTCTCTTTTATCGCCCAGTTTATAGGCCTCGTCGGCAATGAACACCAGGTCGGCGTCCACTTGTGCGTGGAGCCACGCCGGGCCAGCCACACTTAGGAGCAATACCAGCAAAAAACGTATTCGAGCCATCGGAAAAAGCAACAATTGAAGTTCGGAAGAAGGCCCTACGCCGGAGCGGCATCGTTACTAAACACTCCTATTTGCGCCAGCCATTTATTGTCATCGAAAATAGAAAAATTGAATAGCTATTCAGGGATAGCCCCTACGCCCGCGTAGGAGAGCCATGTAAGGTCATCAGAATTAAGTCTTAGGATATCAGGTCATTACCTACACAACGGCCCGCATTGCTACGGTGCTACGGGCAGGCACCGAACCTCGACCCGACGGTTGTGCCTCCGCCCCTCGGGCGTATCGTTGGGGGCGATGGGCTGTTGGTCTCCGTGGCTGACGACCTTTATACTGCTGGCCAATATCCCAACCGCTTGCAGGTGCTGCCCCACGGCGCGGGCCCGCGCCAAGGCCAATTGCCAGTTGCGCTCGGGCGAACCCGTCTGGTCAGCGTGGCCTCCTATTTCCAAGATGTAGCCCTCGCGGTCGGGAGGAAGGGCCGAGACCCAGGCGGCCAGCCGCGCCCGTTCGGCCGGGGTCAGCGCGTAGCCTTCCGTGCCGAAAGACAGCGTCAGGCTTTCGGGCACGCGTGGCGCACAGGGCTGCAACACCATCCGGGCACTGGCGGGTGCTTCTGCAAAAGCGGGCAAGGTCAGCGCGAGCCGGGCCGTGTCGTAGCCCGCAGTGGTGGCCGTGAAAACGTGCGGCAATTGGGCAGGCAATACGAAAGTAAAACGCCCGTCGCTACCGGTTTCGCTCTGGGCCACCGAGTCGCCCGCCCCTGCGTGCGCCACGACGGTGCCTGCCAAAGGCTGACCCGCCTGGTCTTCCAGTTGGCCCACCAGCACCGCCCAAGTGGGCAACGTGTAAGTAGCCTCATAGAGGTCGGCATTGCCCTGCCCCCCGGGCCGAAACGAAGTAAAGTAGGCCCGCTCGCCGCTCAGGTTGGTTACGTAGAAAATGTCGTCGGCCGCCGAGTTGACGGGTGCCCCCAGGTTTTGAGGAGGCAACCATTGGCGGCGTACGGTGTCGTAACGACTGCGGAAGATGTCGTATCCTCCCATGCCCGGGTGGCCCCGCGAGCTGAAATAGAGCGTCTGCCCGTCCGTACTCAGGAAGGGCGCGTCTTCGTGAAAGGACGTATTGATGGCCGGCCCCAGGTTGTAGGGCCTGGCCCATCGGCCATTGGGGAGCTGGCGCACGGCGTAGAGATCGGTCTGGCCATAGCCCCCCGGTCGGTCGCTGGCGAACACCAGCGTGCGCCCGTCGGCCGAAAAGACCGCGCTGGGTTCGTAGTGGCCGGGACCGACGATGTCGAGGCGCTGCGGACGTTGCCAGTGCCCTCCTTCCCAGCGGGTCAGGTAGAGGTCTTCGGCAAAATCGGCCTGTCGGCCCACTTGTTCCGAGCGGTAGAGCAACATCTGCCGACCGTCGGCCGAGAGGCTCACGCAGGCATCGTGGCGGATGGTATTGATCATCGGCCCGGCACTTTCGGGCAGCGTCCACTGGCCGTTGGGCCGCCGATAGGCCACGTACACGTCTTCGAAATAGTCGTGCAGGTGCGGGTCGCGGCTGTTGCCCGTCGTGTGGGGGCGCCGCGAAGTGAAATAGAGGCGCGATTCGTCGGGCCAAATAAGCGGTACGTATTCGGCAGCGGCCGAATTGATCGCCGGGCCGAGGTTACGCACCTGCACATCGGGATGGGGCTGGGCAAGGGCCTGTGGCCCGAAAGCGCACTGGGCCAGGTAATGATCCAGTTGCTGGCGCGTGGCCGCGTGGCGACGCGAACGGCCATCGAAAGACTGCTGAAAGCGGCGGTAATAATTTGCGGCCTCCTCAAAACGGTGTTGCAGGTGATGCGCCCGGGCCAGGTAAAACGGCAAATCTGGCAAGGACACCCCGCGCTGCACGGCATTGTCCAGAAAAAGTTGCGCCGTGGCGGGCGCGTGCTGCTCGAGGTGGCAAATGCCTAGCACGTACTGGTAGTAGCCGTCTTGCGGTCGCCAATGGGCCAGACGAGCAAAATGAACCAGGGCGGCGGCGTAGTGACCCGAGTCGAGGGCCGCATGGGCGCGGGCCTCTGTCCGGCGCAAGGCTTTGTCCGACTGAGCCGTTGCCATGGTCGCCCAACAGCCCACGCCCACACACAGGCATGAGCGAAGCAAACCAGCCAACAGATCGGGCAACGAGTATCGCAAAAGAAAAACGGATCGGACGGTGGCACCAAAGGTAGGCGTTGATCCTTCTAGCGAAGGGCGCGTTTGGCCCCACGCGCACCGGGCCGAAGTAGGATTTGGCCTCCTGGGTGACGTCAAACCGTCCGAATGCGTATTTTTGTCTTTTCACCCACGCTTGCTGCCATGAAAATTCACGACGCCGTTTACCTGACCAGCGCGGCTACGCACCAGCAGGGCCCTCCCCCTACCTTGCCCGAGTATGCCTTTATTGGCCGCTCCAACGTAGGCAAGTCTTCGCTGATCAATATGCTCGTGCAGCAGGAAGGGTTGGCCAAAACGTCTTCTACGCCCGGCAAGACCCAGACCATCAACCACTTTCGGATCAACCATTCCTGGCTGCTGGCCGACTTGCCCGGCTACGGCTTTGCCAAGGTGAGTGTCCGCAAACGGGCCTTCTTCGACCGCATGATCCACACCTACGCAACTGAGCGGGAGAACTTACAGTGTATCTTCGTTTTGCTAGATTCGCGCTTGCCCGCGCAGGCCGTTGACCTGGCCTTTATGCGCTGGCTGGGCCAACAGGCCGTGCCTTTCGCGATGGTGTTTACCAAAGCCGACAAGCAATCGGCCACGCGCAACCAAGCCCTGCTGGCCGACTACAACGCCCAGATGCGTGCCGAATGGGAGGAGCTGCCCCCTCAGTTTGTCACTTCGGCCACCACCGGGGCGGGCCGTGAAGCCCTGCTGGCCTTTATTGCCGAAATCAATCAGCAGTTTGTGGCACCCACCGCGCCCCAACGCCCGTTTGACTTTGTGCGCACGATTCCTGGCCGTTCTTCGGGCAAATAATTTGGCGCGGGCTGCGTGCGCTTACTGACCTATTCCCTACATTTGCCGCCCGTTGTGGCACCACCACAACCTTGCACCACGTACATTTTGCTAATGGATCTAAAAAAAATCGCCTCTGTGGCCGGCAAAAGCGGCCTCTTTCGGATCGTGAAGCCTGCCCGTTCGGGCGTTGTGCTCGAAAGCCTTGAGGAATCGCCGAGCCGATTCGCCGCGGGCCCCTCGACGCGCGTATCGGTCTTGCAAGAAATTTCGATCTACACCACCGACGGCGACGGCTCGGTGCCACTGACCGACGTGCTGATGGGCATCTACCAACAACGCGAAGGCCAGCCCGTCGCCCTCGACAAGAAAGCCGAAGGTCACGAGCTACGTACCTTCATGGAAACATCCTTGCCCAACTACGACCCGGCCCGGGTGTACGATTCGGACATTCGGAAGCTGGCCACTTGGTACGACTTGCTCCTTCGCTTCGAGCCCGGTCTTTTCGTCACCGAAGAAAACACCACCGCCCAGGCCCCGGCCAACAACGCCACAGACGCTGCGGCGGACGATGCTGCCGCGACCGAGCCAACCGCCTGAGCCTTTGCCCCAGTTTGGCCAAACACAGACGGGCTGGCGGCAAACTATTACGGCCGCCAGCGGGTTGAAACAGTGGAATTTATAGTTTGACAATCAAAACCACTTTATGGGCCGATCGCAGGAAACCTTCAG
>DAIRSZ010000153.1:0-4940 GCA_036804165.1 Catalimonadaceae bacterium | reverse complement strand
TGCGGCCATCGGCGGTGATGAGGCTGGCCACGTAGATGCCCGGCTGCAGGTGCGACAGATTGATTGGCTCGTTGGTAAAGCTGGTTCGGTTGCCCAAGTTAAGCGTCATTACTTCCCGACCAGTAATGTCGAAAAGATGAAAGGCCGCCAGGGGCGTGGACGAAGCTTCGATTTCGAGGGTAACAGCATCTACAAACGGATTGGGATATACCTTGAAGGCCACGTTGGCCGGGCGATGAGCGGGTACGCTGGTAGAAGTGGCCAAGGCGGCCATCGGTGTAAATAAAAAGGAGGCGAGCAAAAAAATCAGGATATATCGAAACATGAGGTGTCGCATTACAGCTTGTTATTTTCTAAAACTTATACGTCAGACAGCCGGATGGGTTTATTGACTAGGCCGGGGATGGTCGCGCCCCACTCGCTATTTTGTTGTGCCGCCTAGAAACGGTTGTGGACTACTCAAAAAGAGATACGCTCAACCCGGAACACGCTGGTGCAACTAGCCTACTGATGAAAGCTCCCTTTGCCAACGTAGTGAAGTGTAGGATATGGCACAAATATTCTTCTATTTGCAAAAATTTCAATATACAAAATCGTACAATGAAAAACTTACTACTATTTTCTTTGGTCGTTTGCACCACCATGGCAATGGCTCAGAACAACCCCATCAACTTCGAGCCCGGTGGTTTTGGCGCCGACTGGACCTGGGCGACCTTCGAAGCACCTGCGGGCCAGGTCAACCCCGAGTTCAGCGTCGTGCCCAATGTGCTGGTCAACGACGTCAATCCGTCTGCCAACGTGGCGCGCATGGTCATCTCGTACCCATCGGACGCCCCCTGGGGCCAGGCCGGGTGCGAATCGCAGCAGGGAACCGACCTGGGCACCTTTTCTTTCACTGACCAAAACAGCACCGTAACCCTTCTGTTCTACCAAGAGGGTTTTGCCTCCAATGTGGCACTCAAATTTTCTACGGCTACGGGCGCTGCCTTCTTCGAGAAGATATTTCCCAACAACCTGGCCAATCAGTGGGTGGAGGCTACGTTCGATATGTCGGAGTGGATCGGCAACCCCCTGGGCGGCCAGCCCGGCCAGATCATCTTTTTCCCCAGCTATGGGCCGCGGGCCACGGGCCATACCGTCTATTTCGACAACGTGGTTTTTGGCCCGCCCGCGCCGGCCGCTGGCGACCCGGAGGCGCCGGCACCCGACCCCACGGTAGATGAAGCCTTGGTGCTGTCGGTGTACAGCGGCGCTTACACTAACAATGTGGTGGCTAACTTCAACTTCAATGCCTTTCAGGGCGCAGGCACCATATCGGAAGTACAGATTCAGGGAAACAATACTGGCAAAATCGAAGGGCTTACCTTCTACGGTGCGCAGTGGACGGCTGCCAATGTCAGCGAGTTCGACACCGTACACCTCGACTATTACGCCACCACTTCCACGGCCTTCAACTTCTACCTCATTGACCAGGCGGCGGGCATTCCGGGCGGCGCCCCCCAGGAACCCCGCTATGCTTTCGGTCCGGGCGGAGATGCTCCCCTGCAAACCGGCGAGTGGGTAGGGGTGGACATCCCGCTGCAGCACTTTCTGGACTTCAACACGGGCAACTTTACCTTCAACCTCAATAACATCTTTCAGTGGAAGTTCGACGGAAACGGCAACCTCTTTTTTGACAATATCTATTTTTACAAGGAAGGGCCCTCAAGTGTGGGTAACATGTCCATAAGCAGTCGGTTGATGGCACTGCCGAATCCATCTAACAACGCCTGGTCTGTACGCTCGGATCAAGGCGCTATTCAGCAGCTCCGGCTATATAACCAACTGGGTCAGTTAGTTTGGTCGTCGGCGGTAGTTGCCGACCAGATAGCCATTCCGGCGACAACGCTCAAGCGCGGCGTGTACACGGCTCGGGTAGCTACCGATCAGGGCGTGGGCGTAATCAAGCTCATGAAAGAATAAGTCCGGACGGCAGCCAGGCACGCCGCAGCTCACGGGACTGCCTCCATCTTTCGTACCATAAGCCTTCGCCGCGCTATTGCCACGTCGAAGGCTTATGTTTTGTCTGGCCTGGTAGAATATTTCGTTTGGCCCCCTATTCGTGCTATTCTGCTACTGGCACCCACCGCCAGGCCTGCGCGGCCGACGGCGGTACGCGGAGCACGAGCCGCAGGTCTTGCATGGAGTCTGCTTCAAAAAACAAGTTGCTTTCTTCGCCTGCGCTCAGCCCGTCCTGCGCCGCAAAGGCCCCGGCCAGCCCCACCGTGTGCAGCGCGTGGATCGGCAGGCAAAGTTCTCCTTCAAAACCTTGCTCCCGGTCGAAGTTGACCACCACCAGCCAGCAGTCGCCGTCGAGGTGGCGCAAGAAGGCATAGAGCCGGGCATGGCCGTTGGCGTAGTGCAGGTCGTAGAAATGGCCCGCCCGGAAGGCGGGCACCTGTCCGGCCAGGCGCAGCAAGCGCCCGTAGGCCGCCCGCAACTGCTGGGCCGTCGGCGTCAGGTGGCGGCCGTCGCAGGCGCCGTCGGCGTACCAGGCTTGCAGGGTGGGCACGCCCCAGTAGTCAAAAATGGTGGTGCGGCCATCGGCACCGCTGTAGCCCGCGGCCTCGTCGCTGGCCTCACCCACTTCCTGACCGCTGTAGAGCAGCACCGGGCCGCGCCCCAGCAGGGCCACTACTGCCATACCCGGCAGGCCCGCCTCGGCCGCGCCCAGAAAGTGCCGCGAAGCCAGCCGTTGCTCGTCGTGGTTTTCCAGAAAGCGCAGCATCTGGTGCTCCAGGCCCTCGACGGCCCGCCAGCAGTCGGTGATGCCCGCCACCGGGTGGCCGTGTTGCAGGATGCCCCGCAGGCGGTCGTAGGTACCGGACTTGTCGTAGAGGTAGTCGAAGCCCGCAGCCAGGTATTCGCCGTAACGGTGAGGCTGATAGACCTCAGCCACGAAGCACAGCGCCGGAAAGTCGGTGCGCAGCCGGCCGATAGCCCACTGCCAAAAAGCCGGAGGTACCAGCTCGACCATGTCGCACCGAAAGCCATCCACGCCCTTGCTGGCCCAGAAATGGAGTATCTCGGCCATACGCACCCACGTGGTGGGCACCGGGTCGAAGTACGCCGTTTGCCCGTGGGCATAGTCCACGCCGTAGTTGAGCTTGATGGTCTCGAACCAGTCGTGCAGGCTGGGCGCCGCGTCGAAGACGTCGTTGCCCGTGGCGCGGGCCGGGCTTTCGTGGTAGGGCGCGGCGGCGGGCAACAGGTGCGGGTGCCCGTCGGGCGGCCGAAAGGTAGTGCCGGGCAAGTAGTAGAACTGGTGCTGCGGCGCAAAGGCGCGCTGCGGATCGTCGGCGGCACCCAGGTCGGGCACGCCCGGCGGGCGGGCGTGCCCGGCGTACTGACGGGCCACGTGGTTGGGCACAAAGTCAATGAGAGCCTGCAAGCCCGCCGCGTGCGTGCGGGTCAGCAAGGCTTCGAACTCGGCCAGGCGGTCGGGCACGCGGACGGCCAGGTCGGGGGCCACGTCGTAGTAGTCGCGGATGGCGTAGGGCGAACCGGCCCGGCCCTTGACCACCGCCGGGTGGTTGGCGGGCTGGCCGTCGGCGGCGTAGTCGGTGAGGGTGGCGTGGTTGAGCACGCCCGTGTACCAGACGTGCGTGATGCCCAGCTCGTCGCGCAGGGCTGCCAGGGCGCGGTCGGTGATGTCGGCAAAGGTGCCTGCACCGTTCTCCTCGCGAGAGCCAAAGGGCACGTTGGCCGTTTGGCGATTGCCAAACCAACGGACGAAGAGCTGGTAGATGATAGGCTTGTGCGGCACGGGGGGAAGATAGGGCTTTTGCGGATGGCTTGCCCGCTTTTCAGAGGTGATGGCGGCTAGCTGATCCCCTCCAGCCCCGTGGCCTCGACCAGCTCTTGGTAGGCCAACAACAGCAAAGCCAACACGGCTAGCCCCAGGCCAATGCGATTGACGGACGTGAGCCGCTCCCGAAACAGCAGCACGGCCGCCACGGCCGAGAGCATGATCACCCCCAGGTTGGCCATCGGGTAGATCAGGGCGCCGTCGTTGTCGAAGGCTTCGAGGGCGCGCAAAATACTGAACATGGCAAAGTAGTTGGGCAGGCCCAATGCCACGCCCCCCAACAGGTTGCAGTAGTGCCACCGCTCGCCGTGCCGCCAGGCGCGGTAGGCCGAAAAGCCCAGCCCACCCACGGCTGCCGCCCCGAACAGGTAGATCGTGAAGACTTCGGTCTGGTCGTCTTCCAGGTAGGTCAGGCTGGTGTAGTTGATCATTGAATCTACCAGGCCGCTGCCGAAAAAAACGAAGGCCGGCAGCAGCCAAAGCCAACGCGAAGCCTGACTTGGGGAGGCGCTATCGCCCTTTTTGCTGATCAGGTAGATGGCCACGAAGCTCATGCCTATGCCCAGGTAGTTGATCCAGTCGTAGGTTTTGGTGGCCGTTTCGAACACAAACAGGCTGGCCACTACCGGTATTACCAGCGACATTTTGCTGGCTACGCCCGAGACGGTCACGCTGATTTTTTGGGTGACGAGGGCCGTCAGGTAGAAGGCCACGAAAAAAAGCAGCCCAATGCCTACGGCAAAAGGAATCCAGGAGGCGCCGTTTTCAATGGTTCGGATCACCTCGCGGTTGCGGGCCACGGCCAGTCCTAGCCCCGCGCAGAGGGCGTAGTTGAAGGCGATCGCCTGGATAGTATTGAGCCCATATTTGTCGAAGAGTTTGAAGGCAATGGTGACCAGCAGCGTACAGCCAATGCTGGCCGCCAGATAAAGCGTTCCCATAAAAGTGATGCGCAGAGAGTCTGGGAGAGATTACTCCTACATCTACGCGCCCCATCAAATACAGGTTGATTTTTTACATAAATTGGGCTATCTGTAGCTTATTTCTTCATTTGTTATTCGTACTTTTCCTTTCTAAACTCAACTAGCTCTTA
>DAIRSZ010000152.1:1942-5036 GCA_036804165.1 Catalimonadaceae bacterium | reverse complement strand
GCCCGGTCATAATCGGCCAGGGCATCGGCATATTGCTTGCTTTTTTCGCGCATTTGTGCCCGGGCCAGGTAGGCAGCCAGGTACTGCGGATCGTACTCCAGGGCCGTGTCAAAGTCTTTGGCGGCGGCCTTGTCTTTGCCTTCTTGCAAATAGCACTCGCCACGCAGCATGAACAGTTCGGGGTACTGCCGGGCGTTGTCTTTCTGGTCTTTGATAAGCTGATTACAATCTTTGAGGGCGCCGCCGTAGTCGCCCACCGCCATTTTGTTGCGCGGCCCGGCTGTCACGCTGTAGAGGGCCGTCATGGCGCGCTGGTCTTCGCGAAGCTGTCGCTCTTGGGGCCGGAGGCGCAGGGCTTCGTCGTAGGCACGCAGAGCTTTCTCGTATTGCCGAAACTTGCGGGCCTTGCTGGCCGTCTCGACGGCGGCCGCGAAGGCATTTTGCTGGGCGCGCGCTTTCTCAATTTCGTTCAAGCGCACCTTGGGCAAGCTGCGGTTGCCAAAAAGGCGGTCGGCGTCTTCGAAGTGCGCCTGGGCAGCGTCGTACTGCCCTTGGGCAAAGGCTTGTTCGCCGCTTTGTACCGACTGATCGTAGGTGCGGTTTTTTTCCTGTAACTCTTCTTGGCCACGCCGCGAAAGCTCCTGCACCAGCCGGTCGTAGAGGAGGGCTGCCCGCTGGGCGGCTTCGGCGGCGGGTTCGCCTTCGGCGCCCTCTTCGGTGTCGGTCACGAGGGCCACGTTGTGGGCAGGGTCTTCGACGTCCTCGTCAGGGCGTTGAAACGAGAGGCCCACAATTCGGGTTTGCCATTGACTGCCAACTTTGTCGGCGCGCACTTCGGCAATGCGGGCCTCGGGCTGGTAGGGCATCCCGATCTGCTTGTGCTGGTTGTCGAATGTCCTTTTGAAAGCTACGCGCACATAATAGTAGCTTTTCTTCTTAATTTCCGAGAGCTTGAGTTCCGAAAACGACACGCTCGGCTCCTGGCTTTTTTCGTAGTAGAGGTCCATCATACCTAAGTACTTGTCCACGGCGACGTCTTTGGCATTGTCGGCATTGGCTTGCGGGTCCACATCTTCTTCAACCGTGACGCGGGCGTCGTAGAAAATCTGGTTGCGCGACGCGGTGTAGCTGTTGCGGATCAGGTCTTGTACTTGCTTGGAGCCCACGTCGGCGTTGGCAATCACATTGAGCAGGTCTTCCAACTCGCCGATGAGCTGCCGGGCCTGGTAGCCAATTTGGGCCCCTTGCTCTACGGTGAGTGTATCGGGAGCACCTTGCGCGCGTACCCACTGCGCACTGCTCAGCAAGAGTGTACAGAGTAGGAGGGAGGAGAGGCGTGCCATCAGTCGGGGAGATGAAGTTTGAAGGAACGGTACTTGGTTTTGGCCAGTGTATCGGCGGGCAGCAGTTGGCTGATGAGCCAGCCCGAATTGCGGCTGCTCCGGTTGTAATTGCGCAGGGTAAATATCCAGCCGTCCACCTGCAAGAAGTGGTAGGTGACCTGATTGACCTGTCGAAATTCGAGCTTGCCGTCGGCGTGTGCCTTCAGAAAGAGGGTCAACACATCGGCGCGGTAGTTTTGGGGCAAATAGCTCCGCACGTTCATCCCGTCTTCGAGGGCGCGGTCCAGGTTCATGAAATCGGTGCCGTGGCTGGCGGGGCTGAGGCTTTGCGTAGGATCGGCATTGCGCGGCAGCTCCAGAAACTCGGCAGCGGCGGCGGCCAGCACCCACTTGGTGGCGCTGCTGCCGGGCAGACGCTCCACGCGCATCGTGAGTCGGGCCTGCTGGGGCTGCCCTTCGTAAATAACGGCGCAGTCTAGTTCGGCGTACCAGTCGCGGTCGTAGAAACTGAGCAGCACGGGCTGCTCGGGCTGGCTGACTTGCGCCAGAAAGGCCGAGATGTCCTGCAAGTCCCAGTTGCGGTCGGCATAGTTGAACAGGCCCTTGATCATTTCCTGGCGGGTGATTTCCCGGTCGGGAAACATGCGCCCCAGGTGCTGGCGCAACAAGGTGTTTTCTTCGTGGTTAAACCGCTCAAAAAACTCGTCCACCTGCTTGACCGAAAACAAGAAACTGGCTTCTTCTTCGGTGAAAGCCGACTGGGCCCAAGCCACCTGTCCGCCCAAAAGCAACCAGCCCCATACCCACCATTTGGCTTTCATAAACGATCAGCCCTTTTTGGTTTCTACTACGCCCACGTTGGCCAGAAAAACGTCCCAGAGTTCCTTCGACTCGCCGGCCTGTACTTTCTCGTAGGTCTTGAGCACCACCTCCACGTTCTTGCGCGTCACGTCGCGGTACACCAGCTTGCCGTCGCTAAAACCCTCAAAAACCTGCTGCACCGTCACGATGCCGTAATAGTTGCCGTCGGCCCCTTTCTTGAGGTTGCTCACGTAGCTGATGTCCGTCCACGTAATCTTGACGTCGCTGTACTGCTCGCCGAGCAGCTTGAGCTTGCGCAAATAGTTGCGAACCTTGTACTTGTTTTTCTCTTTGGTGTAGGCATTGGACACCTCAAAAATTGCGTCCTCGTTGACAAACAGCCCCGCCGCCAGGTCAATGGCCTTGTTGGCCTCTTCCGACGAGTTGCGCGGGTTGGCGATGGTGGCCAGGTAGCCAGACAATTCGTCGGTCTTGAGCAGGGCCTTGTTTTTATACGCCTCAAACTCGACGGTCGTAAAGTCGCCGCCTTCAGCCTTTTGCTCGGCTGGCGCGGGAGCCAGGTTGCGGATGGCGGTGGTGCCGTTGCTGTTCTTTTGGGCAGCCTTGCGCATGGCAGCGGCCACTTCGGTGGGCGTGGCCAGCAGCTCGTGCTGGCCGTTGCGGTGCAGCAGGGCCATCAGTTGCTCGCGGGGACTGATCTGCTCGACGGTCTGGCCGTCCACCCGGACGTTGTAGGTGAGCAGCTTGGGGCTATCTTTGGTGATTTCGGCCGGGATGGTCTCGCCGCTGCGGGTCACGATCAGGTCTTGCGCCGGGCGGCGGCCCTCGTCGAGGAAGGCATCGCGGTCGGGCGCGTTGGTGTAATCGCCCTCGGGGCCGCCAAACACCACAAACGCACCGTTGCTGCGCAGGGCCATCAGCAGGCGCGA
>DAIRSZ010000152.1:0-1842 GCA_036804165.1 Catalimonadaceae bacterium | reverse complement strand
TCGTAGTTGCCCGTCCGCATCAGATACTCCAGGTAGCGGCTGATGGGCATGTTGGTGATGGCGTACAGCTCGTTGAACACCACCTCGAACTCCTCGCGCAGCACCTTTTCGAAGTCGCGCTGCAACTGGGCCTGGGGCGCGGGCAAAAAGGCACCCGAAGGGTTATAGACCAGGTTCAGTCGCAGGCCCGCGTCGGGCTGGCCGTAGCCCACGGCGTTGAGCATCCGCAGGGCGTCAATCGAGGTCTTGAACACGCCCGTGCCCCGCTGGCGGTCGGTGCGGTCGGCGTTGTAGAAGGGCAGCGACGACACCACTTCTACGCCGTGTTGGGCGTAGAAATCGGGCAGGTCGTGGTACTTGGGGTTGGCCAAGATGATGGTCAGGTTGCACCGCACCATCACGTGCTTGCCCAACGCGTGGCACTGCTCGACGAACCAGCGGAAGTCGGGGTTCATTTCGGGCGCGCCGCCCGTTAGGTCCACGGTCGGGATGGGGTGGGCGGCCAGCACGTCGAGCACGGCCTGCATCGTGGCGCGGGTCATGATCTCTTTGCGATCCGGTCCGGCGTCCACGTGGCAGTGCTGGCAGGTCTGGTTGCACATGTAGCCCAAGTTGAGCTGCAGCACATCAATGCCCGTGCTCCGAAAATCAGTCAGCCCCGCCTGCGCCATTTTTTCGGCAAAGTCGGGGTAGGGGCGCTCGGGGGCGTGCAATATTTCGAGTTGATACGCCGGGTCGGCGAAGGGGTCTTTTTTGCGTTGTAAGCTTTTTTGAACGGCCATTACATCGAGATTTCTTTCACCTTGTTCATCATCTGCACGCCGTGCACCAGGCTGGCGCCGCCCCGGATGGCCCCCGCCACGTGTACGGCCTCCATCATTTGCGCTTCCGAGTAGCCCTTCTCGACGGCGTCGGTAGCGTAGGCATCAATGCAATAGGGGCACTGCACGGCGTGGGCCACGGCCAGGGCGATGAGCGACTTCTCGCGGGCCGTCAGGGCACCGTCGGCGAACACTTCGCCGTACCAGGCAAAAAACTTCTCGGCCATTTTGGGCTGAAACTCGCCAATGTTACCAAACTTGCCGAGGTCTTCGGCGTTGTAATACGTTTTCATAAAGCGTGATTTTGCAGATTTGAAATATCTAGTGGACTCGAAAGGACGTACGGTGGGCTGCTTAGAAGCAGATTTTCAGTCGGGCGCCCGGCTTAGTAAAGAAAGTCTAGGTTCTTGTCACGCACCTCGGTGTTGTCCAGGATCAGAAACTGCTCCCAGAACGAACGCTCGTCGAAGCCCGCCAGGCAAATGACGGGTTCTTTGCGTACGGGGTGGATGAAGTCGAGCCGCCGGGCGTGCAGGTTGATGTCGCCGCCGGGGTTGGGCTTGGCGTAGCCGTATTTGACGTCGCCCCGGATGGGGCAGCCCATGGCCGCCAGTTGGGCCCGAATCTGGTGCGGGCGGCCCGTAACGGGCAGCACCTCCAGCAGCCAGTAGCCGTTGCGGTAGCCCAGCGAGCGGTAGCGCAGTTCGGCTTTCTGCGCCCCTTCGGTGTCTTCGTCGAAGGCACTGACGGTGTTGGTTGCTTCGTTTTTGAGCAGCCAATGCGTGAGTTTGCCTTCGGGTTGCGGCGGTTTGCGGTTAACGATGGCCCAGTAGAGCTTGTTGACTTGTCGGCGGCGAAACAGCTCGTTCATCCGCTCCAGGGCCTTCGAGGTGCGGGCCAGCACCACTAGCCCGCTCACGGGCCGGTCGAGGCGGTGCACCAGCCCCATGAAGACCTCGCCGGGCTTGTCGTACCTGCGCTTGATGTAGTCTTTGGCCAACTCCACCAGCGGCACATCGCC
>DAIRSZ010000151.1:3916-5061 GCA_036804165.1 Catalimonadaceae bacterium | reverse complement strand
GCCATCGCGCAGGGCCACCACGTGCTGTCGTTCAACCCCGAGGTGGACGCCACGCTCGGGCCTTTGCTCAAGCACCGGGCCGACCAAGCCGGTGTGCTGTACGGCGTGGCCGAAGGCGACCAGCCCGGTGTGGTGCTCAACTTGTTCCGGATGGTCAAGGGCATGGGCTTCGAGCCGCTGGTGCTGGGCAATATTAAGGGTCTGCAAGACCACTACCGCACCCCCACCACGCAGGCGGCCTTCGCGGCCAAGTGGCACCAATCGCCCCAAATGGTGACCAGTTTCGCGGACGGCTCCAAAATTTCGTTCGAGCAAGCCTGCATTGCCCACGCCACGGGCTTTGGGGTGGCCCGGCGTGGCATGTGGGGCCACGCCTCCGACCAGCACGTGGACGACCTCACGCACCTGTTCGACGTGGACGACCTGCGCGCCCGTGGTGGCATCGTGGACTACATTCTGGGCGGCAAACCCAGCCCCGGTGTGTTTGTCTATGCCGCCACCGACCGCCCTCTGCACCGGCACTACCTGCGCTACGGCAAGCTCGGCGACGGGCCGCTCTACAGTTTCTACACGCCCTATCACTTATTGTTCTTCGAACTGCCCAATTCCATCGTGCGCATGGTGGACCACGCCGACCCGGTGATGGCACCCCTCGGGTCGCCCGTCGTGGAGGTGGTGACCACCGCCAAGCGCGATTTGCAGGCCGGCGAAGTCCTCGACGAAATCGGGGGCTACATGACTTACGGCGTTTGCGACAACTTTGCCGTCTGCCGCCAAGAGCGCCTGCTGCCGATGGGTTTGGCCGAAGGCTGTCGGCTGCGGCGCGCCATCGGCCGCGACCAGCCCATCCGCTTCGACGACGTAGTGCCGCCCCACGACAGCCTGGTTTTTCGGTTATACGCCGAACAGATGGCCCTTTTTGCGGCGGATGTCGCCGTGCCGGATGATCAGCCCTAGAACGACTCGACGCCGGCGCCGAGCGGTGGGCCCGATGCCGTGTCGGGCCGTGCGCGCACGGGCACAATGCCCGAAGCGACGGGTGCGGCGGTGCTGCCACGCCCGCGGCCCAGCTTGACGTCGAAATGGTCGGGCGTGCCCTCAATGCGCAAGTTCAGAAACCGCACCCGCTTGTTTTGATCGCGGTA
>DAIRSZ010000151.1:0-3816 GCA_036804165.1 Catalimonadaceae bacterium | reverse complement strand
ATGGGCGTCAGGTCGGGGTGCAGCCGCCATTTGCCTTCTATGAGGCCACTGAGGCGGCCGTGTAGATTTTCGTGAAGGGCATAGTCTTGTCCGAAGTTATCGAACTTGATCAGAAGCTGATCCAGATCCAGGTCGCGGGCGCGCAGCTTGGTGTGGAAATAAATGTGCGCCGGGTCCGAGCCGTTGAAGTAGCCGTTCATGTCTAGCGCGCCGCCCGCCGTGCGCAGGGCCAGGGTGTCGGCGTAGAGGTAATGATCTGGTTGTATCCGCAGCTTCGTCCAGAAATCTTGCAGCAGTACCTGGTGATAGCGCACCTGATCGGCCCTGATCTCCACCCGTAAATCGGGGAAGGGCAGTTCGAATACGTTGAAGGCCGCCGCGTGGTCGGTGGGTGCGTCGGGTTGATAGTCCAGCAGGGCGTCGAGATCGAGGCGGCGGGCCGTCAGGGTCAGGAAGTCGTCGGTGGGCGGGGCGACGCTGTCGGTGTGGTAGCGCAGGTTGACCAGAAAATCGCTCTCGCCAAGCTGTCCCGATAAGTTTTCGACCGTGAGCAAGCCGTTTTCGTGATGGGCTCGGCCGCGCCATTGCCGCAGCGGCAGGGGGTGCGCCCGGAAACGTCCACTCAGTTCGTTGAGGTAGAAGTCGGCGCTGCGCAGGGTGCTGTCGTAGTGCAAGGCCACCCGGCCGCGCAGTTGCAAATCCCGAACCTCTTCGCGCTGGTAGTCTTCGGGCAGGTAGTTCACGCCTTGGTAGGTGAGCAGGTCGCGCAAGATGATCTGCCCGGCCGAAGCGTCAAAGTGCAGTTCGGTATCGCCGCGCTTGTCGTCGGCCAGCCACAAGTCATAGTGCTTTACTTGTCCGGCAAAGCGGAAATCGCTCCGGTCAATTTCACCCCGAAAATGGCGGATGTGCAGGTCTTGGGCGTCCACCTCCACTTCGGCGTGGAAATCGTGGAGGGTGTGGGCGTAGTGCTTGAGTTGTCCGTAGAAATCTTCTATCACAAACTTGCCGCGCGGGATCGGGCGGGCGGCCAGCAGGTTGTCCACCGACGTTTCGAAGCGAAATGCCGCCCGAAAATCGGTGAGCACCTCGCTGCTGAGGCTGGCCAGGGCGCTGTCGTGGGCCAACAACTGGGCAAAATCTATCCGGCTGGCCCGCGTGCGCAGGTTCATGTAGATAGGCTGGTGCTGGGCGTGAAAAATGGCGGGTAAGTCCGAGAGCGTACCGTCGAGGTAGAAGTCGGAGTCGGCAATGCAAAACCGGAGCGAATCGAGCCGGACGCGCCCCTGGGTCATGACGGCGTGGCCGTTTACTTCGCGAATGACGTGCGGGTAGTGGGGCGAACGGAAGCTCAGGTTCCGGATCGTGAGCTCGCTGTCAATGCCTTCCTTGAGTTGAGCCAGGCTAGCTTCGGGTTTGTCAATGTCCACCAGCTCGTCGAAGTCCATGTCGAGCAGTATTTGGCCCTGCAGGTTTTCCAGGTCTTCGAGGCCGAAAAACTGGGCAAGAAATTGCAAGTCCACGTCGGCGTGCATGTTGATGGCGATGTAGGGATCGGTGAAGTCCCGTACAAAAAACTGTCCCTTGAAAATACCCTGCTCGGGGCGGGCATAGACGTTTTCTAGCCGTAGTTCGGCTGCACGCAGATGGGCCGCGTCGCCCGTCGTGAAATATCCTTCAAAAGTCAGTTCCTCCAGTTTGCGGTTGACGGCGGGGTTGAGGAAGAACGCATTCTCGCAGCCAAACCGGACATCCACCCGGGGGAGGAGGGAGTCGCTGAGGGGGCCGCAGATGGTGCCGTCGAAGTAGATGCGGCCCCCGCTTTCGTAGCGGCGGAGGTTGTCGGCCACTTCGGGCGGGGCAAAGGCCGCCAGCAAGTTGAAGTTGGGCTTATCGCCCCGCAGGCGCAGGTCAAAGTCCGGGTTTTCGCGCAGCGTTACGCTGCCTTCGAGTTGGAAAGCGCCGTCGTCGAGGGCGAGCCGACTGGGTGCCAGCGCGATGCGTTGCGCGTCGGGGTCGTAGTCGAGGGTGGTGTTCAGTTGCAGGTGCTTGCCCCGGAAGAAACCATTGCCCAGCGAGTCGCTCACGTCGAGCCAGAGGTCGGTATTGGTCGTGAAAAACAGGTGACCATCCTGTTGATGAATGCCCGTCGTGGTCTTGACTACGTGCGCCGCGATGCGCTGTCCACTGGTTTCATCCACAAAATTGACGTCGAAATCTTCGATCACCACCTCGTGCAGCGTCAGTGACGAGGCCGTGGTATCGGCCGGGTCGGCGGCGGTAGATTTCGACTTGGCCCGCAGCAAGTTGAGCGTACCGTCGGGGGCTTGCACCAAGTCGAGGTGGCCACCTACCAGTTTGAGGTGGTGGATGTCGTGGTGGCCGCGCAGCAGGTCCCAGAGGCGGAAGCCCACGTAGAGGTCTTGCAGTTCGTAGATGGGTCGCTCGGCGGCCTCATCGGCAAAAAAGGCCACCTCGTGCAGGTCAATGGCGATGTAGGGAAAATCGGCCCAGAGCGACAAACGGCTGTGGCCCACGCGCAGCGTGCCGTCGAAATACTGGTTGGCTTCCCCAATAGCCATCTGGGTTAGGCGGGGTTGCTGAAATTGCAGCAGGGCCAACACCGCGCCCAGCCCGAGGCCAAGCAAAACGGCCAGGCCGATCAGGACTTTGCGCATGGCAAGTAAGGCTTACAAACAAGGTCAGACAAAGGTGGACTATCAAATTTAGCAGATGGACACGCAACCCGCACGGTGCCTTTACAATTTTCTGCTACGCGGGTAGGGCATCCTTAACTTTTGGACAAAGCCGGGCGTTCAAAAAGCGTGCAAGTCCGGGCTACCTCCGGGCCGTGTGCGCTCTGCGCGCGCGAACGGCCCCTGACGTTTCATCATCTCATTCCCCGCACCAACCACCGCAACAAGTGGTTTCGGAAAAATTTCGACGTCATGGACATGCGCACCCGCGGACTATTGCTATGCCGCGACTGTCACCGCAAGGTGCACCAAACGCACGACGAAAAAACCCTCGGTCGCTGCTTCAACACGCGCGAAGCCCTGCTGAGCGACGCAGAAATCCGTAAGTTTGTCGCGTGGGTGCGCAAGCGCGACCACTGACCGGGCCCTCATTTTTGCCGTTGCTTGCCCGGGCCATTTCCATATGCAGACCGATCCGATCCCCCGTCACGATCCTTACCTGGCCCTACGTTTTGCGGGTTTTCGCTTTTTTATCGGTAGCAAGCTGCTGGCCACGGTGGCCGTGCAGGCCAAGGCCGTCGTGATCGGCTGGCAGCTCTACGACATCACGCAGGACCCGCTGGCCTTGGGCTTCGTGGGGCTGGCCGAGGCCGGGCCTGCCATTGGCGTGGCCCTGGTGGCCGGACACGTGGCCGACACGTACATGCGCAAGCGCATTGTGCAGGCTGCCCAACTGACGCTCTTTGTGGTGATGTGCTGGCTGCTGCTTTTCACCTGGCACCAGGAGGTGTGGGTGGCCCGCTACGGCACCTGGCCCATCTACGGCGTGCTGGCCCTGAGCGGGCTGGCGCGCGGCTTTCTGAGTCCGGCCAACTTTGGCCTGATGGGGGAGGTGGTACCCCGGCACGCCTACATGAACTCTTCGACCTGGAACAGCAGCATCTGGCAGTTTGGGGCCATCGTGGGGCCAGCCGTGGGCGGGTTGGTGTACGGCTTTTTTGGCGCGGCGGTCAGCTACGCCCTCAGCGCCGGGCTGTTGTTGCTGGCCGTGGGCTGCGTGGCCTGCATTCCGGGACAAACGCTGCTGCGGCCCGCCGTGCGCGAATCCATGCGCGAGCGG
>DAIRSZ010000150.1:0-5078 GCA_036804165.1 Catalimonadaceae bacterium | reverse complement strand
TATCAGAGGATTGATTCATGCAACAAAGCTTTTTGGCTACACAAAATTACCGATTCTTCTAGTTCTATACTTCTTTCATGCCCCTGCTACCCCGTAGTTCACGTTTTGTCGAAATCGCTTCAAAAAGTAGAGGGCACCAATGACCTCATTTGAGAGCTGTGAGGCGCAGTGGCAGCATTGGAGCAACTTTCAAAAATTGGCCTGATTTTAGGCCCAGGTGCTTGTTGTGAAGCCTTATACGAGGAATTTTTCAGTTGGTTTTTTAAAGTCTCAGAAAAGGAATTTATATTGTTTATGTATAAAATTTCTATTTTTTATAAGTTAATTTTGTGGATACCTAAACAATTTTGTTTTCAAATGATTTTCTTGATGTGTCAGTCGTCCGCTCAATACACAGCGCTCCGCATTTTTTAATCTACGTTGTCCTTGCTCTTATGAGCAGCGGCCCGACTACTTCACTACCTGAATAGTCAAATCTTCCTTCATAAACAAATCTTTAAAGTCATGTACACACCCACCAGCAACGGACACAATGGGTCCTCAAATCTGGGTATTGCGATCATCGGATTGGGGGGCGCTGTGGCTACCACGGCCGTGGCCGGTAGCCTGTTCATCCGCCGGGGCGAACAAAGCACCGTTGGGTTGCCCCTAGCCGAGTTTGACCACCTTAACTTGGTTGCCTACGAAAACCTGCGCTTTGGCGGTTGGGACATCTTTGACGATAACCTCTACGAAGCCGCCCGGCGTCATAAAGTACTCGACCACGAGCAACTGTCCCTCATCAAAGAGGAGCTGCAGTCTATCACCCCTTGGACAGGCACGGCCAACGAGGCCTTTTGCTCGGGCGTTACCAATGGTCATAGCGGGCGCGGGGGCACGTTGCGCGAGCAAATTGCACAGATCCAGCAAGACCTCACCGCATTCGCTGAAGAGGTAAATGGCCCAGTGGTGGTGATGAACTTGGCTTCTACGGAGCACGCCGTAGATGTAGAAGATGCTGTTTTTCGGTCGGTAGCGGCATTTGAGCAGGCACTCGACGACAATTCCCCGTTGATTTCCCCCGCCATGGTGTACGCCTACGCAACCATTGCGCAAGGAATCCCCTACGCCAATTTCACGCCCAGCATGGCCGTGGACGTACCCGCGCTCATCGAACTGTCGGTGCAAAAGGGCGTGCCCGTGGCCGGAAAAGACGGCAAAACCGGACAGACCTTTGTGAAAACCGTGCTGGCCCCGGCCTTGCGGGCCCGCGCCCTCAAGGTGGACGGCTGGTTTTCGACCAACATTTTAGGAAACAGAGACGGACAAGCCCTCGACAAGCCGGAATCTTTGCGGTCGAAAATCAACACCAAGGGCAGCGTGCTCGACGCCTGCCTGGATTACCCCGTAGAAAACCACATTGTACACATCCACTACTACAAGCCCAAGGGCGACGACAAAGAGGCGTGGGACCACATTGATGTGTCGGGGTTCTTGGGCTATCGGATGCAGATCAAAATAAATTTTCTGTGCAAAGACTCTATCCTGGCCGCACCTTTGGTGATTGAAATCTGCCGTTGCCTCGATCTGGCCCGTCGCTGCGGCCAGGGAGGTCCCGTAGCAGAACTAGGCGCCTTTTTCAAGGCACCGCTCACCGCCGATGGCAGTACGCCCGAGCACCGCTTTCCCGTCCAGCAAAAGATTTTGCTCGACTGGCTGGAGCGCCTCAGCGCGCAAGTTTCCGCCCCGGTGGTCGAAGCAGCAGGAGTAAATCAGTAGTGCATGGAAGTCCCCTCACCCGTTGCCGACGCGCAAGCCCTTCAGCAGTTGCGTACTTTGCTGGTGGAGTTGGAAGACCTCAAGCGACAACAGCCCGCGCATTTTACCCAAAGCATCGCCGCCACGCTCTTCACGGAGAGTTGGCGGCGATTGCTGGCGGGGGAAAATACCGAGCACGTGGCAACTACGACCACGGCCCAGGCCCTCATCGCGATTTTGCTGCCGGGCTGCGACGGCCATTTCGCGCGGGAGGCGAACATTGGCCCGTCCGAACTCGTCGAGATCTACCAAAAAGCCCTGCGTACCAGTGCCCATCACCGAATAGCGACCTCCCTGTACGAGCGCCTTGCGGCCAGCATCCCCGCAGTGGTGGAAGCCTATTTTGCGGAAACGCTTCGGGTTTCCCCGACTGAGGGGGCCGCATGGCAGGAGCAGGCTTGGTTCGTAAGGGTGCTGTGCCAACAACCCCGGGCGGGGGCCACCAAGCCCGGCCAGCCCCGGATGCTGCTGCTGCCGCCCGAGTCGCACGCCGACCACTGCCTGATCACGGCGGTATTCGCCACGTTGCTGTCGCCAGTTTTCGGGGCGTCGGTGGGCTTGCCATTCCTGACGGGCTTGTCGCATCACCTGCACAACGCGGTGCTGCCCGACTGCGGCTTTGGGGGCGAAGTGCTGTTGGATAAGTGGCTGCCTGACATCATGAGGCGTGCCCGTAGCAAGGCACTTGAGGGGTTGGATGTGGCACTGGCGCAAAGGGTGCAGGAAGCAATCAATGCGCACGAAGATCTGCAACGTCCCGACGGAAGGGCCGCCAGCGCGGCCGACGTGCTCGACCGGGTGCTCGATGTGCAATGGCGCACGCGCGCAGCCAGGGTACGGAACGAGGACATCCTCGACGAGTTAGACCTGGTGCATGCAGGACCAATACAGGCGTTTCAGACCGCCGTACTCCACGCCGCGGGTGTATAAAAGATCCTCTTTCAACCAACTTGATCGCCATCCGACAAAAGAGTATGCCTTCTGAAGTAGCAGCCCAGCCTTCGTTCTTGTCTTTGGTAAGTCCTCATAATGGCAAGCCGCTGACCCAGTGCGCGCCTCATCTGCTCACCGACGGCGAATTGCTGTGGCCCGTGGTAGAGGGTATTGCCTACCTGCGGCCCAAAGCTGCCATTCGCGAGAACGCCGTGGCACTGCTGCAGCGGAACCAAGTGCAGCAAGCCCTCATTGCGTTGCTGCAAGATCAGGACCCCTTTGCCCCGCTGCCCCCTCCGGCGGAGCAAACCCTGCACGCGCTGGTCAACGATCCGGGCGTAAACCTCCGGGATGCCCTGCGAATGCTCCACTACGGCCCGGTGGCCGATTATTTTGCCTACCGTTGGGCCACGCCCACCTACCTGTCGGGGTTGGCGCTGCTCCAACTCACATTACAGTCCACAAGGCCCGTCGTGGAGGTGGCCTGCGGCATGGGTCACTTTTTGCGTGCCCTCGAAGCCCACGGTGTGGCTACGGCGGGGGTGGATCTGGTCTTTTCGAAGCTGTGGCTGGCACGCCGCTATCTGGGGGTGCAAGGAATGCTCGTTTGTGGCGATACGCGGGCGTTGCCACTGCGTAGCCTGCAGCCTGCTACTGTTTTTTGTCACGATGCCTTCTATTTTTTTGAAGATAAGGCCGCAGTGCTACGGGGCTTGCGCGCACTGGCGGCGGGCGGTCCGGTAGCACTGGGCCACGTCCACACCAACGCGATTGACCACGGCGTGGCCGGCACGTTGGCGTCGGCCGAGGCTTACGGACGTATGGCGGCTGCCAGTGCGCGGTTCTTCGACGACCGCCAACTGACTGCCGCCTGGCTGGCCCAACAAATTCCCGAAGCGCAAGGGCCAGCGGCCCTCGGTACGGCCCAAGCCGTGGCCTGGATCGAGGGGCCGCTAAATCCGGAACTATTTTCGCTCGAACGGCCAGCCAGTGCGTTGACGTACAATCCGTTGCTAGCCGACGACGGCCGTGTCGAGTGGCCTACGGAGCGCTTTCGCGCCGAATACGAGGCCGATGCCGCCTACCTTCGGGAGGCACCAGCGTCCGAAGCCGGGTGGAAAGGGGCCAGTTCCGCAGTACGGACGCACTTGTTCAGGCACCGCATTTTACTTGACCTTCCTCCCTTATGGTAAGACCGCTGCAATTGGGCATTATCGGCTACGGCTGGGTAGCCCGCGACTACATGGTGCCAGCCATTCGGCAGAGCAAACTCGTGACGCTGACGGCCGTCTGCAGTGCGCACGCGGCCGACATGGCCGACCTGCCCGACGGGGTGCAGCCTTTTACCGACCTGGACGAGATGCTCCAGCGCGTCCCGCTCGATGCGGTGTACATCGCTACGCCCAACTACCTGCACGCCGCCCAGACGGTAGCTTGCCTCGAGGCCGGACTTCACGTGCTCTGCGAAAAACCCATGGCCACCACCCCCGCCGACGCCGACGCGATGGTGGCGGCCGTGCAGCGCACCGGAAAGGTGTACGCTACGGCTTTCGACCAACGCTTTCACCCTGCTCACCAGGCCATCCG
Organism: Catalimonadaceae bacterium; assembly: GCA_036804165.1. Taxonomy (GTDB): domain Bacteria; phylum Bacteroidota; class Bacteroidia; order Cytophagales; family Flexibacteraceae; genus DAIMZG01. The sequence continues at coordinate 761 of DAIRSZ010000150.1, read as the reverse complement.
CCAGTTGGTGGCGCAGCAAACGCTCGGCACCATCACCCAGGTCAAGATTGACTACGCCTGCTGGCTGCCCGCCACTTGGGCGGCCGATAATTGGCGGATTGACAAGCAACGCGCGGGGGGCGGGGCCATCATTGACCTGGCGCCGCACGGGCTGGATCTGCTGGAAACCCTGCTCGACGACCGCATTGTGGAACTGGCCCTGTACGCGCAGCGCGCGGCGCATACCTACGCCGTGGACGACGGCGGGGTGCTGCTGCTGCGCTTTGCCCGGGGCACGCTGGGCACCCTGCACGTGGGCTACAACCGACCAGACGCCTTTCCTAGGCGGCGCCTGGAGGTCATCGGTACCGAACGTATGCTGATTGCCGAAAACACAATGGGCCAGGATGCGGGAGGCTCCCTCTACCAGTTTTGGGCAAATGGCCAGGACAAGCAACCCGTACCCTTCGATGCCCAGGCCTCGCCTTTTGCCCGGCAAGTGGACAGTTTCGCCAGTCAGGTTTTGTCAGAAAGCCCACCACTCCGCACCCCGGGGGATGACCTGCGCTTGTTCAACCTGCTTGACCACGCGCTAACTGCCGCCAATGCGCTTCTGTACGATCCTACTTAATCTTACTTTTTCTAGACAACCTTTATGGCGCTGACCCATTATGCTTGTACCCATTGTGGTAGCTGGATTTTGTGGTTCGACACCCGCGAACCCGTCTATTGCCGCAATTGCATGGACGTGCGCAACGCCCTGCCCGACGAAGACTTCACTT
>DAIRSZ010000149.1:0-5104 GCA_036804165.1 Catalimonadaceae bacterium | reverse complement strand
GCCGCGTCCGCTTTCCATGCCCTCGCGGGCCAGGCGGATGGCTTCGCGCATGAAGGGCTGATGATCAAAAAGATCGGACATACAATATCTTAAAAGGTTGAGATTTAATAATTCTTTTCCCGTAAAGAGGTTTCACTGCGGATTCTTCCTGTAAAATATTTTTTTCGCGGTTGCTACTGGAACACAAATACCAGAATACAAAAAGATGATACGGGTCAATATTTCCTTTTTATTTGTTTTCGCTTCGCGGCGATGGCGACGATTACCACTTTCGTGCTGAGTTACAACACAAACAAGCCCGGAAGTCACCCCGGACGTGAGCGAGCAGTTTGCACGGTTTCACTAAGCATTTTCGATTTTTTATAGCCCCCTTGGCCAATAGCAATATCAATGCTCATGGCCAGAAGCAAACTTGGCAAGGAGCGTACGTTTCAGTAAACTGATGATGCTAGGCAGTAAAGTAAAATCCAGCGGATTGCCATACGACCGTAGCAGGATCAGGTAGCTAAGGCCAGCTAGCAGTATTTCAGTCACCAGCCAGCTCAGGGCTGTAGCCTCGCTGCCCCAGCCGAAGAACTTTAAAAGAAAATAGTTCAGTGCAAAACCAACCACAGAACTGAACCGGATAATGAGGCTATGATAACGATCTTTTCGCAGCCCCAGTAGCCCATGTACGAGCCAGATTTGTCCCAACCCATTGAACACTATCACAAAAGCTAGTACGCGCAGACTAAGCACAGCGGCCGCGTATTCGGGGCCTATAACAATTTTTAAAATAAGGGAGGGGAATAAAAAAAGCAAAGATGAAATGAGCACACCTACAATGAGCATCAACAAAGAAAGCTGCTTGATTTTTAGAAAACCCTCGCTCACCGAGCGCTGCAATGTCTGCGTAAGGTTAGGAAAGAACGTTTGGATGACGGGGGTATTCACAAGGTTCAACAGCAAGAATACCAGGCGCCAGACCGTCGTGAAGGCCCCTACCTCCGCATCGGCAGCAAAGCGCGCCAAGATCAGGACGTTGACGCCGACGGCCAGGTTGTTGACCAGCATCGTAAAAAAAACCGTCTGGTCACGTTGCAATACCTGGCCAATGCTTACCCACGAGGGCAGCGACAAGCGCAAGCTGTAGCGCCTCAGGGCATACACACACGCCACGATGCCCACCAAAATGTGGGCGCTGCTGGCCAGCAGCGGAAAAAGGTAGTACTGGCCGGGCGTACGAATAACTACAAAAACAAGTCCGTACGAGAGTATCTTAATAACAAAGTTGAAGGCAGCGAAGGGCCGCAGGTTCTCCATTCCCTGAAAAAGCCACGACGGATAAAATACGTAGCCAAAGCAGATGGCATAAGTAAGCCAGAAAACTGTGTCGTGGGCGCGGTATTCGGGCGTCAGGTACACCAACGCGCCGAACAACAAAGTGCCCGTAGCAAAAAGCAATCCTTTGACAGTGATCACCTCGCCAGTCAAGGCCGACAGTGCCTGGGGGTCGTTGCGCCGAAGGGCCACCTGGCGCGTAGCGGTGAGGTCGAAGCCAAAGTTGACTAGCAGCGCGAAATAGAGCACCAGGGCTTGGGCCGTGTTGATGATCCCCCAGTTGGCCAGGCCGATGGTCCGAATCAGGTACGGAATGACCAAAAAAGAAATGAGACCATTGGCTAGCTGAAGGGCACTAAGCGAGAGAAGGTTTCGCAAGAGTAAAGAAGCAGCAGCCACGCGGGAGGGACAAAAGCGGAAAAACGTAGGGCGAAGTTGGCCATATTTTTTGCCAATTCCGTAATCTTGTGCCTACGCTAACTAGGCTATCCGTATTTTTTACCTACTCGGAATGAAAGAACAATTTATGAGTCAGCTACCCTCTCCCAAAGCCCTGCGCCGCCAGGCTTTCCGGATGCCGCAGCCCCTCAGCCAGCCCCTCCTCAGCATGGCCCAGGGACACGCTACGCACCGCTTCTTGCTCAACCCGGCCGGACAAAACGTTTATCTCTACCTGACGCACTACATCCGGACCTTTGCCGAAGCCTGGTTCGACCGTCCCTTCTCTACGGTCAAGGTGCTCGATTGGGGCTGTGGCAAGGGACAGGTGTCGTACCTGCTGCGCGAAATGGGGGCGGTGCTCACCAGTTGCGACGTCGTCAGCGCGGCCGAAGATTCCACTTTTGGGCAGGCCACGCCCATCATCGAGCAGGCGCAATTGCCCGTGGTGCCGCTCGAACACGACTACCTGCTGCCCTTCGCCGACGACAGCTTCGACGTGGTGCTGAGCGTGGGCGTGCTCGAACACGTACCAAACGACCGCGCTTCGCTGACCGAGCTGCACCGCATCCTCCGCCCCCGTGGGCTGCTGTTTTGCTTCAACTTGCCCTACTACCTCTCCTGGACGCAGCGCCTGGCCCACCTGCGGGGCAACTACTACCACGACCGCCTCTACCGCAAAGACCAGGTGCATGCCTACCTGACGGCCGCTGGCTACGACCTGATCGAGATCTGGCACCGGCAACTGCTCCCCAAAAACTCGGTGCCCTACCCCGATCACCACCTCTTCGAGCGGATAGACCAGTGGCTCACTGAGCACACGCCCCTGCGCTACCTGGCCACCAATATCGAGTTTGTGGCCTGCAAACTGCCGTGACGCCCGCCCTCATCCTCGATGCCCGCATGTGGCGCGCCTCGGGCATCGGGACGTACCTCCAAAACCTGGTGCCCCGGCTGGCGCCGTACTTTGCCCTGCGCCTCGTGGTTCACCCCGACCAGGTGCCCCACCTGAGCAGCTACGACTGCCAGCCCGAGGCGGCACCCATCTACTCGGTGCGCGAGCAGTGGGCCATCCGCCGCCACGTGCGCCGGGGCGATATTTTCTGGTCGCCACACTACAACGCGCCCCTGGCGCCCGTGGCCGCTCGCCGCCGGGTGGTCACCATCCACGACGTGTTTCACCTGGCTTTCGCCCCGACGCTGACTTTGCCCCAGCAAATCTATGCCCGCACGGTGCTGCCCCGGGCCGCCCGCCGGGCCGACCTGGTGCTGACCGTGTCGGAGTTTTCGCGCGGCGAAATTCACCGCTACACGGGCGTGCCGCTCGATCGTATCCGGGTGATTCCCAACGGGGTGGACCACGCGCTTTTTCAGCCGGCTTCGGCCGAGGCGCAACGGGCCGTCCGCGCGCGCTACCGCCTGCCGGGGCGCTACCTGGTGTACGTAGGCAACCTCAAGCCCCACAAAAACCTGATGACGCTGCTGCGGGCCTTCCGCCAACTGATCGCCGACCCGGCCTACGACGATTTGCAACTGACCATTGTGGGGCAGCAGGGGGGCTTCATCACGGGCGACCCGGCCGTTGTGCAGGCCCTGCAAGCCCCCGACCTGCACGGCCGGACGGTGCTGACGGGCTTTGTGCCGGCCACCGACCTGCCGGCGCTCTACACCGCGGCGGCCGCCTTTGTGTTTCCTTCGCGCTACGAGGGCTTCGGCCTGCCCCCGCTCGAGGCCATGGCTTGCGGCTGCCCAACGGTGGTCTCGGCGGCGGCCAGCCTGCCCGAAGTGTGCGGCGAGGCCAGCCGCTACGTGATGCCCGAAGACGCCGACCACCTGGCCGCCACCCTGGCCGACGTGCTCACCGATGCTGACTTGCGCACGCGCCTCCGGGCCCGGGGACTGGCCCACGTGGGTCAGTTTCGATGGGAAAAATCGGCCGAGGCGCACCGGGTGGCGCTAGGGGAGTAAGCGAAAAGACCTCCTCTGAGAAAAGCGAGAAACGATTATAGACGAAATACGATCTATATTGCGCGAAGCATATCCTCCAAGGGTTTGTACACGACGGGTGCGGCACCCTTGGAGGGCTTACAAAAAATGACAGCCCCGCTAGCGCGCCGCTGTCATAACCCGTTCACGTACCTGATACCAGCCGTGTCGCAGTCCGTAGAGCACGTACACCCCTCCAAAGGACAGTAGCAACACTTGTACAGGCAGCGCCGAAAACAGGTAGCGCTGATAAATACTCACCAGCACGTAGGGCATTAGAAAAACCAAATAGGCCGTCACCGTAAAAACAAACAGCCGCGAACGGCGCAACGGGCGCAAGGTCCAGCCCAGCAGCGCTACCAGCACGGGCAACAGCGTGACGACAGTGCTCTTGAGCCAGAAAACAAGAGTGTGTCGGCTAGCAAGTTGCTCGTGATGGCGGCCTAGCCAATCGGCCATGATCAGGTCGGGCTTGGCCAGGGCCAGCGAGTCTATTTTGCGTTTTACCCGTTGCTGGGGCCAACCCAGGCAAGTCCAGTTCGGCCCGATAGTCAAACGAGCGCTCTCTAGACAAGCAATATCGGCTGCCGAAACGCGCTCATCGGTTATGGCGTGCATCCCCGCTCCTCCATCTGCCAGGACAAAAGCAAAAGCCGCCCGCCGACCCACCTTCTGCAGAAAATTGTCCCAGTCTCTTTGGAGGTATTGGACAGAAGTGGCTTTACACGAATCGAGAAAGGCCATTTCGCCCAAGGTAGCGTAGCGGGCGCGCACCTCGGGGCGGATGAAGGGGTGATAGTGCAAAAACACGTCGTTGCCCACCACGCCGTCGTCGAGGACGTTAGCCTGATAGAACTCGTACCACAGGTTCGACTTGATAGGCACCACCCGGCCCAGGGCCAGGTAGTTGCGCAGCGTCCAGAAGCCCATCGAACTGACAAACAGGGCGGCGCACGCCACCGAAAGGCGCACGAAGGGCAACTGCCAGGTGCGCTGCCAGTTCAGGGGGCTTTCCCGACGAGCCTGCCAAAGCACCCAGCCTGCCTGCACGACCATCAGCAGCACCAGTGTCAGGGCCAGGTTGGGGCTGATGAGGGGCAGCACCAGGGCCAGCAGCAGCAGCAAACGCCGGATGCGCGGGGTGTACACGGGGGCGGCCACGGCGTAGAGCACGGCCGTCAGGCTGAGGTGAATGAGCCACTCGTCGAAGAAGGCATCGAAAAAATGCGGCTTGAGCACCACGGCCGCCGCAAAGGGCAGAGCGGGAAAGTACCGCAGGCGGTGGTAGCGCGTGCGGGCGAGCATTCGCACCAGCAGATAGACCGTCAGGCTGGTGGCCGCAAACTTGGTGAGCATCGCG
>DAIRSZ010000148.1:0-5114 GCA_036804165.1 Catalimonadaceae bacterium | reverse complement strand
TTGCGGACTGCCATCCCCGTGGTGGTGATGGTCTATCCCAACCCGGCCACCGCGCGCGTCCGGCTGTCGGTGCCTGCCCGGGCCGTAGAGGTCTTCGACGCCCTGGGGCGTCGGGTGGCCGCTCCCCTCCTCAACCCGCAGGAAGTGGACGTGCGCCACCTCCCGGCGGGTTCCTACTGGCTGCGCATCCGCACCGACGAGGGGGTAACCATGCGGGCCTTGCGGATAGCGCGGTAGCGTTCGGCTGGGGCGGGCTGCAAAGGCAGCATAGTTCCCTGCCCACGGAGTATGCGTCCGCAAGGGTAAAGTCTTGGGTTGAGAAAATCACCAGACGCGACGAAAGTTAAGGCGCGATAGATGGCGTCTTTGCAGGGACGTGAAAATCTATTCGGAGAAGAACTCTTTCATCTTGTCGAAAAAACTCTTCTGGTTTCCATCTTGAGGTGGCTCGAAATTGGGCGATTTGCGCAATTTTTCGAGCATCTGCACCTCTTCGCGCGAGAGCGTCTGGGGCGTCCAGACGTTGACGTGGATGAGCTGGTCGCCTTGGTTGTAGCCGTTTAGTTCGCGGATGCCTTTGCCTTTGAGGCGCAGCACCTTGCCCGCCTGTGTGCCCGGCTCAATCTTGATGCGGGCACGCCCTTCGATGGTGGGCACCTCCACGTGCGTACCCAGGGCCGCATCGGCAAAACTGATCTGCAGGTCGTGGATCACGTGGATGCCTTCACGCTTGAGCGTGGGGTGCTCTTCTTCTTCGATCACGATGAGCAGGTCGCCGGGTGTGCCGCCCCGGGGGGGCACATTGCCTTTGCCCGACATCGAGAGCTGCATACCATCGGCCACGCCCGCCGGAATCTTGATCGTGATAACCTCTTCTTCTTTCGTGCGGCCTTCGCCCTGGCATACGTCGCAGGGGGTCTCGACCATGCGGCCCTCGCCGTTGCAAGTGGGGCACGTGCTGGCCGACACCATCTGGCCCAACATGGTATTGACCACGCGCCGCACCTGCCCGGTGCCGTTGCAGGTACGGCAGATGCGCAGGGCCGTACCGTTTTTGGCTCCGTTGCCGCCGCACGCCTGGCAACTTACGTAGCGCTTGACTTTCACCTTGCGCTCGGTGCCGTTGGCCACTTCTTCGAGGCTAAGCTTGAGTTTGATCCGCAAATTGGTGCCCTGCCGACCTCGCGTGCCGCCGCCACCAAAGAAACTCTCAAACGGATTGCCACTGCTACCGCGTCCGCCCCGGTCGCCGAAAATGTCGCTAAATTGGCTGAAAATGTCGTCCATGGACATGCCTCCGCCACCGTAGCCACCACCGTTGTTGACACCCTGGTGCCCGAATTGGTCGTAGCGCTGGCGCTTTTCGGGGTTGCTCAGTACCTCGTAGGCCTCGGCCGCTTCCTTGAACTTCTCCTCTGCGGTGGGGTCGTTGGGGTTTTTGTCGGGGTGATACTTGATGGCAATCTGCCGATAGGCGCGTTTGATATCGCTCACGTCGGCGTTGCGGCTCACACCCAATACATCGTAATAATCGCGTTTTGCCATGGGCTTAGGCGCCTGTCACTACCTTGGCGTAGCGAATCAGCTTGTCGTTGAGGTAATAACCTTTTTCTACTTCGTCCACCACTTTTCCCTTCAAGTCTTCGCTAGAGGCCGGAATCTGCGCTACGGCCTCGTGCAATTCGGGGTCAAAATCGGTGCCCTTGGCCTCCATCATCCGAAGCCCCTGTTGCCCAAGCACCTTGCTAAGCCGCTGGTTGATGATCCGAAACGCCTCGCGGGCCGCTTCGGCCGTTTCGGCCCGGGCAATTGCCTGCTCGGCCCGGTCGGCGTCGTCGAGCACGGGCAACAGCTCTACCATTATTTTTTCGCCGGCCGTGCTGATCAGTTCGAGCTTCTCGCGGGCCGTACGACGGCGAAAGTTTTCAAATTCGGAGTAAAGGCGCAGTTGACGGTCTTTCAGCTCGGCGATCTCTTGCCGAAGCTGCGCTACTTCCGAGGCGGGCGGCGCGTCGGGCGCATGGCTTTCTGCTTCGGGTGCCCCATCGGCATCGGCCGACAACGTGGCGTCGGCCTGAATGTCCTCCGGCTTTTGAGTGGACTCCGACGATGGTGCTGCCGACGACTGATCTGGCTGGGGCTGCGAGTGGTGCGTATGTTCCGTTTGCATAGAGAATCTTTCTTAAAAAATCATTGTGGGTATCTACCGGCATCCCACTAGTTAGGCAATGCGTGTGGGGGCAATCTTACTGCCAGCTTGCGAAGTCCGACATATTGACAGAAAAAAGGCTGGCATGGGCGCATTTGGTGTCAGGCGGGTTGTTGCAAAGCCGTCCAGAGAGCGTCCTTGAGTTCGGTGAGTCCCTGTTGGGCCACCGACGAAATGAAAAAGGCAGGCACGCCAACTGGCAGTTCGGCCCGCAGGGCTTCGCGTAGCTCGTCGTCGAGCAGGTCGGCCTTCGACACGGCCAGCAGCCGGCTCTTGTCGAGCAGTTCGGGGTTGTATTTTTCCAATTCATGCAGCAGCGTGCGGTAGTCGGCGGCCACGTCGGCACTGTCGGCTGGCACCATAAACAGCAGCACCGAATTGCGCTCGATGTGCCGCAGAAAGCGCGTGCCCAGCCCTTTGCCTTCGGCCGCTCCCTCGATAATGCCCGGGATATCGGCCATCACGAAGGACTGCTCTTGGCGGTGGGCCACCACGCCCAGGTTGGGGGTCAGCGTCGTGAACGGATAGTCGGCGATCTTGGGTTGGGCCGCCGACAGCACCGACAGCAAGGTGGACTTGCCCGCATTGGGAAAGCCTACCAGCCCCACGTCGGCCAGTATTTTCAGTTCGAAGATCAGCCAGCCCTCTTGCCCCGGCTCGCCGGGTTGGGCATGGCGCGGGGCCTGGTTGGTGGCCGTCCGGAAGTGCCAGTTGCCCAGCCCACCGCGCCCGCCGGGCAGCACCACGATCTCTTGACCATCGTGGGTGACTTCGGCGCGCAGCTCGTCGGTTTCGGCGTCGCGCACCAGCGTCCCGAGGGGTACTTCCAACACAATGTCTGCCCCCTGCGCACCCGAGCGCGTGGCGCCTTCGCCGTTAGCACCGTTTTGTGCCAGCACGTGCTTCTGGTAGCGCAGGTGCAGCAGCGTCCAGCGTTGGGCATTGCCCCGCAGGATGATGTGACCACCCCGGCCGCCGTCGCCGCCATCGGGTCCGCCGAGGGGCACGTGTTTCTCGCGGCGGAAATGAGTAGCCCCCGCCCCGCCATGACCCGAGCGGCAATAGAGCTTGATGTAGTCAATAAAATTGGATTGTGCCATGCCCTATCGGATGTCGTTCAGGTCGAGTTTGGCGGCATAGCGATAGCCAATGTCGTAGATATCTTGCGCCTTGCCTATCTCAAAAATACTGAAAAGCCCCAGCGCGGGTGGCTCGATGTAGAGGTCGCACTGCTGCATACGCGCCTTGGCATTGGTGCTGATGGCCAGTTGAAAGCTTTTTTCCAGCACCTTGCGCACCGATTTGACGTCGGACTGCACGTGGTAGTGGTTGACGTTGACGCCAATGACGTAATCGGTATAGCCAATCAGCGGATCTACGGGCATGTTGTTGAGCACTCCACCGTCCACGTAGAAGTGATCGCCAATCTCGACGGGCTGAAACAGCGCCGGAATGCAGGTAGTGGCCAGCAGCGGCCGCACCAGTGCTCCTTCCGAAAAATAGACCGTCTTGCCCCGCACCAGGTCGGTGGCCGAAACAATGAGGGGTATGGCTAGCTGCTCGAAGGCATCGTTGGGGAGGTACTTGCGAAAGAATACTTCCAGAAAGTCCATCCGCAGCAGGCCCCGCGCGTTGAGCGCGGGCCGCAACGAGCGCCCGAAGCTGATCTGGGTAAAGATTTTGAATATCTCGGCCGGGGCAAAGCCTGCGCTGTAGAAGGCCCCCGCCATGGCCCCCGCGCTGGTGCCGGCGATCACGTCGGGGCGGATGCCTTTTTCGTCGAGGGCTTGCAAAATACCCAAGTGCGCAAAGCCGCGTGCCCCGCCGCCCGAAAGTGCTAGACCAATTTTCATCGGGGACTGAGGGCTTTGCTTTCGAGCACCACGCCCATGCGCGAGAACTTATCAATGCGCTGCCGCGTGCGCTCGGCGGGCGATAGCTCCTGCAAGGTGGCCAGTTCGGCCAGAATGGCTTCTTTCACCATCCGAAACATCCGGGGCGGGTCGGTGTGCGCTCCGCCGAGCGGTTCGCCAATGATGCCGTCCACCAGTCCGTGCTGGTGCATGTCCTGGGCTGTCAGGCGCAGGGCTTCGGCGGCTTGTTCCTTAAAGTCCCAACTGCGCCACAAAATAGAAGAGCACGACTCGGGCGAGATCACCGAATACCAGGTGTTTTCCAGCATCAGCACCCGGTCGCCGATGGCAATGCCCAGCGCACCGCCCGAGGCGCCTTCGCCGATAATGATACTAACGATGGGTACGCGCAAGGAGAACATTTCGCGCAGGTTGCGGGCGATGGCTTCGCCCTGGCCGCGTTCTTCGGCCTCGATGCCCGGAAAAGCCCCCGGCGTGTCAATGAAAGTGACGATGGGGCGGTCAAACTTTTCGGCCAGTTTCATGAGGCGCAGGGCCTTGCGGTAGCCTTCGGGGTTGGCCATGCCGAAGTTGCGGTGCTGGCGTTCTTTGGTGTTGCGTCCTTTTTGCTGGCCAATGCACATCACGGCTTGGTCGCCGATGCGGGCCAGGCCGCCCACCATGGCTTTGTCGTCGGCCACCTGCCGGTCGCCGTGCAACTCTACAAAACTGCTGGAAAGGGCCGCGATGTAATCGAGCGTGTAGGGCCGGGCCGGGTGGCGCGAAAGCTGCACGCGCTGCCAGCGCGTAAGGTTGCGGTAGGTTTCTTCTTTGAGTTTTTGGATGCGGTCGGCCAGGGCGGCAATGGCAATGCTGACGTCCACCTCGTTTTCGGCGGCCAGCTTTTTCATGTCGGCCAGCTTGTTTTCCAGCTCCACGATGGGCTTCTCAAAATCTAGGTGCATACGCGTGACCGCTTGGTGATCTGCAAAGATGGCCACAAATGTAGGGAATACCCGCCAATTCCTCAGATCGAGAGGTTGTGGTCGTCG
>DAIRSZ010000147.1:0-5122 GCA_036804165.1 Catalimonadaceae bacterium | reverse complement strand
CCTCAGCAAATATGCCAACCATCAGCTAAAGCTCAAGAAAATCTTCGAGAAGATGCTTCAGCTCATTGACGAGTACCTCCCCGACGAGATGGCCGTGGAGGCACCTTTCTACGGCAAGAATGTGCAGTCTATGCTCAAACTGGGGCGGGCGCAAGGGGTGGCCATTGTCGTCGCGCTTTCGCGCGAGATTCCGGTGGTGGAGTATGCGCCGCGCAAGATCAAGCAGTCGGTGACGGGCTCGGGCAGCGCCAGCAAAGAGCAGGTGGCCGCCATGCTTGAGCACCTGCTGCACTTCAAGCACGAAGGGCCTTTGCTCGACGCTACCGACGCGCTGGCAGCCGCGGTGTGTCATCACTACCAAACCCAGAATGGCCTACCTGCCATCAACGGCAAAGCCAGCGATTGGACAGCTTTCCTGCGCGACAATCCTCACCGGGCACGCTAGCCGCTAGCCCTCCCACTCGGCCCGGATGCGGGCGGCCGTGGCGGCCAGTTCTTCGGGCTTGGGCGATAGCTTGGGTTTGAGGAAGTTGATGTCGGCCATCGAATGGAGGGGAAGCAGGTGGATATGGACGTGCGGCACCTCCAGCCCTACTACCGCTATGCCAATCCGCAGGCACGGCACAGCGCGTTTAAGGGCAGGCGCCAGACGGTAGGCAAATGCCTGCAAGGCCAGGTATTCGGGTTCGGGTAGGTCAAACAGATAATCCACCTCGCGCTTGGGAACCACCAGCGTATGGCCAATGGCCACCGGGTTGATGTCCAGAAAAGCCAAGTGGTGCTCGTCTTCGGCCACGCGGTGCGCGGGAATCTGGCCCTGGATAATTTTGGTAAAGATACTGGCCATAAGAAGGGATGCGCACACCAGCCGCCGGGGCCGATGTGCACCGATTTAGCGAGAAATTTCTACAATTTCGAATGTGATTTTACCCGAGGGGGCTACTACTTCGGCCGTGTCGCCTACTTGTTTGCCGAGCAAGCCCTGCCCAATGGGCGATTTGACCGAGATTTTGCCCGTTTTCAGGTCAGCTTCTTCTTGCGAAACGAGCGTGTAGGTCATCGTCGCGCCGTTTTGCTTGTTTTTTATCTTCACCGTCGAGAGGATAGACACCTTCGAAGCATCAATGTTCGACTCGTCGAGCACGCGGGCCGAAGCCAGTACTTCCTCCAACTTGGCGATCTTGAGTTCGAGCAAACCCTGCGCGTCTTTGGCCGCGTCGTATTCGGCATTTTCGCTCAGGTCACCCTTGTCGCGGGCTTCGGCAATCTGGCGGGCCATCTCGGCGCGCCCTTTGGTCTTGAGGGTCTGCAATTCATCACGAAGTTTTTGCAGGCCCGTTTCAGTATAATAAGATACGGTTGCCATGGGCATAAGCATTAGGTACAACAAAAAAGAACGGTTCCTCAACCGTTCTCGGAATAAAATTTAGAAAGCCACCCGAGCACCTGGCTCAGGCAACGACGACGTCCAATTAGTTTATTCGTTCTTCAAAGGTAAGGATTTTCGCCATACCCCCAACAAATGCCTACAGCATCAGCCGCAACCCAATGCTGTGGGTACCGCTGAAAATTCGCGTGGCGGTGTAAGCGTAGTCTATGGCCAGCATACGTTCCGACTGGCTTTTGCTCAGCGGCACCATCGCCGTAAGTCCGGCCGCCGGGCCATAGAGGGCATTGGTATAGCTCTGCTCGTCGAAGTTGTCGTTTTGGAAGTAGTAGCCCCCCCGCACCATAAACATTTCTTGAAAAGCATATTCGGCCCCGAGTTGGTACACGTCGCGCGTGAAGGTGTTGGACGTAAAGTTGGCCGCAGCCGTCAGGCGGTGCATGGCCCCGATGTCGAAGTCGTAGGCCGCGCCAATGAGCAGTTGGGCCGGCATCTCGAACCCTTCGGAGCGGCGGTCGGCGGCAAAGTCAAACGAGGGCAACTGGTTCTGCGAGCGAAACGAGAGGCCGTCGCCCTGATAGCGCATCTTGGGCCCTACGTTGCGCAACGACACGCCAAACTTGAACTGGTCGCGCACGCCCGTCACGTACTGCACCCCAGCGTCGAGCACCACGCCTGTGGCGTTGACGTTGTCAATGGATTGCGACACCACCTTGACCAGCACCCCCCCCGAAATGCTGTTAGAAAACACCTGCGAATAGGCCACGCTCAGGTTGAAAAACTGCGGCGAAAAGGTAGCTCCGCTCAGGTTGTCGGGATCGTTGGTAGTGGTGCGCTCAAACTCCCCCCAGTTGACACCCATCAGCGACACACCCAGCACGCCCGTTTCGGACAAGCGCTGGGCCAGCCCGATGGCGTTGATCGAAATATCGGCCCCCACCAAATATTGCATATTGGTGAGAGACAACTCGGTGCGGTTGATCTTGGACAGGCCCCCGATGTTGAACATCATGGCTTCCACGCCCGTGATGCTGCCCGAATTGGCACCCGCCCAGCCCGCGCTGGCGGCCCACGGATTGATCAGCAATTCGGAAGCACCCGCCTGGCCCCGGCGCTCGGGATTGCCCGCCCACGCGCCGACCGTCGTTCCGCACAAAATCAAAGAAAGAAGTAGTGTTTTTTTCATAGAAATAAAAGAAGGGCCAACCGTGACCGGTCGGCCCAGATTAGGTCAGAAAGAATCCAGGTCGTTGGGGCGCATCACGCAGAAGAACTTGACGATGCGCTCGCCCAAATCGCCCGCGTCGAGGTGGATGACGTAGGCCCCCGAGGCAATGGGCACGTTGTTGGCGTTGCGCAAATTCCAGTCGAAGAACGACTGCGTATCGTCTTTGCGGAAAGTCCGAATCAGCGTGCCGCTGACGGTGAAGATGTTGATCGTACACTGGCGCGGCAGGTTGGTCAGTTTCACCCGCGTGTCGAGGTTCGAGTTTTCGTAAGTCGAAAATGCGTAGTACGGGTTGGGCACAATGCGCACTTGCTTGAGGGCTTCGGAGGCCGTTTCGCGGCGCGCCGTAACCACTCCCAGCCCGTTGGTGCTGAAGGCGTACGTCGGGGTTCCACCAAAGGAGGTGTAATATTGCTGCACCCGCACGCTTACCCTTGCCTGGTTAGCCAGCGCGGCGTAGCCGTCGGCGGGCGTCACGCGGGCGCCTTCGGTCAGGCGGGGCATAAACACCCATTTGACGTCATTATAAAATGCCTGCATGGCGGGGCCAACCCGCGTGATGGCTAACGTAGCCACCGAGTCGAGATACCGCTCCATTCCGCGGGCTTCGTCATAGGGCGTGTTCAACACGTAAATCGGGTTGAAACCCCCGTTGCGACTGCCATCCGGCTCCCAGCGCAGGTTATTGCCGTTGATTGGGTTCAGCAAACTCGACTCGGCAATCACCATATTAAGACGTACGCCCCGGTCTATATCAATGGCATAACCAGGGAACCAGCTCATACCTCGTGAAGGCTGTGTAGGATCAAATGGACTAGTATCACCTACAAGGTTCCCACTGCGATCTCGCGAAAGCGAGTCAGAGCGCGTCAACGAGCGGAAGCGCCCTGCCAACCCGGCACCTCGGTCGCGCTGCATCACGGCCACACGTGTCCAAAGAGCCTGATCATCCGTAAAAACGATATCCACATTGCCTGTCCTGGAGAGGCCTACTTCCCGGTTTACCCGGCTTTCGGGATAAGCAGCACCTTGGTTGTCTGGCGTACCGGGTAATATGATGGCTGTGGCCAAGTAGGGAGCTATGGCACCGCCCAGCACATTAAGATATACACCCGCCGGATCTAGTCCAGCATATTCATCACTGTTCACACGCAGCCAGTCCATCTGATTGAAGCGATTGGTACCACGAGAAACCCCACGCAACCAGCCACTGGCAGCATTGTCAAATGTGATATTCGCCTGCAGAAAAAAGTTATCCAAAGGCCCACTGCTGGCTGCTTCGTAGCCCGGCGAAAATCCATGACGGAAATCAAAGGAAAGACCATATTCGGGCAGGGTCTGATCCACGTCGGCGGAAATCGGGCGTGGCGAATAGACGATGCCGTTGTCGGGCGTGGTCAGTTCCCAGAGGTCGTTGGCCTGAAACTCCACGCAAGTCAACTCGGCCACGGTGGCCCCGTTGCGCACCACGCGGAAGGGCTGAGGGCGAAACTTATACTCCAGCACCTGCTGCCGACCGCCGTCGGGTTCGCCCAGGCTGTCAATACCGAGCGTGAAGGTGCCGCCCTCGCGGTCGTTGAGCATTTCTACGCGCAGCGTGCCCTGGGCCAGGTCATTGTCGAGCACGCGGCGCGTCTCCTGACTATTAACGATCGCCACGCCGGGCACTTGCAAGATGTTGGTACGTCCAACTGACAAGCGGGCCAAAGGCTCAGTTACGTTGGGATCAAGCAAACTTTCGAGCCGATCGCCCGGCTGAAACTGAAAGCCCTCCGGCATGTTGACACGGTCGAACACCAGGCGGCTGAGCAGCCGGAGCGTGAAGTCGCCATCGCGTACCCGCAGCGGATCGTACACCTTGATGGCAACGGGCGTATTGCCCGACTGGTAGCGCAGGTCGAGCACACTGTTGGGATCGGTATTGGCCAGCACGCGCGCTTCTTGTCCTTCCACCAATTGCAGCGGCAAGCGACCCGTACCCGTACCCGATTGTCGAGTCACTTCCAAGGTGTTGCCAAAGCTCGCGTTGAGCACCGTGCCATCGAAGCGGTGGCTCGACTGGCGCGGGATCACGGTGTAAACCCGGTTATTGAAACGCCCAGCCAAGTAGCGTTCGGGGTTTTCCGGAGCACCGTTGTACGCGTAGGCGATTACTGCGTAGTAATAACGTTTGTAATTGATCAGCCGGTCGTCGGCACCCGTTGCAAACAGGTCTTGCGTGAGGCGAATGGTGCGCTGGATACCATTGTTGGCCCCGTCCACCTTGATGACGGGGATGTCTTCGTCCAGATCTGGATCAAACTCCAGGTTGATGATGCGGCCGATGTCATCGCGGACATCGGACTGCAGCACCAAGCGCGCCAAGTCCGGATCGGGGTTGGCCAGTTCGTCCACCGACACGGTGTTATCGCGCAGTTGGAAGATTGTGTAGCCCTGAAAGCGGTACGGCTCGTCGGGGAAGGAGCGGTCGAACTCTTCGTAGTTTTCGGTGTGAAACAGCGGCCCGC
>DAIRSZ010000146.1:0-5150 GCA_036804165.1 Catalimonadaceae bacterium | reverse complement strand
TTGTTCCAGAGCACGGCCTGGTCGGGCAGGTTGGCGGCAATGTAGTTGCTGGCGTCGGCTGCTGCCGGGGATATGTCCTGTGTGTCGTAGCGAAACACCATGCTGCCCGTCAACTGCGAAACGTTATCTCCCTTCACGATCCAGTAGTACTGCAATACGCTGTCCACTACCGCAAAGCCAATGGTGGGGTGCGGCTGGTTTACCGGGCGGACAGTAAGCGCGGCGCCGTCGTTGAGTACCGACAGATCGTAGCGCACGGGTGTGTACTTGCTCTCGCCCACGGGCACCAGGTACTGCGTGGCTGACGCGATGGCTCCAAACTGTTTGCGCACCCCGTTGTCGGTGAACGAGCTGTTGGTCTGGATCATGTTTTGGGCACTGAACGGATTGACCGGCTGAAAATTGGCCTGTGGCCCCATCTCGAGCAAGCTGCCACCGATGTTGAACACCCCGCTGTGCAGGCGCAGCGTGTCGGTCACGGTGAAGGCGAAGCCACTGCCGTCGAGCACCTGGATGCCGGACGGGTTTTGCACCGTCACTTTACCAAATACGCTGTTGCCAGCCGTGGCCCGCTCAAGCTGCTGGGACGTGGAGCCCGCAAAGCGCAGCCCTTGGCCCGTGGTGTTGGGCGGGGTGGCGTGCGTACCGTTGTGCTGTAGGTTGCCGCGCAGCGTCAGCGTATGGCCGCCGTCGCGCAAGGTGGTGTTTTCCGAAACCACCAAGCGGCCCAGCACTTCCGACGGCGCGTTCATTTGCCAGTTGCCTACCGTTTCCAGATCAAGACGATTGAAGGTAAATCCGTGCGTAACGGTTTGGGTGGACGTGCCATCAAAAACCGTTAGGTTGCCCTGGGGCAAATACTGCCCCGGGCCGCGCAGGTCGCCCCCGAGCGTAAGCGTTAGGTTGTTGCCTTCGAGGGTGCTGCCGCTGTTGATGATCAGGTGATTGCGCAGGCGCAGCGGGCGCGATTCTAAACGGGCCGTCAGCGCCGTGATCACCAGGCTGTCGAGGTCTACGTTGGCGTTGATACCAAAGCGGGTCTGATTGGCGGGCGTTAAGGCGATATCCCCCACGTAGATGGCTTGGTTGATCTGCGTTGTGGCTGGCTCCAGCCACAGGGCCGCGACGGCCGGGTTATCGCCGTTCTGCCGGGCAATGGTCAGCTTCCCGCCCGTGTATTCGAAATGACTCGATGGGTTGAGTACCTCTAGCATGGCCCGGCTAGCCACAGGGGCCGTGCGCCGTCCGATCACAACCTGACCGCCCGTCTGGCGGTAACGTAAAATGCCCGCTGTACTGGTCAGGTTGCGCCGCACCTGTGCATTGACCAGCAAATTGCCCGCAGTGACCTCAATCCGGGCCGAACCCGAAGCGGAATATTCGATGAAGTTCTGCCCATCGCCACTGTCGTCGCCGATGCGCACTGTGCCGCCGCTTACGCGCAATAGGCCGTCAAGTAGCAAGCCTTTCTGATTGCCGTTGAGGAAAACCGTTCCGCGCGTGACCTCCAGCCCAGCCTGCGCCGGGATGATAAAATCGAGGCCACCCGTGGTGAGGGGCCAGTTGAGGTTGGGATGATCCAGCACGAGGCGCCCCCGCTGCAACGCAATAGCCTTTTCGGTACCATTGGTCGGGCCGAGTAACTGGGCATTGGTCTGGACGGTAAAGGCCGTATCAGCACCCGATTTGTTAAGCTCCACGCGGTAGAGCGTGGGCACGTTGGCCGTGAGGTTGGTAAACGCGCCGGGCGTGGGACCAAAAGGCTCCAGCACGACGGCTGCCGCAGTGGCCGACTGGTATAAGCGAATGTTGCCCTGTTCGAGCCGCAAGTCACCACCTACTCGTAGGCGATGAATGGCTGTGGCGTTGGCGGTTTCTACGGCCAGCTCGCTGGCGTTGTCGCTGTGCACCCGCAAATCTCCGTCCACCTGCAAGGTGGTCAGCGGAGCAGCGGCCAAGAAAAACACCTTCCCGAACAGATAGCCTCCCACACGACAATCGCCCTTCACGTGCACGGATTGGGTTAGTTGCAGCGTACTCCGGTTATCAATGGTGAAATTTTGCTTGACCGTGATGGGTACAGCCAAGGAAAAAGAACGGGCATTTTCGCCTTCAAAGCGCAAGTTTGGATAAGTAGTCAGATTGGCCGGCAAGGTTACCGCGTTGCTCTGGGCTAAGAAAATAAATTCAGCCCCAGGGGTCTCGACAAATTCGCCCAGGTCTGCTACCACATTGGGCGACTGGGTATCCGAAATGTAGTATTCCAGGGTGCCATTGCCCGTTACCAAACCAAACTCGGCCCCGCTGTTTTGGTGGAAAAATAAGCGCGGCGCCCAGTTGGGTTCAGTTTGTACAATGCGCACTTCGGCTGCACGTGCTGTGTAGCCGTTCGGTACGCGGATATTGTGACGGTTGCCGCCGCCATCGTTACCGCCAGTTCCTCCACTGCCGATAATGGCAATATCGCGAGGGCCGGGAAAGGCGCCAGCTGCGGCACCATTGTGGGTACTGTCAAACGTCCAGTGGTTGTTGTTGTTCCAAGCTGGGATGTTATTGATATTATAACTTTGGCTATTATTCACTCGCCGGCTGTAGAATACCCGAACCGTGCCCCCAAAGCGGTTGGCAACGGCCATCGTATAATTGGCCGTAGTAGCCGTATGCGCGTCGGTGGTGATTGTAGTGGTGGTGATGCCCATCCCGGCAGCCGTCGAACTGGGGTTGCGCACGCGTATGGCGCCAGCTACCCAGCCGGGTACGTAGAGGTTGGTGGCATCTTGCCCGGCGGGCACATCGGCCGCCGCGTACTGGAATACATAGCTCACCTGCGGGGCAGTGGCAAAGCCATCGCTGCGCACGCGCCAGTAGTAGTTGAGGCTGGAGTCGGTGGCGGCCAGGGTGGCCAGTGCACTCGCCACGGGGTTGATCTGCACGTAGCCCGCCGTTGTCACGCTGCTGAATTGGGCCGTGGTGGGCGTATAGCGATCGCCCGCCCCGAAGGGATAGGTCTGCGCACCGTTGGCGGCAACACGGCGGCGCAAACCGCCATCCGAAATATTGCCCGCCGTGCGGATCATCTTGTCCAGGCCAAAACTGGTGCCGGTCAGTTGTCCTTCCAACGTCAGGCGGTGGGTGTTGATATTGAAGCGGCCCGCCGTCAGCACCAATTCTGGGCCCACAGTCAAGTTGCCGACCAAGGTGATATGGTTGACATTGTTGAGCTCGAGGCGTCCGCAATAGCCATCGGCGGTGCTCAGCCGTTGGGCAGCGGCACCTTGTAAGCGCAAGCGGCCGCTGTCTTGGGCCGTACCGATGCGGTCACCCACAAAAACACTTTTGTCCGCTGCCACCGTCAGGCTGCCGTATTGCAACACGCCCTGCGCCACGGCCAGCGAGTCGCCCACCGTCAGCACAGGGCTGCCCGTATTTTGCACCAAGCGCAACGTATCGTTGATACCCGTTTTGCGCAGCACCAGCGTGTCGAGCGTCAGGTTGCCGTTGTAAAGGAACAGGCGGGTGTTCTGCTCGCCATCGAAGGTGGTGGTGTTTTGTCCCGTTACGTAGCTGCCGCTGAGCGTAAAGTCACCCGCAATGTTGACGGGCTGGCCCAGGGCGTTGAGGCGGGCACCGCTTTCGATGCCCAGATCGTTGAGGATGCGCAGCGGTTGGGCCGTCAGGGCAGGGGTGTTGCCGTTGCCGCCAAAACCTACGACCTGCAATTCGGGTGACTGGGCCACGGACTTGCGTACGACTACGTTCCAAAAGGGCGCCCGCGAGGTGAGACGAAAGTTGTTGTTGGTGCTCATTTCCATGATCACCGTGCCGCCCGTTACGCTGACGTTTTCGGGATCAGAATTGATGTAGATGCCGCCCGCGCCGTCGTTGCGCCGCACGTGCAGTGTACCGCCCGACATGCGGAATACGTTGCCCGGATAGGTCATGTTGAATACGTAGTAATTGTTTGCCACACCGCCCCCCGTAATAGTGGCCGTTCCGCCCGATTGGATATACCCGCCTACGTTGTCGCTGCCGAAAATAGAGGTCCGAATCTGGCGCGCTGTCAGTGTGCCCGTTTCCTCAATGCTGAGCGTACCGTTGCCGCGCATCGTGAAGCCGCTGTTGATGGACGCTTCGCACTGACCCGCCGTTACGCGCACTTTGCCGTACACCACGATGGCCGTGCCGCTGGTTTTGGCCACCCGGCCACCATCTACCCAGAGCGTGACGCCCGTCGAGATGTTGTAATTGTCAGTAGTATTGAGGCGCGGAATTTCTACGTTTGGACCCACGCGCAGCGTCCCGAAAAGTACCGAAAGGGCGTTGCTGGGTGCAGTGAGTTGTTCGTCGTTGCCGTGGCCAAAATTGGCCCGGCCGAATAAACTAAAAAACGTCGGATCGGTCGCTTCGAGGTTGAGCTGATAGGTGTCGTCGGCACCCTTGTTCATGACGATCTGGTAGAAGCGCGTCGGGCCTTCGCAACGTACGGTCTGGTCGCGCCGATTATCCAGGAAAAAAACGTCTACGATGCCGTTGGTGGCTTCTTGTGTGTAATTGGGGCTCGTCCGGTTAGTGAAACTCACATCTCCCCGGTTGATCAGGTCGCCGTAAAGATCGAAGCGGTGGCGGGCATTGCCCGTGCCTACGGCAATGCGTCCTTCGTCATTCACAAGCAGGTCGCCCCGAACCGTCAGGGTACGATTTGTGGTCTGAGAATTGTTTCCAAACTGCCACGTGCCGCGCTCAATGCGCATATCGACGAGCACTTCTACGTGGGTGCGCACTTCGGCCGTGCGTGCAGGGGCGTCAAACTCGATGGTCAGTTCGCGAAATATGCGAGGTTGCGCGAACACCAACGTTGTTCCCAGCGGGCCATAGTAGGCTACGCTGCCGCCCGTTTCCAAATCATTGAAAGCCGTTACGCTACCCGCCGGAAAATTGTCCTGGCCCTGCTGGTCGCCGCGCAGGCGAATCAGGCCCCGCCCGCGCAAATTATTGAAGTTGTGCCCCCGCGAGGTATCCAAGTCCAGTACGCCGTCAATCCGGATGTCGGTCAGCGTGATTTGGTTGAGGTTGAGGATGGTCACCTCCCGGCCACTGGTGATGTGCACCAGGTCGGTAGGGGCCGGAATCTCGTTGCCCGGGTTGAGCAG
>DAIRSZ010000145.1:0-5224 GCA_036804165.1 Catalimonadaceae bacterium | reverse complement strand
GTGCGCGTGGGTGCCGGGCCGGGGGGTGTTAGTTTCTCAGGATACCTTTTCGCCATTGTTCTACCATGGTGTACCATGCCTGGTCATACTCGTTGTAGCGCAGCAGTTCTAAGTTTTGATCCGTGAAGATGGTCGGCCGCCGCACGAAGGTAAAGACAACTTCGGGAAGATTGGCATTGCGCACGTAGTACCACTCTTCGCGGTCGTCTTTGCGCGCCACGCGGTCGGGTTTGCCGAAGACGACGTAGATCATGCCCGGGTCGGTTTTCCAGCCCTCCTTGAAGTTGGTAAACAAATCGTTGGCTTGCTGCACGCGGCGGTAGTAGGCCCGGATGAGCTGGCGGGCCTGGTCGCGGCTGCCGCCGAGCTTGAGCCAGAATTCGTCGAGGGCCAGCTTGGGATCGGTCGCGTTGACGAGGCGGTTGCGCTCGTCGCGGGTAGTGATGTAGATCAGCGGGTCCACCAACTCTTCGGCTCGCGTCACGCGCGGAAAGCGGTGGTCGGCCACCACAAAGCCAAAGCCCGCCCGGTGGGTGGTGTCTTCCTGGGCGAAATAAAGGCCCGGCTGACTGAACATGAGCAGGTTTTGGGCCCCAATTTGGTAGCGCATCTGCATCTGTAAGGCTTGGGGGGCTTCGTTGGCCGGGGCCATGGGGGGCAACGCGGGCCGGAAAGGCTCGGGATAGTAGGCCACCTGCAATTGCGGCTCCTGCCGCTCGAAGGCGTTGAGGGAAATCGTGTCGCGGGTGGTCAGGTAGGGGGCGTAGCGCGGCCACTTTTGGTTGGGTGGGAAAATGCCGTAGCGGTATTCGGGGTTGTCGAACTGGGTGCCGGGCAGGGGAATGTCGAAGGCAAAGCTGTTGCCGCTGCTCTTTTCCTGCACGTCGAGCACCAGCACGGTGGGCACCTGCGCGGGCTTGAGCAGGCTGAACCTGACGTGGAAGGTGCCGTCGGCACTGCGCGTAACGTCCTCGCTAAACACCAACGCCGGGTTTTCGTCGAGGGCACGGCGGCTGCGGTAGCTGCCCACCACGCGGTAGGCAAACTGGTAGCGCTCGTAGAGCGTGGCCAGGTCGGCCGTTACGTCCAGCTTGCGCATGTCCAAGGCCAGAAAAATGCGCCAACGGTCGCCCGCATCGAGCACCTTGTGCTGCACCCCGACGGGGCTTTCCAGGTTGTAGCAATAGTCGAAATTGACTTTGCTCAAGCTGACGTGGCGCTGGCAGCCACCTAGGCCGAGCAGTAGCAAAGTACCAATCCAGTAATAGCGCGCCCGCATACCCAAAAAAGTTATCACGAGCAATCAACGAAAAATACCGCAGAATTGGTGTTGAACCCGGGGCAAAATCCTGGTCAGGCCCCGGCCAATTTTGGTAAAGGCGACTGCTCGTCGTTATTTCGGCCACCCTGCCTGGGCTGGGGTGTTGCTGCCCAGTACTTGATCTTCCTACCTTTGTTTCCCCAGTTGCTTTGTCTGATCTTCCCGTTTCTTTTGGTGTAGTCGGTTTTGGCCGCATTGGGCAACGCCACGCCGCCATCGTGGCGGGGCACCCCGAAAGTCAACTGACTGCCGTCGTGGACTGCGACGCCACGCTGGCCCCTCGCGTGCGCGACCAGTACGGCGTGCCCTTCTACACCTCCCTCGACCAGTTGCTGGCCGACCCGGCCCGTGTGCCCGAAGTGATCAACATCTGCACGCCCAACCACCTGCACGCCCCCCAGGCCATCGCTGCCCTGCGGGCCGGGGCGCACGTGGTCATCGAAAAGCCCATGGCCCTGCACCGCGCCGAGGGCGAGGCCGTCCTCTACGAAGCCCTCCAGCGCCACCGCCTGGCCTTCTGCGTCATGCAAAACCGCTACAGCCCCCCGGCGGTCTGGCTCAAAGAGATGGTCAGCAGCGGGCGGCTGGGGCAAATTTTTTTCGTACAGATAAACTGCTACTGGAACCGCGACGCCCGCTACTACCAGCCCGGCGGCTGGAAGGGCCAGCAGGCCACCGACGGCGGCACGCTCTTCACGCAGTTCAGCCACTTTGTGGACATGCTCTACTGGCTCTTCGGCGACGTGCACCGCCTGTCGGGCCGTTTCTACGACTTCAACCACGCCGACCTGACCGAGTTCGAAGACTCGGGCAGCGTGCAATTCGAGTTGGTGCGCGGCGGGGCGGGGGTGCTCAACTATTCGACATCGGTTTGGGGGCAAAACCTCGAAAGCAGCCTGATCGTGCTGGCCGAAAGGGGCAGCCTGCGCGTGGGTGGGCAATACATGGAGGAGGTGACCTACTGCCACGTGCAAGACTACCAGATGCCCACTTTGCCCGCCGCCGCCCCGCCCAACGACTACGGTGCCTACAAGGGCAGCGCGGCCAACCACCACTTCGTCATCGAAAACGTAGTCAACACCCTGCGCCAGCGCACCGTGGCCACTACCAACGCCCTCGAAGGCCTCAAGGTGGTGGACATCATCGAGCGGATGTACGCCCTGCGCACTTCGCCCAAAGGGTGAGATCAACCTCGCCCTGCGCCGCCGCGTTTACAGCCCTATGAAAAAGCTCATCACCACTTTCCTGGGGGTCAAATACGCAACAAAGGCCCTGCGCAAAGTCCGCCGCTCGCCGTCGGCGTTGCCCGCCACGGCGGCCTTCAACGCCCGCCGACTTCAGCTCAACCAGCGGGGCATGGCCGTGCTCGGCACCTGGGCCGTGGGCAACATAGCGGCTGGGTTCGCTCTCCGCAAAGGCCCCACCGACGATCCCCAGCGCTATTTTCACGAGATGAACGCCTACTGGAACGTGGTCAACCTGGCCCTGGCCGGCGCAGGCTTGTGGCAAGCGCGCCGCGCCCCCGTGGCTCTTTCGCTGTCCCAGACCGTGCAAAAACACTACAACATCCGGCAGTTGCTGCTCTTCAACGCTGGGCTGGACGTGGGCTACATGGCCGCCGGCGCCTACCTGAAGGAGCGCGGCCAGCGGCCCGAAAAATCGGCGGCCGCCAAGTGGATCGGCTACGGCCAGTCCATCTTGTGGCAAGGAGCTTTTTTGTTTGTGTTCGACCTGGTGCTGTTCGGGGCGCATCAGCGGCACGGAAAACGCGCGCTACCCTTTTTGCTAGGTTCCGCCCAGCGGTAGGTCACCACAAACGCCGCTTTTCGGGCTGACGCTTTTCGGGCTGAAAAGTCAGCCCGAGACCTGCGCTACGTGCCCGCCGACTGTCCCGACTGTCCACACATCGGATCTGCCCAATTGTGCAGGCGGACTACTTTTAGAAAATAAGGTAATAATCGCGCAGTAAGGCTCGAAACGCCTTTGTGTACACCGGACGCGCCGCCGGGGCCTCCCACACCACCAGCCGTTCGGTGGTGTGGGGACGAGGAGCGGCGGCATATTGAGTCAGCACCCGAAACGGTGGCTTGTGCACGTGGTTGTGCAAGTGCAACGTCCGGAAGGGCCATAGACCGACGGCCCGGGCGCTTTCGGCGAGGCGGGCGCTTTGGTAGGGCGGCAGCAACACGGCCCACGTGCCATCGGGCGACAGGGCGCGCCGGGCGGCGGCCAGCAAGTCTTCGCGGCGCAGGTGCGTGCTGTGCAGGGCTGCGTTGGCCGCCGCCGTCGGGCGGGGGGTGTGGTCTTCGAAAAAGGGCGGGTTGCTCACGATCAGGTCGTAGGGGTGGGGGGGTGCCCAGGTGCGGATGTCGGCCAGGTGGGCCCGCAACCGCTCTGCCCAGGGGCTAGCCGCAAAGTTGGCCGCCGCCTGCCGGGCGGCGGCCGGGTCGAGTTCGAGGGCATCGGCCGTGGCGCGGGCGTCGGCTCGTTGCAGCAGCATCAGGGCCAGCAGCCCCGTGCCCGTGCCCAGGTCGAGCAGGCGCGTGGCGTGGGCCACATCCGCCCAGGCCCCGAGCACGCAGGCGTCGGTGCTCACTTTCATGGCGCAATCGCCCTGCCGGACGGTGAACTGCTTGAACTGGAAATAGTCGTGGGGGGGCATTAAAAACAGCCTGTGCTACGATTGACGTAAAATGTCATACGAAAATCGGTAGGCGACGCCGTACTTTGGCAACGAATCGTTGATTATATGTTTGTTGCGAAGATTTTGTCCCCAGCTATGCGCCGTACGACCATTCACCTTCTCTTTTTTCCGTTTTTTTTCTTGGGCTTGGGTGGTTGTCAGCCCACCACACCAAATCAGCAAGAACCAGCGCAAGGGACGCAGGAGGCACTTCCCGCCGACGTATGGGCCCAATTGCGCGCGGGTCATCAACGCTTTCTGACGGGGCAGGGCGTGCATCCGCACCAGGCGATCACCGACATCTTGCGCAACGCCGAAGGCCAACACCCCCACGCGGTGGTCATTAGCTGCTCGGACAGTCGCGTGCCGCCCGAAGTGGTCTTCGACCAGGGCTTGGGCGATCTGTTCGTGATCCGTACGGCGGGTCACTTGCTCGGCGACCTCGAGTTGGGCAGCATCGAATACGCCGTCGAGCACCTGGGGGTGCGCACCCTCGTGGTGCTGGGCCACACCGAATGCGGGGCCGTAACGGCCTTCGTGCACGGCGAAGACGCCCCCGGCCACATCCGCGACCTGGTTGAGGTGTTGCGGGCCGAGTCTGAAGAGCAAGCGGTGCTGCGCGATTTTGGCCCCGACCTGGCGCGCTGCATCGAGGCCAACGTCTTTCATACGGTGCACCAGTTGGCGGCCGATTCTAGTTTGCAGGGGCACTATCTGTCGGGACAGTTGCGGGTGGTGCCGGCCCTCTACGACGTGCATACGGGCCAAGTGCGCGAGCTGACAGAGGTGGCGCAGGTGGTCAATTGAGTTGAGAGAATCGGGAACGGACGAACGAATGGGCCTCCGGCAATTTTGAGCCGATGGCCAAAAGAACCAGGCAAGCCCCTCGGAGACTGACAAACCCGGCTTAGCCCACCTGGCAGGAGGCAATCGGCATCCTCAGGGAAGCCCGCGCCGCAGCCAAGGTGTCGGCATGTCGAGCAATAGAGTAAGCCGCATGGAGGGGATGAAGAAAGCTCGAAAAAGCGTGGCTTCAGAAAGCGAGCAGGCGGGCACGTAATTCACTGCTTGCGCCGAGCGTGTGGACATTCTCCGAAAGCATTTGTCCGAAAAACCCTTATTTCGCGGTCGTATGACGACCTTCAGCACCACTGCTCTCTGGCATAAGATCAATACCAAAACCAAACCCGTGGGGGCGCTGGGCCAGCTCGAACGGCTGG
>DAIRSZ010000144.1:1606-5274 GCA_036804165.1 Catalimonadaceae bacterium | reverse complement strand
TTTTTCTTCAGGTCGAGCCAGTCGAAGATGTCGGCGTGCCAGGGTTCGAGGTAAATGGCGAAAGCGCCTTTGCGCTTACCGCCCCCTTGGTCAACGTACCGGGCCGTATCGTTGAACACCTTCAGCATCGGCACCAGGCCATTGGAGGTGCCGTTGGTGCCTTTGATGTAGGAGCCCGTCGCCCGGATGTTGTGGATGGACAGCCCGATGCCCCCCGCCGACTGCGAAATCTGCGCGCACTGCTTGAGCGTGTCGTAGATGCCGGGGATGGAGTCGTCTTTCATGTGCACCAAAAAGCACGACGAAAGCTGCGGCTTGGGCGTGCCGGCGTTGAACAGCGTGGGCGTGGCGTGCGTGAACCACCGCTCCGACAGCAGCTCGTAGGTCTTGAGCACCGAGGCTATATCGTGCTGGTGAATGCCCACGGCCACGCGCATGAGCATGTGCTGCGGGCGTTCGACCACCTTGCCGTCGAGCTTGAGCAGGTAGGAGCGCTCCAGGGTTTTGAAACCGAAATAATCGTAACCAAAGTCGCGGTCATAGATGATGGAGGAGTCGAGCAGGGCAGCATTTTTCTTGATTACTTCGTACACTTCGCGCGAAATGAGCGAAGCGTTCTCACCCGTCTTGGGGTCCACGTAGTTGTAGAGCCGCTTCATGGTGTTCGAAAACGACTTGCTGGTGGTCTTGTGCAAGTTCGAGATGGCGATGCGGGCCGCCAGCAGGGCGTAGTCGGGGTGGCGCACGGCCATGGTGGCCGAGGTTTCGGCCGCCAGGCGGTCGAGTTCTTCGGTCGTGACCCCGTCGAAGATGCCGTCAATGACTTTCTTGGCCACCTCGACGGGCTGCACAAAGTCTTGGTTGAGTGAATAACAGAGTTTTTCGATGCGGGCCGTGATCTTGTCAAACTTGACCGATTCGCGGCGCCCATCCCTTTTGATTACCAGCATAGGAAAATAGGCTTGGGTATAAATATATGTGACAACCTTACGGAAGTAAGTTGGCGGCGTTTCTTTGCCCATCGCCAAAGTAGGAAGAAAACTTAACCCGTGGAACACCCCCGGCATTTTGTGGATATCAAACCTGTTCCACGGCCACACAAGGCCCGCAGAAGCCCATTTGCCGGCATTGTCCACAGCGCCTGTGGATAAATTTCCGCCCTTGGGCTTATCCACACCGTGCTGCGGCCAAACAAAAACCCCGGCAGCAAACTACCGGGGTTGACAGGACGTTTGGGGCTGCTCAGAAGTCTTCGTCGAGCGAGAATTTCTTGACTTCAGCGCCTTCGGTTTTCTTCTCGGTGGACACGCCCGCCTTGCGATATTCCGACACGCGCCGCTCAAAAAAGTTGGTTTTGCCCTTGAGCGAGATCATCTCCATGAAGTCGAAGGGGTTGGTGGCGTTGTACACTTTCTCGCAACCCAGGGCCACCAGCAGGCGGTCGGCCACAAACTCGATGTACTGGGCCATCAGCTTGGCGTTCATCCCGATGAGGCCCACCGGCAGGGCGTCGGTGACAAATTCTTGCTCGATGCGGACAGCATCAGTGATGATCTCGCGCACCCGCGCCTCGGGCAGCTTTTCCTGGATGTAGTCGGTGTAGAGCAAGCAGGCAAAGTCGCAGTGCAGGCCCTCGTCGCGGCTGATGAGTTCGTTCGAGAAGGCCAGCCCCGGCATGAGGCCCCGCTTCTTGAGCCAGAAGATGGCGCAGAAGCTCCCCGAGAAAAAGATGCCCTCTACGGCCGCAAAGGCCACCAGGCGCTCGGTAAACTTGTCGGAGTCAATCCAGCGCAAAGCCCACTCGCCTTTTTTCTGGACGCAGGGCACCGTCTCGAGGGCGTTGAGCAAGCGGTGCTTCTCGGCTTCGTCCTTGATGTAGGTGTCAATCAGCAACGAGTAGGTTTCGGAATGGACGTTCTCCATCATCACCTGAAACCCATAGAAGCACTTGGCCTCGGCCAGTTGCACTTCGGACATAAAGTTGAGCACCAGGTTTTCGTTGACGATGCCGTCGGAGGCGGCAAAGAAGGCCAGCACGTGCGAGATGAAGTGGCGCTCGCCGTCGTTGAGCTTGCGCCAGTGATCGAGGTCGGCTTCCAGGTCAATTTCTTCGGCCGTCCAGAACGAGGCTTCGTGCTGCTTGTACATCTGCCAGATATCGTGATGCTTGATGGGGAAAAGCACGAAGCGATTCTTGTCTTCTTGCAGCAGGGGTTCGGTGAGTACTTGATCCATAAATGAGCAGGTAGGTTAGGGAGCTATCACAAAGGTTCGATAGCATAAAGACAGTTGGAGAAGGATTGTTTGACAACCGAGCGTAATTCCGATGGCGGCAGAAGTGGCCGAAGTGTCCTTAACAAAGGAAGCAAAATCTACCGGAAACGTACTTGCCAAAAGGGTTTATTTTTTTGATAATGGCTTTTGTCCTCGTCGAACAAATACGTACCTTTGCCGTCCTGATTTTAAATCAACTACTCATGTACGCAATTGTAGAAATATCAGGTCAGCAGTTCAAAGTCCAGAAAGATCAATTTCTTTACGTCCAGCGACAAGCGGGCGACACTGGCGCTGCCCTGACCTTCGACCGGGTAATGCTGGTCGAAGATGGCGACCAGGTACAGGTCGGCACGCCCGCCTTGGCGGGGGCCAGCATCTCGGCCAAAATCCTGGATCACGTCAAAGGCGACAAGGTGATTGTCTTCAAGAAAAAGCGCCGCAAGGGCTACAAGAAGAAGCAAGGCCATCGCCAGTTGTACACCAAAATTCAAATCGAAGACATTACGTTTTAATTCGGATAGACCATGGCACACAAAAAAGGCGTCGGTAGTACCCGGAACGGTCGCGACTCAGAAAGCAAGCGCCTCGGCGTAAAAGTATTTGGCGGACAGTTTGCCCAGGCGGGCAGCATCATCGTGCGGCAACGCGGCACGCGTCACCACGCGGGCCCCAACGTGGGCGTAGGTCGTGATCATACCCTGTTTGCCACCACCCACGGCACGGTTCGTTTTCGCAAAGGTTTTAAAGGGCGCTCGTACGTATCCATCGAGCCGCTAGCGGTTTCGCAGCCCACCGGGGTCGAAGCCTAGAAAGAGCAAGATTGAGGAGAGAGAAAGGGATGGCTGCCATGTGCAGTCATTCCTTTTTTTGTGATATTACCAGCGCAGAAAACCATATTCGAATGTCGGATAAAGGTAGAAACCTACATCTGGTAAGAAATAATTGTTCGGAAAACAGGGCACGCCATTGGTTTTTCATTGAGCTTCGTGCGATATTAACTAATCTTAGACAACCAACGTGCCGCGGGCACGTCTAAGGCGGGGATGTACCTACGCTTCACCACCTCGAAGTAGGTAGCAGCCCCTAGCCAATTGATACACCGAACTTTTAGTCACTATGGGTACTTTTCTTCTCGATAAGGCCAGCACGGCACTGGCCATTCCCTGGATGTTTTTCTCCCTCTACGCCCGCGACGATCTCGACGTGGCGTGGCTCGAAGCACGCTATACCGACCAACATTCCCGCTTTCTGCACCTGGACGGCATGCGGATTCACTACCGCGAACAGGGCAGCGGCCCGCCGCTGTTGCTCTTGCACGGTGCGTTTTCGTCGCTCCATACCTGGGACGACTGGGCCGCCCAATTGGCGACAGACTTTCGGGTGATCCGCCT
>DAIRSZ010000144.1:0-1506 GCA_036804165.1 Catalimonadaceae bacterium | reverse complement strand
TCGCCGATGGTGCTCAGAAAGCCACTTTCGCCCGAAATGACCAATTCGGGAATGCCACCCGCCCGGCTGGCCACCACGGGTACCTCGCAGGCCATGGCCTCAAGGGCGGCCAGCCCAAAACTCTCCTTCTCGGAGGGCATCAAAAACAAATCACTCACCGAAAGCACTTCTTCAACGGCGTCGAGCTTGCCCAAAAAGCGGATGTGCTCGCTGATCTGCAACTGCCGGCACAGCGTCTCGATGCGCGGCCGCTCGGGCCCGTCGCCCACCAGCAGCAGTTTGGCGGGTGTCTGGCGGCAGATGCGCTCGAAGATATGCACGACGTCTTCCACACGCTTGACCTTCCGGAAATTGGAGGTGTGGACGATGAGGCGCTCGCCTTCGGGGCAGATGGCCCGCTTGAAGTGGTCTTTTTTCTGCCGACTGAAGCGCTCCAGGTCAATAAAGTTGGGAATTACCTCGATCTCACGCCGAATGTCGAAGTGTTCGTAGGTGTCCTTGCGCAAATCGGCCGAAACGGCCGTGACGCCGTCCGAAGCGTTGATGCTGAACGTGACCACCGGTTCGTAGGAAACGTCCTTGCCCACCAGGGTGATGTCCGTGCCGTGCAGGGTAGTCACGACGGGCATCCGGATGCCCTTGGTCTGCAAAATTTGCTTGGCCATAAAAGCTGCCGAGGCGTGGGGGATGGCGTAGTGTACGTGCAGCAAGTCGAGCTGCTCGTGCTGGGCCACGTCCACCATTTTGCTGGCCAGGGCCAGTTCGTAGGGCGGATATTGAAAGAGCGGATAGCTGCGCAGGGCCACCTCGTGGTAGAAAAGATTTTCGTTGAAAAAGTCGAGGCGAGGCGGCTGGGTGTAGGTAATAAAGTGTACGCAGTGACCTTCTTTGGCCAGGGCTTTACCGAGTTCGGTGGCGACTACGCCACTGCCCCCGTAGGTAGGGTAACAGACAATGCCAATTTTCATGAAAAGGTCTGGGGCAAAGCCCGGACGTTGGTGGTTGCAATTTTACAAACAACTGCCCGATTTGGAGAAAGTTCTCTCGGTGACAGACTAAACGGTGCCCGATCCAACACGTTGCGGAAGCGCCCTGATTGGGCATCCTTTGCCAGAGACCTCAGTTGCGCACGGGCAAACGAATGGGCGGGGGCACCATGCCCGACATGAGCGACTCGTAGATGGCCGTGTGAATGTCGGTGCGCACGTTGTCTTTGAGCAGGCGCGTGTTGGTGGCGTCGGGATGAATACGATTAGACAAAAACACGTACACCAGTTCGTATTCGGGATCTACCCACACGCAGGTGCCCGTGAAGCCCGAATGGCCAAACGTTCGCTGCGAAGCCAGCGGCGAAGTAGGCCCCTCGCCCTCCGCCACGGGACGATCCCAGCCCAGGCCACGACGGTTGCGCGGGCGGTGGTTTTTGGCAAACTCGGCCACGGTTTCGGGCTGTAGGTAGCGACGGTCGCCGTAAAGGCCGTTTTGTAAGTTCATCTGCATCAGGAT
>DAIRSZ010000143.1:1291-5289 GCA_036804165.1 Catalimonadaceae bacterium | reverse complement strand
CGCCAGCGTGCGGCAGCGTTCTTCCTAGTCCACCAGCCATGACCAAGCTCGCCATCGTCGTCAGCCATCCCATCCAATACTACGCGCCGCTGTTTCGCTACCTGGCGGCCCGCATGGACATCGTGGTGCTCTACGCCCACAACCCTACGCCCGAAGAAACGGGGCGGCAGGGCTTTGGCCAAAAGATCACCTGGGACGTGGACTTGCTGTCGGGCTATCCGCACGTATTCTTGCGCAACGAGGCCAAGCGGCCTTCGCTCGAAAGCTTCCGGGGCTGCCACACGCCCGACATCGGGAACGAAATCGGGCGGCAGGGCGCCACGCACGTGGTCATCTTCGGCTGGTTTCTCCAGACGCACTGGCAGGCCTACTGGCACTGCCAACGTACGGGCTTGCCCTGCGCCGTGCGGGGCGATAGCCAGCCCAATCCGCACGAAGGCGGCTGGAAAAAGGTGCTCAAAGCCCGTTTGTATCCCTTGTTTATCCGGCGCTACACGCGCTTGTTCTACGTAGGGGTGCGCAATCGGCAATACCTGACCAGCTACGGTGCCTCGCCCCAGCAGCTGCTCTTTGCGCCCCACGCCGTAGATCAGGATTTCTGGAAAAAAGAATCTGCCCACCAGCCAACCCCGCCCGACGGACCCATCCGCCTGCTGTGGGTGGGAAAATTTATTGCCAAGAAACGTCCGCTGGAGGCCATCCGCGCCGTACGCCAATGCCCCGATGTAACGTTGGACATCGTAGGTACGGGCCCGTTGCAATCGGAAATGGAGGCCGCCGCTGCCGGATCGAACCAAATTCGGTTCCTTGGTTTTAGAAACCAGACCGCGTTGCGCAGCCTGATGGCCCAGGCCGATGCCCTCTTGCTGACCAGCGACCACGGCGAAACCTGGGGCTTGGTGGTGAACGAAGCCTTCGCGATGGGGCTGCCGGCGGTGGTCAGCGATGCGTGCGGGTGCGCGCCGGACATGATCGAAGAGGATGCGACGGGCTATACCTATCCTTCGGGCGACGAAACCGCGTTGCGGATGCGCCTGGGGCAACTAGCCGCCCGCCTGCGGCAAAATCCGGCGCACTTCGCAGCGGGCCTCGCGGCCAAAAATGCGGTTTATGCCTACGAGAATATTTATGCAGCCTTTCGCACTTTTACGCAAACTACCTGAGCACGTGCAGCAGCATACGGCGCAAGCCATCCGTTCCACCACGGGCCGGGGCGTAGGCATCTGCCTGTTGCTCACGCTAATGGCTTTGCCGTTGCTGCCGCAGCCCGCCGTGGCCACGGCGGGGCTGGGCGTGTTTGGTGTGTCGGCCTGGCTGTTCGTGCGGCGTCTGGGCCGCGCGTGGCCCGTGCGCGAACTGGCCTGGCTGGTGGCTTGCTTGCAGTGGCTGGCCGGGCCGTTTTTGTCCTTCTACCTGTTTCCGCCCAACGAGGCAGCTTTGATCGAAGTGGGCGACGAGGCGTACTTTGCCTACGCCCTGCCCGGCACGCTGGCCTACGGCGCGGGCCTGCTGATTTGGCCCGTGCGGCGTACCGTGTGGGCAGATGCCTTGCAGCCTTTCCGCACACGCTACCCCGTGCGCTGGGAATGGGCTTTGCCCCTGCTGGGGCTGGCGGGCTATGGCCTGCGCTATTCGGGCTGGCAGACCGGGCTTTTCTTCGTATATGTCCTGATGGGAATGCTGCTGGTGGTGGCGGCGGCGCGTTGGGTATTGACCACACACCCGTATCGCCTTTGGTGGGCCGCTTTGTGCCTGGTGCCGCTCGTGGTGCTCAGCATCTATGAATCTATGTTTATGGACGTGGTGCTGGTGTGTGCCTTTCTGGGTATGCTGTGGTGGCTACGCGTGCAACCGGGCCGTTGGCTGACGGCCGGGCTGGTGCTGGGCGGTGTGCTGGCGGTGCTGACCTTAGAAACCCTTAAGCAGGAATACCGGAACCGCACGCTCTGGAATGCGCAAGACTACAACTACACCCTCGCCGACAAGCTGCGGGTGTTTCCCCAACTGTGGACCCACTATGCCAGCCGTCCCGACGCGTTGCTGCGGGGCGACAACATCGCTACGCGCCTGCCGCGCTTTAGTCACGCTTGGCTCATTTCGCAGTACATGGCCCATACACCCGACTGCGAACCCTATGCCTTGGGCGAGACCTACTGGGCCGGGTGGCGTAGCCTATTGCCCCGTGTGTTAGCTCCCGGCAAAAAGACAGTGGGTGGGCTAGATACCTACCCGCGTTTTTCGGGGCAGCCGAATCCTCCGGCAACGAGCCTGAGCCTGACGCATTTGGGCGAGGCGTACGTGAACTTTGGACCGCGCGGCGGGGTAGTAGCCATGTGGGGCGTAGGATTGCTTTTTGGAGGCTTGTTTGCCGGGTTCGCTCACCACCTGCGAAAATTCCCCGTCGGGCTACCCTGGATTCCTTTCGTATTTTTGTGGCTGCCCGTTGCTGAAGTAGATCTTGGCATGGTGCTCAACTATACGTTCAAAGCGAGCATTATCTACGGGGCATATTTGCTGCTCACGCAGTATATTGATCAGAACAATTTGTTTGGCACCTTTCAAGCCAAACCTCGCCAGCTAGCCTGAAGTTCATGCGTTCTTCCCCCCAAATCATTGGCCTCACCCTGCTGCTAACGGTGCTGACGTTCGCGTCTATGCCGCAGATGTACTGGCTAGGCCTGGTAGGATTTTTTGTGTTCTATTATTCTATTTTTAAACTGCTCAACGAACTCGGGCAGGGGTTTCCCGTGCGCCCGCTCATAGCCATGATGGCCGCCCTGCAACTGGTGGTGGGTACTTCGGTGCAGTTCAACGTCTATAGCGACCACGTCATTTTCTTTATGCCCATTTCGGAGTCGGAATACATGAACTACGCCGTGCCCGCGCTGCTGACCTTTGTGGCAGGACTCTATTTCCGCAAACCGCGGGCGGTTCGACAGGAGGCAGGGATGTTGCAAAATATGCTACAGGAGGGAGCTTTCTACCGCAAGACGGGCTATTTCTTATTGATCGTAGGGGTTTTCGCCTCCATCGTTATGCCCTTTGTGCCGAGTAGCCTGCGGTTTTTGGCCTACTTGCTGAGTAATGTCAAGATTGTGGGTGCTTTGTACATCTTCTTGTCGAAAGACAAGAACCGCTACCTGTGGCTGGCAGTAGGCTTTTCGACCCTTTTGGTAGGCACGCTGCGCAGTGGCGTTTTTCATGACTTGCTGCTCTGGGGGATATTCTCGGTAATGGTGATCTTCTTTGTGCTCAGGCCTACGCTCTCGCGCAAAGCTACCCTTGTCCTCACCGCTTCTTTGGCCATTTTCACGCTGCAAGCCATCAAAGGCGATTATCGGCAGGTGATTGCCAGCGACAAAAGCCTGAATTTTTTCTCACGCCTCACGCTATTGACAGAGCTATACATTGACCGGCTCTCCAATGCCAGTTCGCTCACCGAAACCTCCACGCGCGACTACGGCAACACGGGCCTCAAGTATTACGACAGCCCCTTGGCCAACGCCACGGCCCGCGCCAATCAGGGGCGCATCGTGGGGCTGATCATGGTGCACGTGCCGCGCAACGAACCCTATGCCCAGGGCGAAACCATTGCCAACGCCCTCTACGCGTCTTTTCTGCCCCGCTTTCTGGCGCCCAACAAGATCAAGGCCGGCGGGCACGCCTACTACGAACGCTTTACGGGCATTCCTTTGCCCAGAGCCGTGAGCATGGACTTGGGTTTGCTCGGGGAAGGCTATGCCAACTTTGGCGTAGCGGGGGGCGTAGCCTTCATGTTTTTTATCGGATACTTTTTCAACCGGGTGTTGGTGTTTCTCTTCAAGAAGACGCGCAAATACCCCACCTTGCCACTCTGGATACCCTTCCTGTTTCTGTACGCCGTCAAGGCCGAGGTGGATCTGGCCACCATCCTCAACCAGATGAGCAAGTCGGGAGTCGTTGTGTTCGGCTTTTTTGTGTTTATGAGCGGCTATTTCAAACGTAAACGCCGGGCCATG
>DAIRSZ010000143.1:0-1191 GCA_036804165.1 Catalimonadaceae bacterium | reverse complement strand
TCGGTGGCCTTCCGGCCCGATGCGGGCGGCATTTCGCGCGTAGCTCGCCTCATGTCCCTGGCCCTGCGCAATCCGGAAGTGCATTCGCTCTACGGCGAAGCAGTGGCGGACGATTCGGCGCACTATTACCAGGGCAAACGCCTGCGATTTGTCGGGCGGGTGCTCGCCCGGCTGATGCGCCACCGCTACCGCTACGTGGTCTTCGACCACCTGGGCGTGGCCAGCCTGCTGGCCCTGTGGCCGCGCCCCTTGCCGCTGCCGCCCACGGTGGTGTTCTTGCACGACGAAGAGGCTTGGCAACCCGTGGGGGGCCGCCACCGCCGCGCCTTGCAACGGGCCAGTCTGTTGCTTTGCAACTCCGACTATACCTACCAGCGCTTTGTGCGGCACAATCCGACCTTTGCGCACAAAACGCGGGTGTGCCTGCTCGGCGGCGTACCGGCCAGTTTCTACCACCTTTCGGAAAAACCGGGGCAGCCCCATCACCGGGCCTGGCTGGCCGATCCGCGTCCGTACGTCTTGTTTGTGTCGCGCTTGTGGCAAAAACACGCCTACAAGGGGCATTGGCAACTGCTCAGGGCCTTTGCTCAGGTTGTTGCTGATCGGCCCGATGTGCCCCTGCGCCTGGCCCTGGTGGGCCGGGGCGACGACGTGCCCGCCGTGCGGGCGTTCATCGCTGCGCACCAACTTGGCCCGCACGTCGCGCATTTCGACGACGTGGACGACGCGGCCTTGCCGCATTTCTATCGGCAATGCCAGGCGCTCGTTTTTCCCAGCAGCCGCGAGGGCTTTGGCTTCGTGTTTCTGGAGGCCATGTACTGGGCCCGGGCCTGCGTAGGGTTACGCCAGCAGCCCGCCGAAGAAATTATTCTCGACGAACAAACGGGCCGCCTGCTGGCCGACAACCAGCCCGCTACGCTCGGGGCGGTGCTGGCCGACATCGCCCGACAGCCCGCGCACTACGAAGCTATGGGGGCGGCGGGCCGTCGGCACTACGATGCACATTTTACGGGCGATCACTTCCGCACGCGCTTTCTGGCCGCCCTGGCCGAGCTAGAAACTGCCTCTGCCCGCTAAAAATCCGTACTTTCGTGGCTGCTATGCGCTTGCTTTACGTCACTCCCTACTACAAACCGGCCTGGTTCTACGGCGGCCCGCCCAAGTGCATTGCCGAGCAGGCCGAATACCTGG
>DAIRSZ010000142.1:0-5290 GCA_036804165.1 Catalimonadaceae bacterium | reverse complement strand
CTTCGAGAAACAGGCGCTTGCCCTTCCAGGTCGAATAGCGAAAGTAGTAGAAGGCGGCGCCCACCACCGTGCCTTGGTGTTCGGCCACGTAGGCGCCAAAGAGGGGATGATCGCCGAAACCGTCGGCCAGCAGTTGTTCGGGCGTGTTTTCTACTTCGTAGATCGCCTTTTCGTACTGGGCTAGTTCTTTGATCAACTCAAAAAGGGCGTTTACGTCCTGGGCGGTGGCTTTGCGAATCGGGTAGTGGTTCATGTGTAGGTTTTTTCTGCATACGCAGCTTTGCCCGACTCGTGTTACCTCCGGCAGTAGGTAGCCTCATTTGAGCACCTCAAAGCCCGTGTAGGGGTGCAGCACGGCGGGCAGACGGATGCCTTCGGGTGTTTGGCCGTTTTCGAGCAAGGCCGCCACGACACGCGGCAGGGCCAGGGCGCTGCCGTTGAGCGTGTGCAGCAGGGCCGTTTTTTTGTCTTCGGTGCGGTAGCGCAGCCTGAGGCGGTTGGCCTGAAAGGTCTCGAAGTTGCTCACGGAGCTGACCTCGAGCCAGCGTTGCTGGCCCGCCGAAAACACCTCCAGGTCGTAGGTCAGGGCCGACGTGAACCCCAGGTCGCCCCCGCACAGGCGCAGCACGCGGTAGGGCAGTTCTAGCTGGCGGAGCAGGCCCTGCACGTAGGCCAGCATCTCTTCGAGGGCGG
Source organism: Catalimonadaceae bacterium (assembly GCA_036804165.1). GTDB lineage: Bacteria > Bacteroidota > Bacteroidia > Cytophagales > Flexibacteraceae > DAIMZG01. Next base: position 4,597 of record DAIRSZ010000142.1, on the reverse strand, counting down.
CGTAGGAGGTTTCGGGCGTACGTATCTGTACAATCTCGACCTTGTCGAACTGGTGGAGGCGGTTGAGCCCGCGCACGTGCGCGCCCCACGAGCCGGCCTCGCGGCGGAAGCAGGGCGTGTAGCCCACGTGGCGCACGGGCAAGTCGGCCGCGTCGAGGATCAGGTCGCGGTAGAGGTTGGTGATGGGTACTTCGGCCGTCGGGATGAGGAACAAATCGTCGGTGGTGGCGTGGTACATCTGGCCGTCTTTGTCGGGCAACTGGCCCGTGCCGTAGCCCGAGTCGCGGTTGATCAGCAGGGGCGGCTGCACCTCCTCGTAGCCGGCGGCCACGGCGCTGTCGAGAAAAAACTGTATGAGTGCCCGCTGCAGCCGGGCCGCGGGGCCGCGATAGACCGGAAAGCCCGCGCCCGTCAGCCTGACGCCGGCCTCGAAGTCAATGAGGGGGCCGCGCGGGGTGCGGTAGTGGGTGATCAGTTCCCAGTGCGGTTTGGCATCGGGGGGGAGGTTAGGTAGGTCGCCTTCCTGGTGGATGTTTTCATTGTCTTCGGTCGAGCGCCCCGGGGGAACACTGGCGTGGGGCAGGTTGGGCAGTTGCACCAACACTTCGTCGAGGGCCTGCTCCAGTTGGGTCAGTTGTTGGCCCAGCATGCGGGCGGTTTCCTTGAGGGTGGCGGTTTGCTGCTTGGCGGCCTCGGCCTCGGCTTGCTGGCCGGCCTTGAGCAACTGGCCAATTTGGCGAGCCATTTGGTTAGATTGCGCCAGGGTTTGGTCGAGCTGCCCCTGCGTATCGCGCCGCTGCTGGTCGAGGCCCAGGGCCTGATCCACCAGGGTTTGTGCGGCGGCAAAATATCTTTTTTGCAAACCCGCCACCACATCGGCGGGCGCTTGACGAATGAGCGAAAGAGAAAGCATAGGCAGAGGATGACGGAAAACGAATGGGCAAGACGTAGGTCAGGGCAATTAGTAGGAGCCTTCCGCGCTTTGGAAGGCAGAATCAGATGAGCAAAACTAGCTGCAACGCCCGGAAAGTCCGCAAAAATAAACTTTCCTGCTTGGGGTGCGGTAGTAACACTTGACAATTGTCGGCAGTTTTGCTACTATTGCACACCCGTTGATCCTTCAGCGGTACCTGTACGAATACTCTTTTCGTACATATCCCTTTTTAGACATTTCGTTTTGCTTATTTCCGGCTCCGTAGCAAATACGTTTCCGACCCTCCACTGAATGGGCTTTGCGCTGTCCGTTTGTCCGCTGCCGGCCCTGCCACACTTCTCCCTACCCAAGATTTGCCTTTTTAATCGCGTTTTATGTACAAAATTGAAGAACTGAGGAAAAAACTGCTGTCAGAATTGAAGGAACTGGCCGAAAAAATGGAGGTTCCCAATTATAAACGACTTCCCAAGAACGAACTCGTTTACAAAATCCTGGATCAACAGGCCGTCTTGCCCGAAAAAGAATTGTCTTCTAGCCAACAGCCCAATACGGCCGAAAAAGCCAAAATTGCCGTTTCTGCCCCGTCAGCAGCGATTTCAGAATCCGATACTGACGAGGACGATGCCCGCGAGTCGGCTTCGGGCGGTGGCTCGACCTTGCCTCGGCGCCGCGTGCGGGTCAAGCGCGAAAACGTAGAGTCTCGCCCCACCGGAGACGACGCCGATCAGGCTGCTGAGCGCGACCTGCTCGACAACTTCAGGAGTCAGATTGACGAAACGATCACGGCCTTCGATGCCCCCGAAAGGTTCGAAAAGCCTTTTCAGGCACCCAAACAGGCGACGCCCCATACTGACGACCGCGGCCCGGCCGATCGCGGCCCGGCTGACCGCAGCCCGGCCGACCGCGGCCCGGCCGAACCTAAGCCAGCCCCCGCCCGGCCATCCGAAGTCCGACAACCCGAGGCGCGCAAGCCCGAACCCCGGCAACCTGAGTTGCGCAAGCAAGACCCGCCACGACCGACCGACCACAAAAAAGGAGGACGCGACCATAACGGCCAGCACAACCCCCGCGCCAATACTCCTCAGGGTGGCCACCAGCCCCAGCAGCGCCGTCCCGGCAATGTGCGCGACTTCGACGGCATCGTCGTCAGTGAGGGCGTGCTGGAAATGATGAGCGACGGCTACGGCTTTTTGCGCTCGGCCGACTTCAACTACCTGGCCAGCCCCGACGACGTGTACGTGTCGCCCTCGCAGGTCAAGCTATTCGGCCTCAAAACCGGCGACAACGTCCGGGGGCAGATTCGCCCACCTAAGGAAGGCGAAAAGTACTTTGCCTTGCTCCGCCTCGAAACCGTCAATGGCAAAACCACCGACGAAATACGCGATCGGGTGTCTTTCGAGCACCTGACGCCCCTTTTTCCGCAGGAACGCCTCAACCTGAGCACTACCCCCGACAAGCTCTCGACGCGCCTGATTGACCTGTTTGCGCCCATCGGAAAGGGCCAGCGGGGCATGATCGTGGCCCAGCCCAAAACGGGCAAGACGGTGCTTTTGCAACAAATTGCCAATGCCATCGCCGAAAATCACCCGGAGGTGTACCTGATCATCCTCCTGATTGACGAACGGCCCGAAGAGGTTACGGAGATGACCCGCAACGTCCGCGCCGAGGTGGTGGCTTCCACCTTCGACGAACAGGCCGACCGCCACGTGAAGGTGGCCAGCGTGGTGCTCGAAAAGGCCAAACGGATGGTAGAGTGCGGCCACGACGTGGTGATTCTGCTCGATTCGATCACGCGCTTGGCCCGGGCCTACAACACGGTGGCCCCCTCGTCGGGCAAGATTCTGTCGGGTGGGGTGGATGCCAACGCGCTCCACAAGCCCAAGCGCTTTTTCGGGGCGGCCCGCAACGTCGAAAACGGCGGCTCGCTCACGATCATCGCCACGGCCCTCATCGAGACGGGTTCGAAGATGGACGAGGTGATCTTCGAGGAGTTTAAGGGCACGGGCAACATGGAACTGCAGCTCGATCGCAAGCTGGCCAACAAGCGTATCTACCCGGCCATTGACGTGCCCGCCTCGGGCACGCGCCGCGAAGACCTGCTCATGCCCCGCGACGAACTTTCGCGCGTCTGGATCTTGCGCAAGCACATGTCGGACATGACCTCCATCGAGGCCATGGAGTTCTTGAAAGACAAAGTGAAAGGTACGCGCGACAACGTCGAGTTTCTGATCTCGATGAACGGGTAAGGCGCCCGTCGCTCGCTAGTTCTCGAACGGTTCCCAACCCCACGCACGGCAGTGTGTGGGGTTTTTGTGTAAACATTGAATCCTAAAAAGAATCTGGCCTATCAGCCTAAAAAAATCGCTGCCGGACGTAACCGATGTTGTCCCATCGTAGTAGAAGAAGTTGTAACTGCCACGGTAGTTGAGCTTTTTTAAACTACTTTTTCAGCTACTTTTTCAACTTTTTCTACACATATTTTTCTCACCCAAACCTTTTTTCTCATGGCTCTCCGTGATCAAAACCCCATGCTCAGTACTTCTTCCATCCACAAAACCAGCATTGTCAACACCAAGCACGAAGACCTTGGTAGCATCAAAGACATTATGATTGATATGTCCAGCGGCGAAGTGGTCTATGTGGTCGTTTCGTTCGGTGGATTTCTTGGCATAGGTGACAAATTGTTTGCTGTGCCCCTCGAAGCCTTCGAGATTGATACCGAACACGAGCGGTTTATCCTCGACGTCTCGCAAGAAAAACTGGAAAACGCGCCTGGCTTCGACAAGGACAACTGGCCCTCGTCGCCGCAGACGGACTTTCTCGATGAGGTGTACGCCCATTACGGCTACGGCTCGTATGCGAACCGTCGCCAGCGCGCCCATTAATAAACCGAAATTTGTTTGATTGTTGGTGTGGAAACGCTGCTCCCGGCTGGGGGTGGCGTTTCTTTTTTGGGGGTAGGCGATGGCTACCATTTTCAGAAAACCGCCCAAAGTTTTTTGCGGGCAGAAAGCCGAAACCCTGCGAAGCGGCACCCGAATGCCCGACCCATATCCAACCTCAGCGCACCGCCTAGTCGGTACGCAGGGCCTGTTGGTAGGCGTGCAGGGCCTCAGCAAAAGCCCGCGCCCGCTCAGCGTCGCTCCACAAATACGCTTCGTGCAGCCCAGTGGGACTACGCAGCATCAGCAAACCATAGGCGCACAGCGGCGTGGAGGGATTGTCCCGGAAGCGGCGGTCGGGCGAGCCGTCGCGGTTGACGTGCCGCCAGGTGTGGCCGATCACTTGCGCATCGGCCGGTGGTGCCTCCGGCTCGGGATATTTCACCACTTCAAAATCTAGAACCAGGTTGGGCCATTCGAGCAAGCCAAAGTGGGCCTCATCGGCCGCGACGGCCAGAAAGGCCGGATAGAGGTACAACTGGCCGCCGTTGGCATTGGGCAGGTGGGGCACCGGATCGGGGCCGAGCAAGACCCAACCTTGCAGCGTGGGCTCCACGCGCGTGCGCTGGGCCGGGCGGTGCGGGCTGGCCTTTTGAGCCAGCGGGTTGGGCAGTTGCCAGCCCGTCACGTCCCAGCAGGTAGTGCTTTGCAGGGCCGAGAAGGTACGGCGCACCTGCTCGAAACAGTCCACCAACGGTGCGTCGGGGTGGGTAGTCAGGTC
>DAIRSZ010000141.1:0-5292 GCA_036804165.1 Catalimonadaceae bacterium | reverse complement strand
GCCATGCAGAGACGTAGCATGCTACGTCTCTACGAGTGTAGGGCCATTTCTACAAAACATCAATTCGCTAGCCCATGAAACCGCCCCTGCACCCCCAACGCCTCCTCGTGCTGGTGGACTTTTCCGAGTTTTCGGCCAATTTGCTCCGCTACGCCGCCGACTGGCACCAGCAAACTGGGGCCGAAGTCGTGCTTATTCACCAAACTTCCGCTACGGTTCCTTTTTTGGCCGATGCGGCGGACCGCGATGTTGTCATCGAACACGCTCGCCAAGAGGCCCTGTCTGCGCTTCAGGCATTGGCCCAAGCAGCGATTCCCGAAATGGCCGTGCAATATGCCATCGTCCGCGAAAGCCTGCCCACCGCCCTGGCCCGCTGGCTGCAGCAACCAGGCGAGTACTTGATCTTGCTGGGCCTGAAAGGCACCGGGCCGCTCAGGAAATTTTTTATTGGTAGCACGGCCATCGAGGTCATCGAGCAGGTGGCCCACACAGTGGTGGCTCTGCCCAAAAACCTGCGCACCTTCCACGTACGGCAATTGCACGTGGCCGTCAGCTTGCAGTACCCCCTCAATATCTTGACGCTGTATCGCCTGTTGGCTTTCGTGCCGCCCGAGCTACGCGCCCTGCACTTTTTTTCGGTCGTCCGTCCTGGCGAGGACGCCAGGGCCGTAGATCGCTACCTGCAGGGGTTGCAAGAACTTTTTGCCCCGCACGCCACCGTCAGCACCGAAAAATTTTACGATGCCGACGTGGCACCGCGCATCAAACAATTGGTGGGCACCACGGCCGATAGCTTGCTCGTAGTACAAAAGGGCTCGCGCCTGCTGACAGATCATTTCTTCCGGCGGCTGCTCATCAACGACCTGGTATATGAAGGCGAAACGCCGATGGTGATACTGCCCGAAACCGTGTAGAATCCCTACCTCTGCGCCCCCCAACAGCATCCCAGCGCATGGCCCAAGACTACGACAAAATATTTCGGGAAAATGTGGGGCAGTTTCTGCTCTCGGTTTCCCAGCGCCTCTTTGGCTTTGACATCGCCCACTCTACTGAAGTCAAGGACACCTTGCCTACTACCCTTTCCAAAGAACCTGATTTTCTGCGCATCGTGCAGCCCACCGCTGGCTCGCGCTTTCTACTCCATCTCGAATTTCAGACTGCCGACCAAGACGGTATGGTCTTTCGTATGCAAGAGTACTTCGTCTTACTGCGCCGCAAATTCAACCTACCCGTTCGTCAGTTTGTCCTTTATTTGGGCAGTCGGCCAGCCCGTATGCCCACGCAACTACCTCCTGAAGAAGTCTTCGTGGGCTTTGAACTGTGCAGCCTCCACCAGTATGACTATCGCCAGCCCTTCGCCTCGATCGTACCCGAAGAGGTGCTGCTGGCCGTCCTGGGCAATTTTGGACGCGAGGAGGCCGAAGTGGTAATAAGTCAGATAATTCGTCGGCTCATGGAAATCAGCGGGACGCAAAATGCGTTACGCAAGTACTTACGTCAACTTTTGGTGTTGGCGCGTTTGCGCAAATTGAGCATAGTAGTAGAAAAACAACTTCATCACATGCCCATTGAATACGACATCCGCGAAGATGCCTTCTACCAACGAGGCGTTGTCGAAGGCAAAGTTGATATGATTCGCAACGTGCTGGCCGACGGCACCTTACCTATCGAAAAAATTGCTCAACTGGCCCGCGTACCGCTGGCAGAAGTGCAGCGCATGGCCCGCCCAGAGCCCTCAGAATGAGGACGAAAAGCCCTTATTACGGCACTTTTCTGCCTGTCCTGCTGGTTCTGATACCCAGAAAAGTGTCCCTTCTCCTATGCGTAAATTGTTTTTCTCGTTGGGCGGCTGGCTAGTAGCCCTGCTGCTGACGGCCTGCCAGTCGAACGCGCCCCGTCCCGGCGATCCCGCCCCCGATTTTGCTTTGCCCAGCGTGGCGGGCCCTACCCAATCGCTCAGCGACTACCGGGGCAAGTTGGTGCTGGTGCATTTTTGGGCCGATTGGTGCAAGAGCTGCCGCGAAGAGTTTCCGCTCGTCGAAGACTACTACCGCCAGTTTAGGCAAGAAAATTTCGAGATCGTGGCCATCAATATCGGCCAGTCGCCGCAGGTATCGGCCGAGTTTCAGCGCGATTTCGATGTCACTTTCGCTATGCTCACCGACGAACAGGCCGCCACGGCCGACCAGTACGGCGTGGACACCTTTCCCACCAACTACCTCGTAGGCCCCGACGGCAAAGTGATCCGCCGCATTGTGGGCTGGCTCGACGCTGAGCAAATTGGCCTCCTGATTCGTTCCAACAACTTGTCTTATCAATGATCCGACCGCTGCTTTTACTCCTCACTGGGCTGGGGCTGCTGGCCTGCGGCCGCCCCAATGCCGAATCAACCCCAACGTCTGCCGTGGCCGACCACGACTGCCGCTATTGCGGCATGCCCAGCGACGACTACCCGCAGTACAATGCCCTGGCCCTCACCGCCGAGGGCGACTCCCTCTTTTTTTGCAGCACCCGCTGCCTGCTCCTCACGCACCTCGAGTCCGGCCAGGCCGTTAATCTTGAAAGGCTTTTCGTCACCGACTACTACGAACAAGAAAAGGTCGCTGCCCCGCAAGCCTTCTTCGTGGCGGGCAGCGACGTGATCGGCCCCATGGGCCGCGACCTGATTCCCCACGCCAGCCGCGCGGCGGCCGAAGAGTTTCGGCAAGACCACCGCGGTACGGCCATCTATCCATTCGACAGCCTCGATCTGCCCCTGCTCACGCGCGTGGTGCGCGGCCAATGAGCCTACTCGCGGCGGACGATCACCATCTGCTGGTCGAAGGTTAGGCCCGCGAAGGCCCCAATGCCCCCTTCGACGCCTGAACGCACCGGCGCAGGCTGGGCAAAAGGATTGCCGTTGGATGCCTGCGCATCGTCGAGGCTGGTCAAGAACTCGTAATAAGCCCGGTCAATGTGAAACAGCCGCACAAAGAGCGTGTCTTCGTCGCGGTAGCGAAACTGCGTCCCCAGCGGGATTTGTCGCCCGTCGAACAGCTCGTCGCTGATGGTAAACTGCACGTCGGCCGCCGCCGTCACGCTGTCGCGGTTGATGACGATGCGGTAGAAGTTTTCCTCCCCAGCCATGTCCGTAAAAGTCGTCAGCAGAAACGCCGTCGTGTCGCTGTCGCGGAATGTCCAGCGCACCGAATCAATGGGCACCACGGGCAGCAAGCGCGTTTGGGCCTGTACCCGTCGCCCGCGTGCGTCTTCGATGAGCAGCCCAAACTCGGATTCGTAGTCTTCGGGCACCACAAAGTCGCTCACAAAATTCCGAAACTGGAACGTCTCGGGGTCAAAATCCAGCGCGGGCCGCAGCGGGTAGGTTTGCCCCTGGTAGGTCAGGGCGACGGTGGCCTCGTTGACCAACGGCGGCTCGATGCCCTCAAGGTAGCCGCTCGACTCGGTCAGCAGCACCTTGAAGGGCTGCCCCGGCTGCAAATACGCCTCTACCACCAACTGGCGGTCGTACACGGGCACCTCGATGTCGAGGTCTTTTTCGAGGTTGCAAGCCAGCAGCAAAACGGCCAGCAAGGCGGGGAGAAAGAGTCTGCGCATCAGAAACGAAAGTTATAGGTCACCGAAGGAATGATGGGAAACAGCGATGCCTGCCGGGCGCGGATGCGCTCAAGGGCACCGGTTTCTTCGTTGGTTTCTTCGGCGAAATAGACGAAGAACGCGTTACGGCGGTCATAAGTATTGTAGATGCTGAAGGTCAGGTCGGAATCGCCCCAGCGGGGTTGCAACTGCCAGACCAGCGAGAGGTCCATCCGGTGGTAGGGCGCCAGCCGGAAGTTGTTGCGCTCCTGAAAATCGGGCACCACCGCGAAGGGCTGGGCATTGCCCTGGCGGCCAGGCACGTCTTGCCAGAAAAACTTGCCTTCCGGCAGCGAATAGGCCTCGCCCGTGCCGTACACAAACGTGCCCGACAGGTTGACCCGCTCCGAGAGGCGGTGCATCACCACCACCGAGATGTCGTGGCGGCGGTCGTAGCGGGGCGAAAAGCGCCGCCCGTCGTTGATGTCCGGAAACAACCGATCCGTCCAGGCCAGCGTGTAGCCCACCCAACCGGTGGTGCGGCCTTGCTTCTTTTCGACGTAGAACTCGTGGCCGTAGCTGCGGCCCGTGCCGAAGACAAACTCGGCGTCGAGGTTGTCGTTGATCAGCAAATTGGCCCCGTCGCGGAAGTCCACCTGGTTGTTGAGCCACTTGTAGTACGCCTCGTAGGTGAACAAAAAGCTGCCGTCGCCCAGCAGCCAACTGATGCCCCCCGCCACCTGGTCGGCTTGTTGGGGCGCCACCACGTTGTTGGAGGGATACCACAAATCGGTGGGCAACGAGGCTCCCGAGCTGGTCACGAGGTGGATGTACTGCTGCGTACGGGCGTAGTTGAGCTTGAGCGATACGGCCTCGCGCAGCAGGTAGCGGGTGGACAAACGGGGTTCGAGGGCCTGGTAGAACTGGCTACCCTCCTGAAAACCCGACCAGCGCAGCCCGCCCTCTACCCGCCAGCGGTCGGTGAGGTCGTACTGATCCGACACGTAAAGGCCCATCTCGTTGGCGTAGCGGCGGCTACCTGCCTGAAAACTAAAGGCGCCATCCTGGCTGCCCGCGTTGGCCCGGCCGATGTCGAAGGCGTGGTAGATATACTGCCCCCCAAACTGCACCCGGTGCTTGGGCGCGGCGTCCAGAAAAAAGTCGGCACTCAGCGTTTGGTTTTCAATGCCCGATCCCAGCCCGAAGCTGAAGTTGTCGAACTGGTTACGGATCTGGTAGCGGTAGCGCGTGTAGGCGTAGCGGTAGTCGGCCGTCAGTTGGCGGTTGAAGGTGTGGCGCCAGCGGGCGGTGGCCGCCGTGTTGCCCCAGTCGAAGTTGATCCCAAAACGGTCGCGCGAGAAAGCGAAGGCATCGTCGCCTTGATAGCCGCTGAGCGTGATTTCGTCGCGGGGCGAGGGCTTGATGGTAATCTTGCCGTTGAGGTCGTAGAAGTAGTAGTCGGGAATGGGGTTGAAGTCGCGGCGGTCGGCGTTCATTCGGTTGATGGCCCGCGTGAAGATGTCGAAGTACGTCCGGCGGCCCGAGAAGATGAACGAGACCTTGTCTTTCAGGATGGGCCCCTCCACGCTGAGGCGCGAAGAGATCAGGCCCAGGCCGCCCGTCACGCCGAACTTTTCCATGTCGCCGCTGCGCAGGCCCACGTCGAGCACCGACGACAGGCGCCCGCCGTACTGGGCCGGAAAGCCCCCCTTGTAG
>DAIRSZ010000140.1:0-5328 GCA_036804165.1 Catalimonadaceae bacterium | reverse complement strand
CGGGCGAAGCCGCTCCCGACAAGTATCAGTCGTACTTCCGCTCGATGATGCGCTCAACGGCCGAAGCCAACGGACGCGATCCCCGCATTGCCGAGGCGATGGTAGATCAGGACATTGAAATTGAGGGTATCTCGCCCAAAGGCGAGGTCATCACCTTCACTACCGACGAGGCCATTCGATACGGCTTTTGCGAAGGTCGCGTGGCCACCTTGGAGGGCGTGCTCGAACGCAATGGCATCGCCGACTATGACCTGGTTCGTTACCAACTCAGCGTCACCGAGCGCATCATCGCCTTGGTGCTCAATCCGTTCGTGAGTGGCATCCTGATCTTGCTCATCTTGGGCGGCCTCTACTTCGAACTGCAAACACCCGGCGTAGGCTTTCCGCTGATTATCTCGGTGACGGCGGCCATTCTCTACTTCATTCCCTATTACCTCAACGGGCTGGCGGCCAACTGGGAAGTGTTGCTCGTCTTTGTGGGCATTGGCCTGATCGCCGCCGAGGTGTTCGTGTTTCCTGGCTTTGGGGTGGCGGGCATTGCCGGGCTGGCCTTCACACTGGGCGGCCTGCTGCTGATGATGCTCGACAACGAGCTGTTCAACTTTCGCTTCGTACCGACGGCCGCGCTCTTCGAGGCTACCCTTTCGGTGGCCATCGGACTTTTTGGCTTCATTGGGCTGGTACTTTTTGGGGGCTTGCGCCTCACCGAGAGCAAGCGCTTCAAGCGCATGACGCTCCAGACCACTATGGATCGCGCTCAGGGCTATTCGTCGTTTATCCCTACCCGCTCGATGGTGGGCCAAGTCGGGACGGCCCACACCGTGCTGCGGCCCAGCGGCAAAGTGCTTATCGGCGGCGCCCTCTACGAAGGCAGCTCACTGGGCGACTACATTGACCAGGGCGAGGCGGTGATCGTCGTCGAGGCCGACATGTCTTCGCTGAGCGTGCGCCGCTACCAGGCCGAGGCCACCGCCTCAGGCACGGGCGTCAGCCAGTAATTCTTGCAGGAGACGGGCTTCGTCGAGCAGGGCTTCCAGCCAGGGGCGAACCGTTGGATGGTCGCTGGCATGGTCGGTCTGTTCGATCTGACGCGCCAAATAGGCCATTTGCTCAAAACATACTCCCTGGGCCGAGCCTTTGATGTGATGTCCCAGCGAGCGCAATTTGGCAGCGGGCATGGGCTGCGCCAAGGCGGCTTGCAGGTTTTCGATCATTTGCGGCAGGGTGCGCGCCTGCACCACCTCCAGCAACCCCCCGAGCGAATCTACCTGGCCCTCGAACCGCGCCCACAGCATCGCCCGCGCAAAGTGCGGACGGTTTTCGGCTGCCGGTCCTTTTTCCGGCGGGGTGGGTATGTCGGCTGCGGGCGCATCGGGGGCTATCCAGCGGTTCAGCAAGGTGCGCAACTGGTCGAGCAACACGGGTTTGCTCAGGTAATCGTCCATGCCTGCTTCGAGGCAGCGCTCGCGTTCGCCCGACACGGTGCCCGCCGTGAGGGCGATGATGGGCGTCCGGCCTACGGTTTCGCGTGCACGAATGGCCCGGGTGGCTTCGTAGCCACTCATCTGGGGCATCTGCACGTCCATCAGCACCAAGTGGGGTTGGTGCTTGAAGAACTGCTCGACGGCCTCTTGGCCATCTTCGGCCGTAATAATTTTGATGAGCGGCATCAGCCGAGTCAACATAGATTCGGCTAGCAGCATATTGAGCGGGTTGTCGTCGGCCACCAGCACCACGGGCGCAGCGAGCACGGGGGCGGGCGCGGCGGGCGCAGGAGCCGCTCGGGTGTGCACCCGCAGGCGTTGCAGGCCGCCAAAAAGCTGTTGAATCGTGACGGGCTTGCTGAGTTGCGCCTGGATGTCCCACTCGCGGCAAGCGGCATTGATACGGGGGTCGGCGTCGTCGTGGTGCAAGAGCAAAATCGGGATGCGGGTCAGCTCGCGGCGCAGTTTGGTACGGATATGCTGGGCCACTTCCAGCCCGTTCATGTAGGGCATGTGATAGTCGAGGATGACCGCGTCGTAGGCCGGATTGTTCCGATTGAGTGCTTCGAGGGCCATAATACCGTTGGACACCACGTCGGCCCTAATTTGCTTGGCCGCCAGCATATCCTGTAAAATGCGGCCGTTGTGTGGGTTGTCTTCTACCACCAACAGTCGTTGCCAGCCTTGCAGGTTGGTCCACTCGTCGTCGTCGGTGTTTTCGGTGGGCACCGTTAGGGCGAAAGAAAAGCAACTTCCTTTGCCCACTTCGCTTTCCAGTGCCAGTTGCGTACCCATCAGGCCGAGCAGCCTGTTCGAGATGGTCAGGCCCAGCCCCGTGCCGCCGTAGCGCCGCGTGGTGGAGGCGTCTTCTTGCGAAAACGCATCGAATATCTTCTGCTGTTTTTCTGTGGCAATGCCGATGCCCGTATCGCGCACCGAGAATTGCAGGCACATTTGGTCCTTGTCGGGCGGGCCAGGTAGCGGGGCGACCGCAATTTCGATCTCGCCTTCGTGGGTGAACTTGACGGCGTTGCTGAGCAAATTGGCCAACACTTGGCGCAGCCGTACCGGATCGAGCCAGGCGTAGCGGGGCAGTTGGGGCGAAAGGTTGAGCAGCAGCTCTAACGATTTTTGGTGGGTCTTGATCTTGACCAGGTCTCCTACTTGCGCCACCAGTTCCCAGATATCGGTCTTCTCGACGGAAAGTTCTAGCTTGCCCGCCTCTATCTTAGAAAAATCTAGGACATCATTGACCAGGTCAAGCAGCAAGTTGGCCGATTGGTACACTGAGCGCATGTATTGGTGTTGCGTAGCTTCGAGTTGGGTTTGCATGAGCAACTCCGAAAAACCAATGACGCTGTTGAGCGGGGTGCGTATTTCGTGGCTCATGTTGGCCAGAAATTCGGACTTGGCCACGTTGGCCAACTCGGCCAGTTCTTTGGTTTCTACCAGGTGATCTTCTAGTTGTTTGCGGGCCAGCCCGTTGGCAATGCTGTTGGCAAAGCTGATGAGCAGCGATATTTCGGCTTCCGACCACTGGCGCTGGTAGTGGCAGTCGTCGAAGCCCACAAAGCCCCAGAACTTGCCTTTGTAGTGAATGGGAATGACCAGAATGGACTCGATGTCCTGGGCCACGAGCATGTCTTGGTAGGCACTGCGGCCACCCAGCTCGGCCACCAGCGCGTAGAACGGATTTCCCTGCAACATGCAGTCGAGGGCTTCGCCGAAGAGTGGCAGGGGCAGGTCTTGCAGCTCGGGATTGTTGTGTTGGGTGCTTACGCCCTCTCTACTCCATTCGGCCCGTTGCGAGGTGACGGGCTGCCCGTCGGCATCGGTGCCATTTTCGAAGATGTACACCCGATCTACGTCCGTGGCGCGTCCCAACATCCCCAGCGAGTCGGCCACCACCTCCAAGACGTCGGAGTTGGACAGCAGGGCGTCGGTGGCCACGGCAATGGCTTGCAGCATCTTCTCCTTGCGTTGCAACGCCACATTGACCTCCTTGAGGGTTATTTCGGCCTCTTGCTGGGCGGTGGTGTCCAGGATCACCCCTTCGAGGTAGCGCAACTGGCCATCGGCATCCCGCACGCCCAGCCCCTTTTCAGACACCCAAATGGTGCGCCCGTCCGCGCACCGAACGCGGTAGCAAAGCTCGAAGTGGCGGTTTTCTTCTAGGGCCGTGTCAATGGCCAGGTTGATAGTGGGCAGGTCTTCGGGCACAATGATGTCGGCAAACGCACGGACGGCGTTCCCCACAAAATCACTGGCCGGATAGCCCGTTAGGCGGGTGACCTCCTGGCTAATAAAAAGCATGGTGAACTGCGCATCGTGGGCGCAGCGGTAGGTGATGCCCGGTATATTCGAGATGAGGCCTTCGTACTGCATCTGCGCTTCGCGCAGGGCTATCTCGTTGCGTTTCTGCTCGTCAATGTCTTGCACGGTGCCGTAGAGGCGCACGCACGTGTTGCCTTCGAACTCGGCCTGCCCAATGGCGCGTACCCAGATGGAGCGGCCATCGCCACGCCGGAGCAGCAGTTCCAGGTCGTAGGGGGTGCCGTCTTCGATGGCCCGCGCCACGGCTGTGCGCAGCGCTTCCCGGCTAGTGCCCGGCTCGTAGAAGTGCAGCATCTGCTCGAAGGTGGGCATTTGCGTGCGGCTGGCGCCGTGTATTTGGCGCGTGATGGTGGTCCAGGCAATTTGCTGCGTGCGCAGGTCATACTCCCACCCGCCCACCCGGGCCACGCGACCGGTGGTTTCGAGCATGTCGCGAACGCTGCGCAGTTGGGCTTCGGCGTAGCGGCGCTCGGTGACGTCTTGCTGCATACCGAAGTGCCCCGTGACGTACCCCCGGGCGTCGTAGAGGCTGACAAAGTCGCACGCAAGCACGACCTGACGTCCGTCTAGCCGGGGCACCGTCCATTCGATCCGGAGCTGGCCGTTTTCTAACAGCTCGCGCCAGTAGTGCCGGCCCTGCACAGGCTCCAGCACGAACAAGTCGTGGAGGTTCTTGCCCAACAGGTCGGCCGGGTATTGCGCGCCGTATTGCGCCAGCATGGCCGCATTGACCCGCGTGATGCGTTGGTGGACGAACAACTTGTCTAGCTCGGCGTCTTTATCGGCCACTTCATGCCAGGCCAGCGGCTCGTCGAGCATCATAAAAAAAGCCCCGTACGACGAATTGTTGAAGAAAAGTCGCAGCTCTTCCTGCTTGGTGCGCAATATCTCTTCGGCTTGTTTTTGTTCGGTCATGTCCCGCGCCAACACCACCACTTTGGCCACTCGGCCGTCGGGGTGGTACATCATCTCGGCCTGATCGGCCCGCCAGATGTAGTGCCCTTGCTTGTGCCGAAAGCGGTACTCATAGCCCAGGCGAGGCAGCCGCTGCCGGACAGCCTCGTGGCGCATCTGCGTAAGCCAGAAGCGATCGTCAGGGTGCACTTGTCCCGCAATATCGGGCGTGGTCATCTGCTGCTTATCGGCCAGGGTATAGCCCATCAGTCGTTCGTAGGCCGGCGAGAGGTACACGCACCGCTCGTCTTCAAAGACGATGATGCCGTCTGAGGTATTCTCGGCAATGAAACGATACTTGGCTTCGCTGGGCTGCGGGGCATTTTCAGGTGCGCGTTGCTCGGTTACGTCAAGGCCCACACAGTGGATCTCGGTGGGCTGGCCTCCTTCGTCGGTGACGACCATAAACTCCCAGTCGGCGAGTATCTGCTGCGAATCGGCCAGTGTTTTGCCAAGCAGTACGCACACCTCCTGCCCGGGCGTAGCCAGACAGCGATCAATGGCTTCGCGGCATTTATCGTCATCGTGGCTGAGTAACGAGAACATATTGGTCTGC
>DAIRSZ010000139.1:0-5330 GCA_036804165.1 Catalimonadaceae bacterium | reverse complement strand
ACGAAGCTTTTGCCACCGTACGCGACTTTGCCCGGCGGGCCGAGGAGTTGCAAAACAACACCATCCGGGTACGGCGCTTTCAGACTTCGCAGGGGCTGGAGTTCAAGCCCCTGGCGGGCCTTACGGTGCGGGCCAACGCGGGCCTCGACTACCGCAACAGCCTGGAGCGAGGCGTGGTGACCAGCGAGTATCTCATCCATACCCGCGCCACCAACACGCAGGGTTCGATCAGCAACTACCAGCGGCAGTTCCTGAGCCTAACCCTGGAACTGACGGGCCAGTACGACCTGCGCGTCAACGACTTTTCGTTCCTGACCACGCTGGGCGGGCAGATTTTCCGCAACGAAGACGAGCAGGTGGCCTTCATTGGCCAGAACGTCCGCGACGGCGCCCTCAACATCCGGGGTTCGACCACCACAAGCGACGAGTTTGCGCTGGCCGTGGCCAACTATGGGGTCTATGTGCAAGAAAACGTGGGCTTCCGCGACCGCTACTTCGTCGAGTTTGGCCTGCGGGCCGACGGCAACTCGGCCTTCGGCGAAAACATTGGCCTGCAATATTTCCCCAAGGGCGGCTTTTCGTACCTGATCAGCGACGAGCCTTTCTTCCGCGACCTGCTGGGCAGCCGGGCGCTTTCTTCGCTCAAGCTGCGGGCCAACTACGGGGTGGCGGGCAACTTTCCGACGCCCTTCACCAACCAGCGGACGGTGGTGTTCAACAATTTGCTGGGCCGCCAGGCCGCCACCTTCGGCCAGCCGGGCAACGACGACTTGCGCCCCGAAAAAACCTACACCTTTGAGGCCGGACTAGAAACCGGGTTGCTCGACGAACGGCTCTCGCTATCAGTCACTTATTTCAATGCCGTCACGCGCGATGCCCTTTTCGATGCCCCCCCGGCCCCCACGAGTGGCGAGCAAAACCAGCGGCGCAACCTGGGCGAGATTCTCAATCGTGGATGGGAAATAGCGGCCAATGCGGCCATCGTGCGGCGGCAGGACTGGAGCGTGCTGCTGCGCGGTTCGTTCAACACGGTGTACAACGAAGTGCTCAGCGCGGGCGAAGCGCCTTTCTTCCCCATTGGGGGCTTCAGCGCCAACACGATCCAGTCGGTGGTGCAGGTGGGCGAGCCGGTGGGCTTTTTGCGGGGGCGCACGGTCGTTTTCGGAGCGGACGGCCGCATCGCCGAGGTGATCCAGCAGTCGAACCTGGGCAGCACCATCCCGACCTCTTTTGGCAACCTGGGACTGGACATTTCCTACAAAAATCGGCTGAACTTCTTTGCGACGGCCGACTACCAGATGGGCGGCGTCATCCACTCGTTCGACCGCTCCTTCCGCGTGTTTCACGGCCTGAGCGACCCCGAGGTGCCCCAACCGGCCCTCGACCAACTCAACGAAGCGCGTACGAACAGCCAAATCCTGACCAACTTCACCAATATATTCGTCGAAAGCTCCGACTTTCTGAAAGTGCGCCTGATGGGCATCAACTATTTGTTGCCCGCCCAGTGGCTCAACACCTCGGTGGACCGGATTCAGGTAGGCTTCACGGTGATGAATCCCTTCAACTTCTACGGCTCCAACTTCGATCCGGAGGCTACGCTGTCGGGGGCCCGCGAACAGGACGGCACCACCACGGGCGGTCTCAACTATTCCACCTTCTCGCGCCCGCGTCAGTTTATCGGCTCGATCAAACTTCGTCTCTAATCCTTTGCTGCTATGATCTTCTACAAAATAATCCGCCAATGGCCGCTCGTGGCCCTGTTGGCTTGCCTGGCGGCTTGCGAGCTGCTAGACCCCACGGAAGTTAAAAATCCGAACCTGACCGACGAGTCTTTTGTGGGTACGCCCAACTCGACCACGGCCTGGCTCAACGGTTTAGAGCGGCAGTTTTCGATCACGGTCAACACCATCGTGGTGGCTACCGAGATTGTCTCCGACAACTATTTCAACAACCAGTCGGCGGCCAACAAGTCGTTTGACATTCCCGACCTGTTCTTTGCCGATCCCGACATTGCCAACCTGCAACTGGCCGTTTCGCGCCTGCGCTCGATGGCCGAATACGGGCTGGAACGCATTGCCCCCAACGACACGGATGCCACGGCCCTACAGATTGCCGAGTTTCATTTCTACAAGGGCATGGCCCACTTATTCATGGCCGAGTTGTTTGTGGACTTCCCGGCGCAGGATCGCGGGCCGGCCATCGCCCCGGCCGAGCACCTGGCCCTGGCCGTCGCCGGGTTTGAAACGGCCTTGCGGCAAGCCGTGCCGCCCGCTCGCCAAACTGCCTACCGTTTGGCCCTGGCCCGAGCGCACTATCGGGCGGGCAACGCCAGCCTGGCCGAGGGCTTCGCCGCTCAGGTGCTCGAGGCCGACCCGCAGTTTACGGCCCACGCCCGCTTCGATCGGCTCAACGGGCTGATCAACAGCATGCAGACGCTCATCTTTCGCAATGCGCAGAACGACTACCAGCCGCTGCCCCGGCTCGACTTTCTGGATCCGAAATATTCGGGCATCAGCAACACCTTCGACGACTCCATCTGCGTGCAGAAGGCCGAAGAGGCCCGGCTCATTCTGGCCGAGGCACTCCTGGCCCGCAACGATTTGGCCGGTGCTCAGGCCCAGCTCCGTGCCCTGCTCGAACTGGTCGCCAATCGGCCTATCCGACAGGTGGACGACCGCAACGAGCAGCGCGGCGTGGGCGGCATCCGCAGCGACTACCCCGACAGCGCGTCCTTTCGCGTGGCGGCCAGTCCGGACGACACCCTGCGGGCCGGGCTGGTACTGACCCGTTCGCAAGGGCCGGTGCCCGTGCCGATTGTGTCGGGCACGTCGGTGACCGGGGCCATCGTGGACGCGCTCGCGTCGGCCGATCAGGCCCTGGAGGTGCTCTATTTGATGCGGCAGGAAATATTTCTGGCCGAAGGGCGCCGCATGACCGACCTGGGCATTCGCTTCCCGGTGTCGGAGCGGGAGCAGATCAACAACCCCAACATCGGCAACGACCTGACGCAGCCGCTGATTCCGGCCTTTATCCCCCGCAACGCCGAGATGAACGACTTCACCACCGACGCAGCGGCCCAGACCGTCGTAATTCGGCACAACATGAACCGGGTGCTGGTGGCCAACAAGGCTTCAGGAGCGGTATTGCCCTTTCACTGACCCGGAGGAGCCCAAGACCAAGGCCAAAGCCCCATCGGTGATACTGACGGGGCTTGGCATTTGTGAACGAGAAGCCGACAGCAGGGTGGAGGCCTGATTCAGCCTCGCCCTACACGGGGATGGGGAATAACCCGGTGATGGGGGTGTACCCGGATGGGGAGTTTCTTCCTTTCTTGCTTTTTACCAACTTAGGATATGATATTCAAAAGGCTGTTTCTCCCGTTGCAGTTCGTATTGATGTAAGCTTCGGTAGCCACACTAATGGGATTGGGCTGGATGTTTCTATAGGAGTTCCACAATTAGGTCCTATTAGCTACAGATATGGTGCAGGAGTTACGTATTATGCTAACCGCTCGGGTGGAGCGAGTGGACTACTTTCACGGTGCAACGGTTGTGTACACCAACCAAGATCGCAACGGCGCTTCCTCGATAGGGGGCTACATCGCCATTGGCGCACGTAATCATCGTGCCAGTTCGGAGTGGCTTGATAGGGCAACGCACGGAAGATATTACTATATCATTCACAATGACACTCTGGCAGAAATACCCATCGAGGAGTTCGATCAGGTACGAGGGATGAAGAGGTATTTCCTCAAAACAAAGGAAGACTACGAGGCTATTAACTTCACGCTGGTGTAGCCTTAGTTGAAGGGCTGGTGGTCACGAATAGTCCCCCCCGAAATCCCGATCATCGGTTGGGTTAGCCGAAGGTATTTCTCAGCTAGGTTCGATCAAGACCACGTTTGCGGCCTGCTTTGTCTTCCCCGATTACCGTATCGGCGAGAAAACACGCCAAACAAAGGCAGTTGAAACTGCAAAAACGAGCTGACTTTCTGCGCAGCAGCAGGAGGGGTGATTGGCGAAGGGTTGACCTGCGCAGTTGATAAAAGTGCCCCTACTCGGCGGCTAGGTGTCTCTCTCTTGGGCGTTTCTCTCTATTGATCCAGTTACAGGCGAAAACCAGCGCGTGGGCGAGTTAGTCCAATAGGGGACTAGGAAATATGCGATCCCCCCTTGGGGTACGCATCCGTGTCGAAATGGTCAGAGAGGGGAAGGAATGCGTAACTTTCAAAAGCACTTACCAAGATACGCTCATGCGCATTCAATTTCACCTACCCGAGGGGTTAAGAGTCGGCGAGTTCGAACTGAGCATGTTGTTTGCCGCCAAATTGTTTGAAGAAGGGTTGATCACCTCAGGTCAAGGGGCCAAGATGGTAGGGCTTTCCAAGCAAGCCTTCGTCGAACTGCTAGGCAAGTACCAACTAGCAGCCCCGCCAAGCCATAAGACTTTTATCGCTCGTGTAGATTGATCAACTTGAGTCCATCCATCTTTTTGAAGTCGTTCACGTTCCTGGTGAGCAAGGTGAGGTTATGGACGAGCGCAGTGGCAGCAATGATGGCATCCGGGAGTTTAATTTTGTGTGCTTTGCGTAAATCAATGGTTTTTACAACTACAGATTCATCCAGGCCATACACGATCGAAGCAACGACAAACTGCTCTAAGACTTGTAGCTGTTGATCCTCCGCATTTGTCCAGCCAAGAAGTTCCATGCGCGTAATCACAGAGATTTGAGGGGTAATGCCATCAATCAGGCCGGAACCGCCCTCGGGAAGCTTGTTATCCAGATAATCAATAACCGCATTGGTATCAATTAAATACGCCTGTTCCATTCGTGGCGGCTATCAGCTACATACTGGTGAAAATCTTCGTACTGCTTGTTGCTTAGTTGAAGCTTGCCGCGCAAAGAAGCCACACGATTAGCGCCGACTTGTTGCTCCTGGTGCTCACCCGAGTTAATTAGAGGGCGATCATTGACCTTTTCCAATCCCAGGTGTTCGACCAGTTCTAGGAAGAAAGCATACTTGTCATCAGGGATGTTCAGTGTAATCTGTTTCATATTAGAATAAAGATTTTTAGCCTCAATACCTTGCAGTCGCCTGACGCTAAGTTTCCTCCTTTCTGGGCGAGCTGATGCGTCTTTGTCCGCTGCAACGCGTCGAGGTTTTTGAAAAGTTCGGCATTTAAGACCGAAGCGCAGCAACTATGCGCAGGTGTACAGTGGGACGCACATGTACCCCACGAGCGATTGTATCAGGAAATTGTGGCAGAAGAGGCGGGCGGTTCGGCGTTCCGATATGTCTATATTTACCTGAGTAACGAGAGTACCCAAG
>DAIRSZ010000138.1:3771-5371 GCA_036804165.1 Catalimonadaceae bacterium | reverse complement strand
TTCGACGGCTGCTGGGGCGTCTATCCGTTTCTGCCTTCGGGGCGCATCCTGGCCAGTGATATCACCTACGGGCTGTTTGTGCTCGAACTCAGCCCCGGTGTGGTGAGCCAGCGCCTGCCCGTAGCGCCCCGGCGGGCGGCCTACCCCAACCCGGCCCGAACCGTGCTGCACGCCTTTGGGCAAGCGCCCCGTTTGCACAATGCCCTGGGCCAACCGTGCCCCGTGCCGACCCGGCTCCTGGCCCAAGACGAACACCACCTCGACGTGCGTCAGTTGCCCACGGGCTGGTACGTGCTGCGCACCGAACACCGGGGGCAGTCTCAAATACAAAAGATTTGGATCAGTCGCTGAGGCTACCGACTGGCGTCGCGCTGCTCCCAGTAGGCGTAGCGCGAAAGTTGCTGTAGTTCCATGCGGCGGCCGTCGCTGTGTTTGTAGCGCAGCAGGGCGTTGGGGTAGCTGCTGGCAAACCAGTACGTGGCGTTATGCTGGGTGTCAAACTGCACGTCCACCTGCCAGGCGTCGCGCAGCTCGCCGTTGATGGGTAGCTCGGTAGGCTGCACCGAAAAGCGGGCGTCGTAGGCGCGGGGCGTGCGGGCGCGGGTGTTTTCTTGCGTGGGATAGACGCGCGCCGCGAAGGTCAGGCCCGTTTCGAAGCGCAGGGCCCGCAGCGCGTGCATCAGTTGGTCTTCGAAGAGGGCGTCGGACTTCACTTGGTTTTCGCCCGTGCCCTCGCCGTCCCAGTACGAGTGGTACTGCCACCGGAAATATCCGGCCTCGCGGGTGAAACTCTTCACCGTCTGCCCGCACCATTCTTGCGAAGACTGCACCAGCTTGACCAGTTGCGTGGGCTGATCGCGCCGGACGAACAGGCTGGTCATGTAGTGGTAGGGATAGTTTTGGGTGGGCACCCTACTAAAGTGATTGACTTTGATTACTTCGAACAGGTCGCGGCGGTCGTAGTTGTCGGTCTTGACCCCAAACTCCTCGTTGAAAGCCTCCTTGACCGTCACACGGACATACTCGTGGGGCCGATCCTGCCCGTAGATGATGCGCGAAGCCTCGTAGCGGGCCACTTCGGCCTGGCCGTCGTCCCAGAAGCTGTTGGCCGCCCATTCGGGATCGAAGTGGTGGGCACCCGTCACCGTGTCGGGTAAGGGCTGGGTGTTGTCGGCGGTGCCAGAGGGGTCATTTGATCCACAGGCCAGCAGCAGGGCGAAAGAGAAAGTAAGGAGCAGGTAGGACAGGTGTTTCATGGTAGGACAAATGTAAAACACTTTGGGAGGATGCCGACCGCTCGGCGTCGGCACTACCGCACCCGCTGCCACCACCGCCGTCGGGCGGGGCGCAACGGCGCAGCCTGCGGAAACTGCTGTGCGTAGCGGGCGCGCACGGCCCGCACGTGTCCGGCCGTAAACTCGGCGTCGAAGTGCGCATCGGCCAGGTGCGCCAGCACGTAGGGCAGGTGGCGTCCGGCGGCGATCCAGGCTTCGCAGACGGCCTGTCGGTAGCGAACGCCCATCAGGTGAAAGCCCACCACCCGCTGGCCGTCGCGCTCGAACACGATCCGGACGCTGCGCGCCCGCTTTTCGTCTTCCCA
>DAIRSZ010000138.1:0-3671 GCA_036804165.1 Catalimonadaceae bacterium | reverse complement strand
TCGTCCACCAGAATGCCCCGGTCTATGTCGAGACTCGTGCCGCGCAAAAAGTCCACCTGCGGCCGCACGCCCGCCGTCAGGCCCACGAAGGGCGTGGCGATCTCTTCACCTTCGGTCGTGACGACGGCCCGGGCGTGTCCCTGGTCGTCGGTCAGGATTTCGCGCAAGCCCGTGCCAAGGCGCAAGTCCACCCCGTGGGTGCGGATGTGGCGGTTGACCATGGCCGACTCCTGGGCGGGTAGCACGCCGTCCCAGAAGCTCGCCTCTCGCACCAGAAAAGTAACGTCAATGTGCCGGGTGCGCAGCATCTCGGCCATCTCGACGCCGATCAGGCCGCCGCCCACCACCACGGCGTGGGCAATGCCCCGCGTGGCAGTCTCCATCTGCTCCAGGTCTTGCAAACTGACCAGCCCCTGCACGCCCTTGGCGTCCTGGCCGGGCCAGTCGTAAAAAGCGGGCACCGACCCGGTGGCCAGCAGCAGCACGTCGTAGGCGAGCGTGTTGCCGTCGGCCAAGTGGAGGGTTTTGTCAGTAAAATCCACCTGCTCGACGTAGGCCTGGCGCAGTTCGAGGCGGTTTTTCTCCCAAAAAAAATCTTCGTAGGGTTTGGTATGATGAAATTCCATGTGGCCCATGTACACGTACATGAGGGCCGTGCGCGACCAGAAATAGGGCGATTCGGCCGAGATGAGGGTGATGCGGTCGTCGCTGCGCTTGCGAATGTGGCGGGCGGCGGTGGTGCCGGCAATGCCATTGCCGAGGATGACGACGTGCCGGGAGAATGCAGAAGGCATATTTTGGCTCAGAATTAGATTGGAAATGCGGGGCGGTCGAGAAAACGGCTACTTTTGGCCGCGCCCAAGGTACGCCGCTTGTCCGGAGTGCAGATGTAATGGCAAAGACTTTTTGGAAGAAATGCGCAAAACCATTTGTGGGTATTCTCTCCGTTTGATGGCGGGACTGTTCGTAGGCTGGCTGCTGGTGGCGGGCAATGTACAAGCCCAGCGGCTGTCGCTGGTCTTCGACATGACCGACCGCTTTCTGGAGCAGTACACCCGGCACGGCGCAGTGGACTACGCCGCCGTGCGGGCCAAGCCCGATCACCTCGACGCGTTGGTCAAAGACCTGGGCAAGGTCAGGATGACGGGGTGGCCCACGCGCCAGCAACAAGCCTTCTGGATCAACGCTCACAACCTGCTGGTGGTGCACAGCATCGCCGGGCACGACAGCCTAGTGGCACCTTCGCGCCGACCGGGCTTTTTCGACCAGCAGCGGCACTGGGTGGCGGGCGATAGCCTGACCTTGCGCGAGATCGTTGAGGACAAACTGCGCCCCCTGGCCCTCCGGCCCGATCCCCGCATCTACTTCGCCCTCATCAGCGGCGAGCAGGATGGTCCGCCCCTGCGCCACGAGGCCTACGACCCCAACCGCATGGCCCTCCAGCTCGAGCTCCAGATGCGCCAGTTGCTCAACGAGCCGACCTTCGTACGGCGAAGCAACGGGCGGGTGCGGGTGCCCGAGTTTTTTCGCACCTACGCGGAGGATTTCCGGGCGGTGGCGCCCACGCTGGCCGCATTTCTGACGCGCTACAGCCAACAGCCCGTGACGCAAGACACAAAGATTGAGTTCTACCCACACGACGGAAAGATGCCGTAGTACAAATGCCGGAATAAATCATACGCTGGCTGGCCAGATAGCGAGTATTCTGTATATTGAACCGACTATCTACCTACCAGCCTAATGAAAAAAGTTTTACTGCTCTGTTGTCTGCTCCTCGGGGTTGGCCGCACGTTTGCTACCCACATCGTAGGGGGGGAGTTTGAAATGACCCAGCTCGCGGGCAATACGTTCGAATTTCGGCTCAACCTTTACTTTGACCGCAACGAGGGCAACCCTGGGGCCTTGGACAACTTCTTCGACATCGCTATCTTTCAGAAGTCGAACAACGCCCTGATGGCCCGCTTTATCGCTCCCCTAACCGACTCGGCGCAGGTCAGCTATACCCAGCCCGATTGCGCCATCAACGAACTGCGCACCACCAACTATCAGTACCGCACCAATGTGCAACTGCCACCCGCCATCTATAACCACCCGGCGGGCTACTACGTGGTGGCCGAGCGTTGCTGCCGCAACAATACGATCAACAACATTGCCGGGCCGGGCACCACGGGCCAGACGTTCTACCTCGAGTTTCCGCCCCGCGTGGTGGACGGGGCGGTGTTCAACAATTCTTCGCCCAAGCTCTTTCCGCCCCTGAGCGACTACGCCTGCGTGGGCAACTATTTCTACTACGACTTTTCGGGTCAGGACCCCGACGGCGACTCGCTGGTCTATTCGCTGGCTGCCCCGCTGCGGGGCTTCAGCACCCAGTTCAACCCCAAGCCGCTGCCCGTAGCGGGCCCCTATCCGCAGGTGACGTGGCTGGCGCCCTACAACAACGGTAACCAGGTCAGCGGGCCGCAACCCCTTCAGATTGACCCCACTACGGGCTTTTTAGAGCTGACACCCAACCAAACGGGGCTGTTTGTGTTCGCCATCCGCTGCGCCGAGTTTCGTGATGGGGTGCAAATCGGCGTGGTGCAGCGCGAGTTTCAGCTCTTGGTGCGCGACTGCCCGGTCAACGCGCCGCCCGCCGTGGCCGTGACGCCCCCCGGCCAGACGGGCTTCTACGACGGAGCCGATACCATCTTTATCCCCGCCGTGGGTGACCGCTGCTTTCGGCTTTTCCTCACCGATCCTGACACTAATACCCGGCTGACGGCCCGCGTGCGGCCCATCAACTTCAGCCTCGACAGCCCGCTGCTCACGGGTGCCACGGGCTTTGTCAACAGCGGCAACAACCCCGTGGATACCCTGGAGTTTCAGCTTTGCTTCGACTCGTGCTTTGGCGTGGTGGACAGGCCCCTGCTGATGGACGTCATCGTGCGCGACGATGGCTGCGCCTTGCCCAAAACCGATACGGTGCGGCTGACTTTCATTGTCGAAGAGCCCATCCACGCCCCACCCGTAATTGCCCTCGACGGCGCGGCGGGCAACGACACGCTGACGCTACCGTTTGGTGTACCCTTTGGTTTTACGGTGACTGGCACCGACCCCGAAAACGAAACGGTCACCATTACGGGCTTTGGCGAAGGCTTCTCCTTCGCCGAGGTGGGCATGAGCTTTGGGGGCGCATCGGGCGTGGGCACGGCCAGCGCATCCTTCAGTTGGACGCCCAGTTGTCAGTTGGCCGGGCAAACCTTTCCGCTCGCTTTCGTGGTGAGCGACGACAATTGCGTGCCCAAGCGCGATACGGTGCGCCGCTGGCTGCGACTGCCCGAGCCGGGGCTGCTGGGGCCGGAGCTAACTGTCGAGCAAATCTTGCCCCTCGCCAGCAGCCTCGGCAACGGCGACACGTTGCTGCTGCAACTGGGCGACTCGGTGGTGTTCGACGTAACGGCCATTGACCCCGACGGGGGCCTGGCGCAACTCGACGCCGTGGGCTTTGGCTTTGGGCTGGCCGACGTGGGGATGGAGTTTGTCAATAGCTCGGGCGATAGCCTGGTGACCCAGACTTTTCGCTGGCAAGTGTCCTGCCGCAACTACGAACAGGAACTCTACGGGGTGCGCTTCCGGGCCCGCGACCTCAACTGCGAGGCGGTGGGCGTGGACACGCTGGTGGTCTGGTTTCG
>DAIRSZ010000137.1:3034-5377 GCA_036804165.1 Catalimonadaceae bacterium | reverse complement strand
GCACTTTGCCAGAACATCCACCGCAGGTTGGTACTGTTAAATTTGTTGGCATCTTGGGTTTCGTTCCAATGCGCCAGTTCGTGCCCCACGTAGCGTTGCAACGGAGGCGATGCCTGATAAACTACACCTCCCACCAGCAGGCCGCCGCCCAGCAAACAGGCCAACAAGTACCATTGGCGATGGTACCAGACGGCGTAGCCTCCCCCGGCAAGCAGCAGCAGGCCGAACAGCAAAAGCGCCATTTTGGCGGCCAGCAATGTCAGCCCCACGGCCGTCAGCAGCGTGATCAGCACGGCCCCGGCCTGCCCGGCCCAGTGGCGCCACCACGGCCGCAGGCCGCCCAGCACAATCACCCAGGCAAAGAGCAAATAGAGCGAAAAATAAATGCGCGAAATGGGCAAACCGCTCAGCAGGTTTTCGCCAAACCACCCTTCGGCACTGCCCCCCACGGCCTGCCCGAAGGCGAGCAGCAGCACCGCGTAGGTGCTAAGTGCAAAAGCCCCCAACACCCGCCGATACTGCGTATGGGTAGGCACCCAGCCCGGCAGCACGAGGGGAAACACCAACAGGGCGGCGCGCTTTTCCAGAATCTTCCAGCCGGTGGCCTGATCGGTGGTGTAGAGCAGAGCCACCACGTGCAACCCAAAAAACAGCAACAGCAGCCCGATGCGGCGGTCTGCACACCAACGTCGCCACTTTTCGGTGTACCGGCCTTCGGCCAACCAGTTGAGGATCAGCAGACCGATACCCAGGTTGTTGAACCGCCACTGCCAAGGCAATGTGAGGGCGATCAGCACCAGGGCCAGGCCCGTAATGGCGTGGTGGAGGCGTTCCCTCCGTAGGGGCTGGGCAAGGATGGTGAGCGGCTGTGTCATGTGCGAACGGGTCGGAAAAGACCCTGACGAACCAACGCGAGCACAAACATGAACAGTACCAGGGCGTAGAAAGTCGGGAAGTTGACGCTCAGGCTGAAGCAATAGGCCGCCGTCCAGACAATGACCCGCGAATAGGCGCGCAGCACGTCGCGCCGCTCGTTGATGTCGCGGCGGATCATGGTATCTACGTGCATAAGTACGAACCCCAGCAACAATCCCAACAATACAATGCCGGGCACGCCGAAATTGAAGTACGCCTCGCCGAAACTGCCGGGCCGCAGGCCCGGATGGTAGCGGCTGTCGTAGCCCGTGGTGCGGGCCGTGAAAACGCCCAGCGACCAGCGCTCCCGAAACTCGGACAGCGAGCGGGGCACAAAGCCCATCATGCCCGCTGCGTAGGTTTTGCCCCAAAGCAACTCCTTATCCCAATGAGCGATCACGTAGCCAAAGTCGCGCGTATCGGAGAAGGTATTTCCGTAAAAAACATTCTCGACAAAAGAAGATTGCCCGGCCCGTAGCACATTCGACGCCCGGGTGCGCACCTCCATCAGCCCGATGATGGCCACCAGAAAAACGCCTCCCAGCAACGCCAGGCGCGTGAAGTTGATCTTTTGCGGATACATAAACGCAAAGAAGCCAAAGAGAAACAGCAGCGGCTCGAGCACGGCCGTCCGCGATCCCAGGAACGGGATACCCATGAACAAAAGTGCAGTCAGCACCACGCGTTCGCGGGTGGGCTGCTGAATAAGGCGCAAGCCCGCAAAGAGCAACGTCAGCGGGTAGATGGCCACCGTAGCCATGTAGAATGGTCGCCACGTGCCGTAGAACTGGAAGTACTCGCGCGGATTGAACAAGTTGCCCGTTGTGACCTGAAAATAAATCATTATGCCCATCAGCCCGCCTGCCAGCGAGGCCAGCAGCCAGACCGTCGGGCGGCTGCGCAGGTTATATTCCACAAACTGCTCAAGCGGCCTTAAAAAGGCTTTGAGTGCCGTATGTGGGTGCGTATGCTGATAGAGCCAACGGCCTACAAACAGCGTCACGTAGCCGATGATCGTGAGCACGTAGGCCTGGTCCACGTAGTTTTTTACGTAGGGCTGTCGCACCGAAACGGCTATCTGGTTGCCGTAGGCCGCATTGAACGGATACATGACCAGCACCGGAAACACGAAGCGGATAAAGAGGATGATCGTCCAGAAGTCCACCTTCCAGCCCGTGCGCCGATATTGGCGGTGCGTAAACCAGCCAAAATGCACCAGCAGGAGCAAATCTAGTACAAACAGGTAGGGGTTAACCAGGATGGCGCCCCCAAAAAGACGCCACTTATCGGCCCCAAGTAGCTCTTGCCACGCCATCATCGGGCAAAGGTAAGACATCTAAGCAAAACCAAGAGACGATTGCCACTCCCCAATTTCTTACCTTTGGGCGTGGCCAAGCCATATCTTAGGCATTAATCCGGCCTGCACTC
>DAIRSZ010000137.1:0-2934 GCA_036804165.1 Catalimonadaceae bacterium | reverse complement strand
CCGGCCTGCACTCTTTATATCCTTTGGGGCAAATCACCTTGCGTTTTTTTTCAGATACATTACTCATTGATGACATCAAAAAAAGCCTGAAAATAATTTTTTATCATTTTTTATTAAAAATCAAGTATTTTTGTATGTATTTTATAAAAAATCACATCTTTACTTCAAAAATTGATTTGTGAAATATTTTACAAACATTTTGCAATCAAAATTTTTCAATCCCGAGCGCACGGTGATGGCTGGCGTTTTCGTGGTGCTGCTCGCCTGGTTCTCGTTTCACTACTTTGGTTCATCCTTTTGGGCCGATCGGGTCGCGGCGCGGGACTTTTCGTTCGGCGCCGAATACGGCAACATTGCACAGGCGATGGTCGCGGGGCGGGGCTTTGCCGATCCCTTCGGTGCCCCGACGGGCCCTACGGCCTGGATGCCCCCACTGCTGATTTTCTACCTGGCTGGCATTTTTTGGCTATTCGGCGTAGGCACACCCGGCGCCATCTGGGCCGCCATGCTCAGCCAGTTTGTCGGGCTGGCCCTCTGCGGAGGCTGGCTGGTACGGCTCGCGCGGCTTTCGCCCTACCGCCGCTACTGGTGGGTGGTACCGACAATCTACGCCGCCTTCCTGGGGTTGCGCCACCGCGACTACCTCATGGCATTTCACGATACCTGGCTGATTCACCTGCTGCTGGTTGGCCTGGCAGTTGTGTTTGTGCAATACTGGCAAAACCCAGCCCGACCGCCCCTGCGCTGGCTCTTGCTCCTGGCCGTGCTTTTGCCCCTGACCAGCCCCAACCTGGCCCTGGCCTTTGTGATACTGACCATCCTGACGGTAGGGCGAGAAATGTGGGAGTGCTCTCGCAACGGCCAACCCTGGTTTGGCCCGGCTTTTCGGAGGGCCCTGGCCTTGGCGGCTGTCTTCGTCGCTTCGGTCGGGCTGTGGACTGTCCGCAACTACGTAGTCTTCGGCCAGATAATACCGGTGAAATCAAATTTCTGGTACGACTTTCACCAGGCCAATGTCCTTGAATCGGGCGTGATCGAAAACGAGACGTTTTTTCGCTACCATCCCTACGTAAATCCCCAGGCCCTGGCCCAATATGCCGCCGAGGGCGAAGTGGCCTACATGGCACGCCACGCCGCCGCGTCGCGACGTTGGCTGACGAGTTCGTCTGCCGACTACCGGCGCAACGTGGGAGCGCGGCTGCGCTACGCTTTTGCCTACACACCCGGCAAGTTGGGTACGGCGCCTTTCGATCCGGATGTGGTTACCGCTGCCGACCAACACGCGCTCGCCGAAGCCAACCTAGTCGTAGCCAACATCTGGATTTGTCTTTCGGACGACCCGTCCCTCATGGCGAATCGGCTCGCTGGTCTCGATCTCTCCGATCGAAAAGCCATCTACCAAAACTGGCTGAGCCAGCGGACGGCCTTGCAGGCCCAGCGCAATCGCCCCCCAGCCATCTTGCTACGCGCCTACGCCTCGCTGGTGCCCGCCCTGTGTGTGGTATTGGGGCTGCTGGTTCGGGACATCCGTCGTCAGCCAGTTTTCTGGATTTCCGCCCTGCTGTACCTGATCTACCTGACGCCCTACGTGGCCGTATCCATTTACCGCCGCTACCTGATGGCGGCTGTACCTTTGCAAATTGTGTTAGAAGGTATTGTGATTATGTATTTCTTGCACCGGATTGGCACCCGATTGCACCACCGGACTCGGCGTACCATTTCGGCGGCAGAAAATACGTAACTGCGGGCCGTCACGCATCGCACCAACGAAACCACTATGAAGTTTTTCACCTTTCGTCGCGACTGGTACGTAGGCTGGCTGGCCTTCGGCGCCTTTGTGGCCTACTTCGCCTGGCTATTTTTTACCCACCCGTTCTGGGCCGAGCGGGTGCGCCTCCAAGATTTCGGGCTGGCGGCCGAGTATGGCAACATCGCCAAAGCCCTGCTCGAAGGCAAAGGTTTTGCCAACCCTTTTCGGGGTGATAGCGGCTCCACGGCCTGGATGCCCCCGCTGTTGGTGCTCTACATCGCCGGTATCTACGGACTGTTTGGGGTGGGCACCACGGCCACCATCTGGGTGGCCATGCTGAGCCAGTACGCGGCCCTGGCCTTGACGACGTACTTGCTGGTGCGGACGGCCGACCAGACGGTCTTTGCCCGCTTTCGCTACCTGCCGGGGCTGCTTTTTGTGGCTTTCGTTTTTGCTATGCGCCACGAAAACTTTCTCGAATTTCACGACCACAGCCTAATGCAACTGCTGGTGGTGGCCGTGATCTGCGCCTGGCAACGCGATTATCAGCAGCAACGGGCAGGCCTGGCCCGCCGCCCGGCCCTGTTGTGGGTGCTGGCCGCGGTGCTGCCGCTGGCGGCGCCCGTCATCGGGCTGGCGTTTCTGACTTGTTTGGGGGTGTCGCACCTGGTGCACACCCAAGGCTGGCAGAAACGGCCCGCTGGCTACGGACATCGGCTGCGCACCGATGGCGCGCTCGTTCTGCTGTTTGCCATTTCGCTGGGCAGTTGGACGGTGCGCAACTACCAGACGTTCGGGGCGTTCATCCCGACCAAATCTAATTTTTGGTACGACTTTCACCAGGCCAATGTGCTCAGCGACGGGATTGTCCGGATGGAGACGCTGCTGCGCTACCATCCGTACCTGAACCCCAATGCGTACGCGCGTTACGCCCAAGCGGGCGAAATGACATTTATGGACACGTACCGAGCCGAGTCGAAGGCTTATCTGCAAACGCGTTTTCCTGATTACGTACGCACTGTCGGGCGTCGGGCGGGCTTCGCCTTTGTGTTTGCTAAGGGGCACATCGGGGCTGCGCAGGCCGACCTGAGTGCTTTTTCAGTCCAAGATCGCCAGGTGCTTGACGACGCCGAGATCATCTTCGGCGACCTCTGGATGCGCATGGACGCGCCCGCCGACACCAT
>DAIRSZ010000136.1:0-5455 GCA_036804165.1 Catalimonadaceae bacterium | reverse complement strand
ACGCGTTTGCAAAAGTAAGACGCCAAAAATAGCAAAACGCGCCGACTTCCGTAGAAATCGGCGCGTCCAGGCGCAGGAGCCAACACCATCAGGCCACGGTAATGGCCTCGTCGAGGTACACGTCTTGTACGGCATTGATAAGCTCGACACCCTCTTGCATGGGGCGCTGAAAAGCCCGACGGCCCAAGATCAGGCCCATACCGCCGGCCCGCTTGTTGATGACAGCCGTACGAACCGACTCGGTCAGGTCGGAGGCACCTTGCGACTCACCTCCGGAGTTGATCAAGCCAATGCGGCCCATGTAGCAGTTGATAACCTGATAACGACAAAGGTCTATCGGGTGATCGGTGGTCAGTTTGTCGTACACGTTGGCGTGCGTTTTGCCAAACTTGATCGCCGAAAACCCGCCGTTGTTGGTAGGTAATTTTTGTTTAATGATATCTGCGCGCAGCGTAACGCCCAGGTGATTCGCTTGGCTGGTCAGGTCAGCAGCCGTATGATAATCTGTCCCGTCGTGTTTGAAGGCATTGTTGCGCGTGTAGCACCACAGAATGGTGGCCATGCCCAATGAGTGGGCCTCTTCGAAGGCTTCGGCCACTTCGATCAGCTGCTGCGAAGACTCTTCCGAACCCCAGTAGATGGTGGCCCCTACGGCCGTGGCGCCCATGTTCCAGGCTTCCTGTACCGAGCCAAACATCACCTGGTTGTACTTGTTGGGGTAAGTCATCAACTCGTTGTGATTGATTTTGACCACGAACGGAATTTTGTGGGCGTATTTGCGGGCGAACAGTGCCAGCCCGCCGAAGGTGGTCGCCACGCCGTTGCAGCCCGCCTCAATGGCAAATTTGATGATGTTTTCCGGGTCGAAATAAATTGGGTTGATCGCAAAGGACGAACCCGCCGTGTGCTCGATGCCCTGGTCAACGGGAAAGATGGACAGGTAGCCCGTGCCACCCAAGCGGCCGGTATTGTGGAGCGCGGCCAGGCTTCTGAGCACCTGCGGGCTGCGGTCGGAAAGGCCAAAACTACGGTCGAGAAAGTCCGGGCCGGGCAGGTGCAACTGCTCTTTGGGAATGGTGCGGCTCTCGTGGGAGAGCAAGTATTCGGCCTGGTCGCCGAGGAGTGATTCGAGGTGCGAATGCGCCGTGAGCGTGGACATACGTACTGCTGTTAGTTAAGGATGAATACGAGCTATCGGCTTTAAATATATGGATTAAATAGCTGAGGAGAAACCAGCCGTGCTTTGTCAGGACGCTGCGTGGGGACACCGGAGGGTAAAGAAGAAGGTAGTGCCCTTGCCTGGCTGACTTTCTACCCACATTCGACCGTGGTGTCGCTTCACAAGATCGCGGGCAATGAGCAACCCTACGCCCGCCCCGCGTTCGTTTTGTGTGCCCCGGTCACTTCTTCGCTGCTGCCAGTCGAAAAGCTGGGCTTGTTGTGCTAGGCTCATGCCTACCCCTTCGTCGGCCACACTCAACTGCACTCCGCCTTCGGCGATCGCCGCCGCACCTATCCGGATGCTTCCTTGCTGGGTAAATTTGATGGCATTGTGAACCAGGTTGCGCAGCACGGCCCCGATCATGTTGCGATCGCCCCTAACCGTGAGGCCCAGCGGCACTTCGTTGACCAACTGATTACTTTTCTGGTCGGCCAAATACAGCACTTCCTGAATCTTTTGGTCAACCAGGCGGTGCAGGTCAACTTCTTCTGTCGGGCTGGCGGTGCGGTCTTGTGCATGTGCGATGGCCCATTGCAACAAGTTTTCTAGCAGCCCATTGGCCGACCGGAGCGTTTGCTGGATTTTGGGTACAAACGCCCCAAACTCCGTTGGAGATACGTCGCCCTGCCCCATCATTTCCATCAGCCCTTCCAGGTTCTGCAGCGGTGCCTTCACGTCGTGCGAAAGCACCGACAATATGCGGACCTGTACCTGATTGAGTTGCTCCAGGGCTTCCTTTTGCGTCTCGGCAATGGCGAGTTGCTGCGAAACTTTTCGGTTTTTGTGGCGCAGTTCGAGCTGCAAGACTACTTGCTGGCTCAGTACCTGTAGGGCAAAGCGCTGGTGTTCGTCGAGCTGACGTGGCTTGCGGTCAATCACGCAAAGGGTACCAAGGCGGTGTCCCGAAGGCGTTTCGAGCGGCATACCCGCATAAAACCGGATGTTCGGATCGCCCGTTACGAGTGGATTGTCGTAGAAACGTTCGTCTTGGGTGACGTCGCTCACTTCAAGCAATTGGTTGTCCAGAATGGCGTGCGCGCAGAAGGCCACGTCGCGCGGCGATTCGCGGTCTGCCATGCCCCTTCTTGCTTTGAACCACTGCCTTTTTTCGTCAATAAGCGAAATGAGTGAAATAGGTGTTGCGCATATTTGCGATGCGAGTTTCGCAATTTCGTCAAATACAACTTCTTCGGGCGTGTCGAGTACTTCGTATTCACGCAAGGCAGTCAAACGGTTGGTTTCGTCAGGAGGAAGAGGGGCTACTTTCATATGACAAAAGCGATCAGCATTTTTCCAATATTCACCATAATTAAATCATAATATTTGGTGGACAACCCAAAGATTGTCCAACTCGGGCAGCAGATGGCTCAGAACTCTACGCGGAAGCGAGCGGCGCGTTTTATGGCCTCTGGCGGCGTCCGTATTACGATGGTTCCCGCTGCATCGTGCGCCCAACCAGCCGCCGTTTGCGCTTCCAGGGCTGCTACCGATTTGTAGCGGCGCAGGCGCGTGCCGTTGTGCCGAATGCGCCGTGCGCGGGCGTCGGCTACGAATACGATATGGAGGGCGCGTTGGGCATCCATTTGGTAATCGCCTTCGGCCCCAGCCACCCGAATCTCGTGCGCACGCCCGTCGGGCATTTGGCTCAGGTGGGTGCGCCGTACGGCACCTCGTTCGTAGGCCGTTGTGCGACCGTCGTCTTCGTAGAGTGTAAACTCCGAAGCCGCCCCCCCGCGATAGACGCGTACCAGCAAAGGCTGCTGGGGCTTGTCCATGCTTGCGGCGTTCAGGGTCGCCGAATCAACGGCCATCAGCGGCACGATGGCGCCAGCACGGGCAAAGGCGGGTAGTTGAAACTTGCCCTCCCCAAACAAAGGCACAGCATTCTGCACAGTGCCCGTGCTGGTGATGCGTTCGTGGGTGTACCAGTCGTACCAGTCGCCCGCTGGCAAGTACACGTCAGTCGTCTGGGTATTGTACTCCAGCACGGCCTTGGCCATCAAGTACGGGCCGATCATCTTCTGATCCCCTAGGTGCGCTACGGCCGTATCCGTCTGGTAGTAGTAAATCAGCGGTGGCATCACGGGTTCGCCCGTGCGATAGGCCTCGTGCGCCAACGAATACAGATACGGGATAAGGGCGTAGCGCTGGCGCGTATTGCGCAGGTTGCTAGCCCGGTCGCCCACCCGATCGGGGGCCGTTTCGGTGGGGCGCTCGCCCGTTTTGGTGGGTTCGATATTGACCGTGTGCGGACGCCCCGGCACGTCGAACCACATGCCGTAGGCGTACCAGCGCGTATAGAGATCGTCGAGATCGGCCCCGGCTTCCAGGTTGCGATGAAAACCGCCCAGGTCGGCGCCGTAGTAGTCAATGCCCGAAAGGGACATATTGGCCTGGTTAGCCGCATGGGCCGCCAGGCTCGTCAGCCGTCCCGAAATATCGCCCGACCACATCGCCGCCCCAAAGCGCTGAATACCCGCTGTGCCCGAGCGCGACATGATAAATGGGCGCTGCGCCAGGCTTGCTTGCTGATAGCCTTCGTAGATACTGCGAATCCAGTGAAAGTTGTAGAGATTGTGCACATCGGCGTGCGTGCCTGCCGCGTATTGCCCCGCCGGGTTATAGTTTTCGGGTTCGCCCAGGTCGGTCCAGTGTCCCACTACGCCATCTTCGATGAGGGCAAGGCGCTTATTTTCAAAAATATAAGGCCCGGTGCGCGGATTGGAATAGTCTAGCATACCGCCCGAACCCCACCATTTTTTTTGCAAGATGTACGTCGTGAGCGTGTCGGCGCCCGTGGTTTGGCGCGCACTGGCCACCACTTGCTCGCCTGCGGGGCGGTTGCTGCCCGGGCCATCCTGCGTAGGGCTGACACCCTCTGGGCCGCCACCCACCGAGCTGGCGGGTGCCTGTACCAGCAGGCCAGCGGCTTTGTATTGCTCGTACTCGGGCAGGTTGCGCCCCACGTACGTTTCTTCGATCAGCATGATACCCACGCCCTGCTCGTCGCGCAAGGTGCGGAGCTTTTGGGCCGGATTCGGAAATTTACGGTAGTCCCAGGCCAGGCGTCCGATCTGGGTGTCTTCCGATTCGGGCGCGATGTTGCCAAACCACTGGAGATCCAGCACGAAGCCGTCGAGCGGAAACTGGTGCTGCCGGAGCGTGCGCAATTTGTCTTCCATCTCGGCCCAATCGTCGTAGCCGTATTCCGACACCCACAAGCCAAACATAGCCCGGGGCGGCACAGGGGGTAGGCCCGTCAGTTGCAAGTAGTTGCGCCGTAGGTGGGGTAGGTCAGGGCCCGTCATCACAAAGGCCCGCACGTCTCCTCCCGTAGTGCTTACTTCCCAGTGGTTAGCGTTGGTAAAATCCCAGCGGTGGCGATACGTATTGTCGAAAAAGACGGCGTAGTTGGCTCTTCCTCCTTCTTGGAGGGCATAAAAGATCGGGATTTGGGTATTGCCATTGGCGCCGTAGTTAAAGCCAATCATTTCGTTACCAAATTCGCCGCCCTCGCGGACGCGCCCGGCGTAGTCGGAGCGCACGCTGCCTGGGTTGTCAAATTGCTGCCCTAATCCGTAGGCCCGAAAGTCAGTCGGCCGACTGGCCCGCAAGCCCCGCAAGGTATCGCCAACGCTGTAAGGCGCAATTTGCGTGAGCCGTCGGTTGCCAGGTCGGCGTTCGTGCAGGGTGAAAGCCAGCGTGCGCGGGTCAACTTCTATGAAGAGGTCGCGCGTTTCGAGGCGGCGGTTAGTAACGGTGTATTCGGTAGGGCCGTCGTAGTCGGTGCGGGCAATCATCTCCGTGACGGGCAACGCGCCCGCCGGGGCTTCTCCTTCGTAATACCCGACGTGGAGCAAGTCATCGGCCCATACTTCCACAACCAGGGTGCGTTCGCCCGCCTGAAATCTTGCCCGTTCGATGGCCGCCCATCCGGGCACGGCTCCACTCAGTCCGATGAGCAGGAGCAGTGAAAAAGTCTTCTTCATAAAATGTTGGTGGTCGGCCCGCAGTGGTGCAGTAATGTTTGGTGTTCGTGTGGCCGGGCCGGAAATCTGCTCAAAATAAGCAAAATATTGGCTCGCTTCTTAGACCAATTTATAGCCTAAAAACCTCTTACTAAACCGCTCGCGTGCTTCGGGTTTTCGGTAGCTCGCACAGTGTGGACGTTTGCTATATGTTTTCCTTGTGCCAGTGCGCGCGCCATCTGCCCAAATACCCATCCGCCCGCGC
>DAIRSZ010000135.1:0-5480 GCA_036804165.1 Catalimonadaceae bacterium | reverse complement strand
TCGTTCCGCCGCTGCGCCGCCTGCACCACCGTGTTTCTCAGTCCGCGCCTGCCGCCGCAGGCGTTGGCGGCCTATTACCCGCCCACCTACCTGCCCTACCGAGGCGAACACGCATGGGGTCGTTTTGGCGCCTTCGTACGGCGTGACCAGCAACGGCTCGATCGCAACCGTCTTCACACCGTGCGCCGCTTTGCCCCGGCTCGCGGCCCGGTGGCGCTGCTCGACGTGGGCTGCGGGCGGCCCACCTTTCTGGCCCTATTGCGCCAGCAAACCGACTGGCACCTGACGGGGCTAGACTTTGTGGCCACCGGGTGGCAAGCAGAAAGTTGGCCCGGCCTGACGCTGCACGTGGGCGAAGTGAACGGGCTGTGCCCCGAACCCACCTACGACCTCGTGACGATGTGGCACTACCTGGAGCACGACTACGACCCGCTCGCCACGCTGCGCACCTTGCGCGATTGCCTGCGGTCGGGCGGTCGGCTCATCATCGAGGTGCCCGACGGGCAATCGCTCACGGCCCGCTGGCAGGGGGCGCACTGGGAAGGCTGGCACGCACCCCGCCACACGGTGCTCTACTCGGGCGAGGGCTTTCGGCGGCTGCTCGACCGGGCCGGCTATCGAATCTTGACCCGCTACCGCTACGGCACCCTCGATGCCTTCACGCTCTGGTGGATGGGACAAATGGAAAAGCGCCGAACCAACTGGGCTGGCCCCATGACGCCGCACTTTGCGGGGCTGGTGGGGCAAAAGTTGCTTACCTATCCGCTCTTTGGCCTGCAAAAGCTCTTGCCACTGGGCCTTCAGACAGTGGTGGCCGAGGCCAAGTAGCTGCGCAAGGTGTCGAATTGCGACCCGTGGCCTTCGAGTTGCAAAACCCGAAAGCGGGTAAACATTTCTTCGCGATACCAATGCTTTTCGCGCGCCAGGCGCATCACTTCGCGGTGGGCCGGGTTGCGGTAGATGTGCTGTTTCATGGCCTCGGCGTCGGGCCAGAGGCTGAAAGTGGCCTGCTGCACCAGCGGCCATTCGCCCACGCCCTTCGAAAATAGGGGGCCTTCGCCGTCGAAAATGCGGCGACTTACACGGGGTACGTGCCGCCAGAAGCTTGGCAGCTGCTGCCACCGGATCGAGGCGCGCGTCAGGACGGCCAAAGGCAGGGCCTCGTCTGCGGTCTGACAGCGGAAAGGCTGCCGCCCCGACCAGGCGCCGTGCGAACGCAAGGGCGATAGCCAGAAGCCAAGGTGTTCGTCGGTACGGTTATAAAAATCCCAAAAAGTAGGGTGAGAAGTGGTGAACGTTTGCGCATCGGCCTTTTTTGTCCAGACGCCCAGCAGGGCATACGTTTCC
This sequence comes from Catalimonadaceae bacterium, assembly GCA_036804165.1. GTDB lineage: Bacteria > Bacteroidota > Bacteroidia > Cytophagales > Flexibacteraceae > DAIMZG01. Next base: position 4,133 of record DAIRSZ010000135.1, on the reverse strand, counting down.
AGGTCAGGACGCCAACCAAAGCCGTCGCCGCTGCCCGTGCCCATCAGGCGGTAAAACTCCAGCCCGGGGGTGTCTTGCAAGGTGGCGTGAGCGGCTTGCATCATCCGCAAGGCCCACCATTTTTGGACCGACGCACGAAAGCGAAAAAAGTGAATGGTAACGACCTGTTGCATAACGATAGAACCCACGGAAGAACCGAAGGTTGACAAAAAAGTTAGTTGCCCCCCTCTCCGGTGGGTTGCCCCACCAGGTAGATCAGGCGCGCCCCCGTGCGGTGTCGCAAATAGCCCGTCCGGAAGGTGTAGTCGGGCGTGGCCAGGTCGGCACAAAGCCGCTGCAATTGGGCGGGCGAATAGAGCCTCAGGATAGAGGCCAACCCGTCCCAGAGGGCAGCCAGCGGCACGAGGGGCACTATAAAAGTGAAAAAAATACGCGGCCAGCTACGGGGCCGGGCGGCCAGTACGCTGAGCCAATTGAGCGGAAAAGTAGCCAGCAGCACGAGTACCAATTCGAGCGGATGTTTGGCAGCCCCCTCAAACACGGCGATGGGCACCCGCTGCCGCGCGGCGTCGGCCAGGATGGCCCGCGCCTGGGGCGGGTCGAAGTGGTGAAAGGCCGTAAACAAGGTGCGCACCCCGGGCAGGTTGGGCAGGGGCCGGGTGGCGTCCACACTGTCGGCCACAAAGTCTATCTGCCCTCCCGAGGCGGCCCGCAATTGCCGATAGGCGGCCACGTGCGGATATTTATCCGTCAGCACCACCCGCACGGGTTCGCCCAGCGACGCACTGAGCTTGGGTTGCAGCAAAGGTACGTATCCGCCCGCCCCCGAACCGAGATCTATCAATTGGCGAAGCCCCGTACGGCGCAACACATTGACCAGCACGGGCACGGCCGCGTCGTAGAGGGGCAAACGAGCCATCACAAATCGCAGGTAGTCGGTCATGCCCCGCCGGATGACATCCGGAAACCAAGGCTGGTCTTCTAGCTCGGGCAGGCGGTAGCGTTTCATGTCTGAGAGAGCGAAGGCGTTTCTACCTTGGCAAAAAGGTTGTTGACCGATTCGGCCAGCGTGGGGTGCGCAAAGGCCTGGTCGCGCAATTGCTGGTAGGTAAGTTGGCCCATCATGGCCACTTGCAAGAGCGTCATCAACTCGCCGCCGTCGGCAGCCACAATGGTGGCCCCCAGCAACTGGTCCGTTTTGGCGTCTATCACCACTTTCATCAGCCCTGCGGTTTTGCCCAGCGAAATGGCCCGCGATACGTTTTTGAGCGGCAGGCGGGCTACTTTGTAGGGACGTTTTTGCTGGCGCAATGCTTCTTCGCGCATCCCGACCTGCCCTAATTGCGGCTCCGTAAAAATGGTGTAGGGCACCAGCCGATCGTGATAGGCACGCTGCTGCCCGCCCAGCAGGTTGTCGGCCAGCACGCGCTGGTCGTCGTAGGCCAGGTGCGTAAAGGCCGGGCCGCCCTTCACGTCGCCAAGGGCATAAACACCTGACACACTGGTTTCGAGTTGGTCGTTGACTTCAATGAAACCCGCCTCGTCGGTGCGGATGCCGGTGTTTTCCAGGCGCAAGCCGTCGGCGTTGGACGTACGGCCCACGGCCAACAACAGGTGCGACCCTTCGAAGGCCTGCAGGTGCTGATCAACCTGGGCGTGCAGGCGCACGCCCCCGTCCTGAAGAGGTTCTACGCGCTTGGCCCGGGCCTTCAGGTACAGGTGGAGGCCGTCTTGCCGGAGGGCGTCGGTGAGGGCCGCTACGGCTTCGGGGTCTTCGCCTTCCAACAATTGCGTGCCCGACTCAAAAATGGTGACCTGACTGCCAAAGCGGCGAAACATCTGTCCAAACTCCACGCCGATGTAGCCCCCCCCTACGATCAGCAGGTGCGTGGGCAAGGCGGGCAGTTGCATCGCCGACGTAGAATCGAGCCACGAGATGCTGTCCAGCCCCTCGATGGGCGGCTGCGTAGGCCGGGTGCCCACGTTCACGAATATGCGCTCGGCCCGCAGCGTGCGCGTGCCACCTTCGCGCAGGGCCACGTGCAGGGTGTGGTTGTCGGCAAAGGTGGCGTGGCCGTAGATCAGGTCGAGGTTTTCCTGGTCGAGCAAACTCTTTTCGGCGGCGCTACGTGCCTGGGCCACAATGTCGTCTTTGCGGGCCATCACCTCGGCGAAAGCCACGCGGACGTGGTCGGCATAGACGCCCAGGTGCGCCGAAGACCGGGCCGCGTGGGCCGCGTGGGCCGAGGCCAGCAGGGTTTTGGTGGGCACGCAGCCGTAGTTGATGCAAGTGCCCCCCGTGTAGCGACGTTCGACGAGGGCCGTGGGCTGGCCGTTCTGGGCCAGTTTTTTGGCTAAGGCATGCCCTCCCTGACCCGCCCCGACGATCAGGTTCTGGTAAGTAGTGTCGGTCATCTATTCGGTGATGTGGACGCCCTTCCAGAAGGCCACACGGTTTTTGATCTGGGCAGCGGCTTCTTTGGGCTGTGGGTAGTACCAGGCTGCGCCCGCATTGGTCTGGCCGTCCACTTCGATGTCGTAATACGAAGCTGTGCCCTTCCAGGGGCAAGTCGAAGTTTGGGCGTTGTCCTTAAAAAATTCGCGTTTGAGGGCGTCGGCGGGGAAATAGTGGTTGCCTTCCACCACAACGGTGTCGTGGCTCTCGGCGATGAGGGTGTCTTTCCAGAAAGCTTTCATGGTGTGCGTCAGGACGATGAGGTATGTGTAAAATAATGCGTATCGAATGAAATGTACGAGCAGGCCAGCCCGGTAGTTGTTAGGTGCTAAAATGCCTTGGGTGGTGTGGTACCTTCACCAGATATTTTTAGGTTTGTAGTCACTTGATCGCTTGCCCTGAACCCACACTAAAGCCGTGCTTGTCTGCCCGTTCGAACGCCCAAGGCGTCCTGGCGGGCGCGGGCACTCATCCGATCAGTGCGTATGGAAATATGCTTTGCTACGCGCAATGCGCACAAAGTAAAGGAAGTACAGGCGTTGCTCGGGCCGGACATTCGGCTGCTGAGTCTCGACGACATCGGTTGCCAGGAGTCATTGCCCGAAACGGGCGATACGCTCGAAGCCAATGCCCGCCAGAAAGCCGATTTTGTCTGGCAACACTACGGCGTGCCCTGCTTTGCCGACGACACGGGGTTGGAGGTGGCCGCCCTTCAGGGCGCACCCGGCGTCTATTCGGCCCGCTTTGCGGGCGAAGGGGCCACCGACGCGGCCAACGTAGCTTTGTTGTTAGAGCGCATGGCGGCTACCACGCTCCGCAAAGCCCAGTTTCGTACGGTCATCGTCCTGATCTGGGCCGATGCCTACTACTACTTCGAAGGCCAGGTGCAAGGAACGATTCTGCACCGCGAGCAAGGTACGGCGGGCTTTGGCTACGACCCGGTGTTCGTGCCCGAAGGCCACACCCAGACTTTTGCCGAAATGAGCCAGGCCAACAAGAACGCCATCAGCCACCGGGGCAAAGCCGTGGCCGCGCTGGTGGCATTCCTGCGCCAGTTGTCCTGACTCACTGCGCCCGCCCTTGGCGTAGGGTGAGGTGCCCGAGAAGTTTCTTACTTTTGTCCATCTTCCCTTCGGGAAAAAACGATCGTCGTCCCGCCGGGCCGAAGAACTGACTTCATTGCGCATGACTCCTTTTTTTGTGGGCCTGACCGGAGGCAGTGCCTCGGGCAAAACACTCTTCCTGCGCCGACTCCTCGACGCCTTTGCGCCCGGCGAGGTGTGCCTCGTCTCGCAAGATCATTACTACCGCCCCCGCGAAGAACAACCCCGCGATGCCAACGGCATTGCCAATTTCGACACGCCAGCGTCTATCAACGCTGCCCTCTACGTGCGCGACCTGCGCGCCTTGCGGGCCGGTCAATCAGTCCTGAAAACCGAATATACCTTCAACAATCCGCAGGTAGTGCCCCAGACGTTGCGCTTCGATCCTACGCCCGTGGTGCTCGTCGAGGGCTTGTTTGTGTTGTACTATCCCGAAATTGCGCAGTTGCTCGACTTGCGCCTTTTCATTGACGCGGGCGAGCACATCAAGCTCAGTCGTCGCATCGTCCGCGACCGCGAAGAGCGGGGCTACGACCTCTCGGACGTGCTCTATCGCTACGAGCACCACGTGGCCC
>DAIRSZ010000134.1:0-5535 GCA_036804165.1 Catalimonadaceae bacterium | reverse complement strand
CCAGGGCCGTAAACAGGTCGAGGGTATAGTCGCCCGTTTGCGAAAGCGTGTAGGCACCGAGCGTCAGCGTATCTTTTTGGCCGGGGCCGAGAGGCCCGGTGTAAAGAGCGGTCAGGCTGGCCGTTTCGGGCCCGGTGAGCTGGGCACTCACGTCAAAACTGTCGGCTACCACAAAGCCCACATTCTCGATCTCGACCACCAGTTCGTTAGGCCCAGCGCACGGTTGCAGCGGCGCCAGCAGAGCACTCACCCGCACGTCGGGCGTGGCGGGCGGGTCTTGGGCCACCACGTGGATGTTGTCAATCGAGATGGGCGGCTGCACGCCCACTGAGCCGTCGTTGGTCCAGGTAAAGAGCAGGCGGCGCGTATTGCCCGCCACGGCACTCGCCTGGGCCGGGGTTAGGGCGATAGTCGTCGTGATGTAATCGGCCTGCAGGTTATACCACTGCTGCCCGATGCGAAATTGGGTATCGGTCAGTTTGGTACCCGCAGTCACGGCAAACGTGGTCGGCAGCAAAAACACCTTCATATTGTCCCAGTCGAAGGTAGGCCCTTCGCCGATGCCCTTCCAGGTAAAGGTGATCTTAATGTCCGTTTGCCCAGCCGGAAAGACGATATCCCGGTAGAGGTGCACGTTAGCACTCGTATTGATGTCGTACGTGTTGGTAACGCCCGCGTCGTTGGAAATGTAGGCACCGTTGCCACTCACGGCGGCCACGGTACCCAAGTGCCACTGGTTCACTTGCGTGCCGTTGAGCACCGTCCAGCCGTTGGCTTCGAAGGTGGTGCCCAGTGCGAAGCCCCCCGCGCCGACCGAATCCACCAGCACGGTTTGGGCTTGTCCGTTCAATGCGATAATCAGCAATAGGCCAGTCAGCCAGGCCGTACGCAAGACGGAAAAAAATGGAGCGTAGAAGTTTGTGCGCATACAAATACGTTAGATCAGGTATTGAAAATAAAATGCGAAGAAATATAAGGCCTTATCATCATTATTCAAATTTATATTTCACGTGTAAGGATTTGTATGCACATTGCTATTGTAGCCAAAAGAAATTTTATTTATCATAAATACTTTTGTTAAAATGCTGTTATGGCCATAAAAATTGATTCTGAGTTGGAAAAGGCAATTTTAAATATGCCAACTTCCGAAAAAGATAAATTGCTGTTGCGCCTGTTGCGCCAGAAAGAAATGCTGGTCCGGCAACTCGAACATAAGTTGCTGGGCGATCAGCAAGACACGGCCGACCGCCGCCGCGAACTGCTCGACAGCATCCGGGCGCAGCCCATCTACGGCGGCGGCACGCCCGGGCTGATCATGATGGACATGCGCGCCTGGAGCGGCGACATCGGCCGGCACGTCAAAATCACCAAAGACAAATTTGGCGAAACCCAGTTGTTGCTCGCCCTGCTCAACCACTACTTTGCGGGCTACGAAGCCATGCTGCGCCGCCAGCCGCGACGGGCCGATACCTTCGCGGAATTTGTCTGTGCCAAATGCGCCCGCATTTTGCAGGGCGTAGCCAAGATGCATCCCGACGAAGCCTTCGAATTGACGGCCGATTTGCAACAACTACGGCAGTACGTCGAAGGCTACGAGCCCACCGCCCAACGGGCCACTGCGGTGGCCCTGGCCTGGCCCGGGGCCGCTGCGCGCAAAATCGCTGTGCCTAAAACCGTTGCGCCCAAAATTGCCGAACCCCAAACCACTAGGCGCAAAAAAAAACCGACGACGTAGCCGTCATCGGTTTTTTAAGATTGGGTGAAAATAGGGGCTATTTCCCCCGCAGAAAGTCGAGCCAGGTGCGGCGTTTGCCTTCTTTTTCCTGTTCCGAGGCTTCGCGCTCGGCACGGCTCACGGGCGCGTCGGTGCGGGCAGCGGCATTTTCACGGCGCGGGCGCGCGGACCTTCCGTCTTGGTTGGCCGTTTCGGCGCGGCCCGACGCATCGGCGTGGGGCCGGGTACGGGCCTGCGGATTGCGGCGATCCGCATCTCCATTTTCATTTTCGCGCGGGGGCCGGGCCGATTGTTCGTTTCGAGGGGCGTTGCGCTGGCCGTCGGCGGGGCGATTTCTGCCATCGCTACTGCCCGATTTGCGTTTCTGGCCGGATCGTTTTTCTTCCGAGCGAGGATTGTCCGCACGCGAACCTCCCGAGCGCGAACCGCCCGCACGCGGTGCGCCCGAGCGGCCCGAATGGCGAGATCCGGAGCGGCCTTCGCTGGCCGTCTGCCGGGCTTCGCCTGCTGCCCGCCGGGCGGCTTCCTCGGCCTCTTCTTCGGGTGACAGCTTGCGGCCAGCCGGGTAGGGGTGGTCCTGAATGACGGGAATTTGCAGGCCGATGAGCTTCTGGATATCGCGCAGATACGGCTTTTCTTCCCCCTCACAAAACGAGAAGGCGATACCATCGGCCCCGGCGCGGCCCGTACGGCCAATGCGGTGTACGTACGTTTCGGGCACGTTGGGCAGTTCGTAGTTGATCACGTGCGAGAGCAAGTCCACGTCAATGCCCCGGGCGGCAATGTCAGTGGCCACCAGTACGCGGGTTTTGCGGGCCTTGAAATTGCTCAGGGCCTGCTGGCGGGCGCTCTGTGATTTGTTGCCGTGGATGGCCTCGGCCGTAATTTGCGACTGGGCCAGTTCTTTCACCACCCGGTTGGCCCCGTGCTTGGTGCGCGTAAAGACCAGCGCCGTTTCGATCTCGGGGTTTTGCAGCAGGTGTACCAATAGCCGCTTTTTGTCGGACTTGTCCACAAAATAGACCCGCTGATCCACCGTTTCGGCCGTGGTGGCCTCGGGCGTAACGGACACCCGCTGGGGATCGCGCAAGATGGTGGCTGACAGCTTGACGATCTCGGGCGGCATGGTGGCCGAGAAAAAGAGCGACTGCCGCTGGGCGGGCAGGCGGGCGATGACCTTCTTGACGTCGTGGATAAAGCCCATGTCGAGCATGCGGTCGGCCTCGTCGAGCACAAACAGGCGGATGTGCTGCAAGTCCACAAAGCCCTGGTTGATGAGGTCGAGCAAGCGGCCCGGCGTAGCGGTGAGCACGTCGAGGCCCTTGCGGAGCATGTCGGTCTGGGGTTTTTGGCCCACCCCGCCGAATATCACGCCGTGGCGTACCGAGGTGTGGCGCCCGTAGGCAGCCAGGCTTTCGTCAATCTGGATGGCCAACTCGCGCGTGGGGGTCAGAATCAGGGCCCGGATGGGACCCGCCGCCTTGCCCGAACGCGCCGCCTTTTCAATGTGTAAAAGTTGAAGGATAGGAATGGCGAAGGCCGCCGTTTTACCCGTGCCGGTCTGGGCACAGCCGAGCAAATCTTTTTCACGCAAAATGATGGGGATAGACTGGGCTTGGATCGGCGTAGGGGTTGTGTAGCCTTCCGTGTCGAGCGCTTTGCGTAGGGGCTCGATCAAGTCTAAAGAGTCAAAGGACATTCAATAGGATAAATTGTTTGGATTGAGAAGGCATATCCTTCCCGATAGGTTCGTCCGAAACAAAATGCGGACAAACAAATATAAAGTAAAAACCTCCGAAAGCAGCACGAGGCGCCTCCCGGAGGTTTTTTGTCAGGTAGCGGGTGTATCCGGCTTAATGCTGCACAATCACCTTGCGCACCTGCTGGCCACGGTCGCCCACCAGGTGGAGCAAGTACGTGCCGCTGGCCAGGTCGTCGGTGCGGATGCTCAGCGTATGCACCTTGGCTGCGTGGGGCGCGTCGAGCAAAGCCCGCACGCGGCGGCCCTGGGTGTCAGTCAGGTAGGCCCGCACCGTTTGCGATTGCGCCACGGCGTACTGCACCAGGCAAAAGCGGTCGGCTGGGTTAGGATAGACACTCATGACGGCCAACTGGCCCGGCGTAGGCTCGGCCCGGCGCAGGCTGGTGACTACCCCCGCCGGAGCGGGCACGTCCTGCACGGCTTTGGGGGCGCTGGGCGCCGACGAGGTCAGCAGGCGGTTTTCGGTGTGGCGCGTGTGGCGGGCACCCGCGAAGGTCTCGGTCGTGGAAGGCACGCGGATAGAATCGGCAAAAAACCAGTTGGCCTGCGCGCTGTCGGGCTTGATGTCGAGGATGAAGTAGCCGTGGTCAATGAGGTTGACCAGCTTCATGTGCGGATTGGGATTGAAGTTGAACGGCGGCGGCACGGGCAAAGGCTGGTTGATCTGGTTTTGGAGCAACAAAGCAAATTGCAGGTTGGTGTTTTCGTCGAAGTTGGCCGACGTGATGCTGGGCGTAGCAAACTCGACAGCCACCGAGCCAGCACCCGTGGCCGGGTTGTAGGCCGGGCCGCCGGGACTCGATACGGATGGCCGCAGGGCCACGTCGTAGGCGAACGAAGAGTGGAAGTCGCCCGTCAGGATCACCACATTGTCCAGTTCTTTTTGGTCAATGAACCGGATGATCGAGTCGCGCTCGGCCGGGTAGCCGTCCCAGATGTCGAGAAAGATGCTTTCGAGCTGTTCGGGCGTGCCCAGGCTCGTATCGGCCAGGGCGGCCCAGCCCACGTTGAACTCCGAGAAAATCACCTGATTGGCCACCACTTTCCAGCGGGCCGTGGCGTTTTCGAGCTTGTCAAAAAACCAGGCCTTCTGCGTAGCCCCTAGCATGGTGCGGTCGGGGTTATAAAGGTTGGAGTCGGTCACCGACGTAAGCTGCTGGTCGCGGCCTTCCAGGCGCGTGTCGAGCATGATCAAATCCACCAGATTGCCGTAGCGCAGGTCGCGGTAGATGGTGTCGGCATTGCCGCGGATGGGCATCCACTCACCATATACTTGCTTAGAGATGGCCTTGCGCACTTCCCAGTCGCCTTCACCCTCATTGTGGTTCTGCGCCCCGTCCACGTAAGCGTCGTTGGCCGATTCGTGGTCGTCCCAGATCGTCAGGAAAGGGTGCTGTTGATGCGCCCGGCGCAAGTCAGGGTCGAGGCGGTAGAGCGAATAGCGCGTGCGGTAGTCGGCCAGGGTCAGGATTTCGGTTTCGGGCACGTGGCCCCGCGTGGCTTCCAGCAGCGAGTCGCCGTAGGTGCCCCGGCCGTACTCGTAGATGTAGTCGCCCAGGTGAATGACGGCGTCCAGGTCGGTGCGGTCGGCGATGCGGCCATAGGCGTTGTAGTAGCCCGCCTCGTAGTTGCTGCACGACACCACGGCAAACTTGAGGTGGTCGGGATCGCCCACGGGCAGGGTTTTGGTTTTGCCCATGATCGAGTTGGCCCCCAGGGCCGAGAAGTAGTAGTAGTACGTAGTGCCCGGCTGCAGGCCCGTCACGTCCACCTTGACGGTGTAGTCGCGGGCGGCACTGGTGGTGGCCTGACCCTGGGCGACGATGTTGGTCAAGGCCACTTCGGTGGCCACAAACCAGTTGACGGCAATTTCGGCCGGGTCGCCATCTTCGGGCGTGACGCGCGTCCAGAGGATCACGCCGTCGGTAAGCGGATCGCCCGAGGCCACCCCGTGGTAGAACGGTTGGAGGGCGGCGTCGAAGGGAAGGCTGTCGTTGGCCAGGCCTTGCTGGCGCGAGAGCACCTGGTGGTGCGCCGG
>DAIRSZ010000133.1:0-5572 GCA_036804165.1 Catalimonadaceae bacterium | reverse complement strand
GGATGGCCGCCGTTGCGCCGCCCGTTGCCGAAGATCCGCTCGAAACCCAACGGCGCGTCTTCACGCTGGCCGTACGCTACAGCGACGGCGTAGTGGCCAAACAAGCCCTCTACGAGATGATCGCCCGCTATCCCGAGAACACCAACCTGCTCGACTCGCTGGCCCTGATCTACTTTGACCTGGGAGAATACGCCGCCTGCGTGCTCGTGAGCCGCGACATTGTCAAGTTCAAGCCCAACGACCTGAACATCCTGCTCGTCAAGGGCATGTCCGAGAAAAACATCGGCTTGCTCAACGAGGCGTTGCTCACCTACGAGAAGCTGTACATGCAGACCGAAAACGTCTTCCATCTCTACGAGGTGGCCTTTATGCAGTATCAACTCAAAAAACCCAAACCCTGCGAAGTGTCGGTAGAGTTGCTGCTGGCCCATGAGGATATTGACAAGGAAACCATTCCGCTGGCCGGGCCCAACAACACCCAGGAGGAAGTGCCCCTACGGGCGGCCGTGCTGAACCTGCAAGGTATCTTGGCCAGCGACCAGGGCGACAAAGACCAGGCCCGCAAAAGTTTCCGCAAGGCGCTCGAACTGGCTCCCAATTTTAGCTTGGCCAAAAGCAACCTGGCCGACCTCGACAAGAAAAAGTAGCGAACAAGCCCACCCAGGCGGGGCTTTGCAGCCAAAAGCCGTCGTTTGCCGTATGCGCTAGGGAGTAGAAAAATCTACTCCCTAGCGCAATTTTTTTACGGCATCCTGTTTTTATGGAAGACTTTCCACTGCACCAACGCCGCGTGGGCGTCAACTTCGACGATCAAGGGCTGGCCCAAGCGTGCCTCTGGGCGCCGCAGGCCCAGCAAGCCTGGCTGGTGCCTACGACGGGCAATCGCCTGCCCCTGACCCAGGGCGAATTGGGCTATTGGCACCTGACCACCGACGCCCTCCGACCCGGCGACCGCTACCGCTTTGCCCTCGACAGCGCCGACCCGCTGCCCGATCCGGCTTCGCTGTCCCAGCCCGAAGGCGTACACGGCTCTTCCGAAGCGTTGGATCTGCGCGGGCTGACCCCGCAGAAAAAATGGCAAAATCCGCCCTTGGCCGACTACCTGCTCTACGAACTGCACGTGGGCACCTTTTCGCCCGAAGGCACCTTTGCGGGTGTGGCCGCCCGGCTCGATCACCTGCGGGCGCTGGGGGTCAATGCCATCGAAATCATGCCCGTGGCCCAGTTTCCGGGTACGCGCAACTGGGGCTACGACGGCGTGTTTCCCTTCGCTGTGCAGCACAGCTACGGCGGGGCTGAGGGGTTGCGCCAACTGGTGGAAGCCTGCCACCGGGCGGGCATCGCCGTGGTGCTCGACGTGGTGTACAACCACCTGGGGCCAGAAGGCAACTACCTGGGGGCCTTCGGGCCGTATTTCACCGACAAATACCGCACGCCCTGGGGGGCCGCCCTCAACTTCGACGACGCCTGGTGCGACGGGGTGCGCCATTTTTTTATTGAAAATGCGCTGATGTGGTTCCGCGACTTTGGCGTGGATGCCCTGCGCCTGGACGCCGTGCACGCCATCAAGGACTTCAGCCCTAGCCACCTCTTGCGTGACCTGCGCTTGCAGGTGGATGCACTCATGGCCGATACGGGTCGTACGCACTACCTGATCGTGGAGTCGGACCTGAACAACGTGCGCTTCCTCAAACCTTTGGCAGAAGGCGGCTTTGGCATGGACGCCCAGTGGATAGACGAGTTTCACCATGCCTTGCGCGTGGCAACGGGCGAGCCGCCCACGGGCTACTACAGCGATTTTGCGGGTGTGGCGCACCTGGCCAAAGCCTACCGCGATGCCTACGTCTTCGACGGCCAATATTCAGCCCATCGCCAGCGCCTGTTTGGCAGTAAAGCCACCGGACGCCCCGGCGAGCAGTTTGTGGTGTTCTCTCAGAACCACGACCAGGTAGGCAACCGCATGCGCGGCGAGCGCACCAGCCAACTGGTGGGCCCCGACGTGCAAAGGCTGCTGGCCGGGGCCACGCTGGTGGCGCCCTATTTGCCGATGCTGTTCATGGGGGAGGAGTGGGGCGAGACGAATCCGTTCCTGTATTTTGTCAGCCACGGCGACGCCGCGCTGATCGAAGCCGTGCGCAAAGGGCGCAAGGCCGAATTTGCGGCCTTTCATGCCGAAGGCGAGGCGCCCGATCCGCAGGTCGAAAGCACTTTCGAAGCCTCGAAGCTGTCCTGGAACTGGCGCACCCAGCCCGCCCAGGCCCGCACGTTTGCCTACTACCAGCGGCTGCTCCAACTGCGCCGAGAATTGCCCGCTCTGCGGCAGCCCGACCGGACGCACACCGAAGTGACCCAGCACGGCGACCTGCTGGTGCTTACACGTGGGGCCGACAAGGCTTCGCGCGTGGTGGTCTTGCTCAACTTTGGGGAACAAACAGCCACGGTGTTGCCCGGCAAGTCCCTTACCTGGCACTGCGCCCTTAATGCGGCCGACCGCCGCTGGGGCGGGCCCGACGAAGAGCCCCTGCCGCCCGTGGCTGCCGGAGAAACCGTCGCGATGCCCGCCCACGGATTTAGAATTTACCTTACGCACGCCTGACCCTTATGCCCACATTATCTACTGCCTACCGACCGACGTCCACGTACCGGATTCAACTTCATCAAGACTTTACGTTTCGTGAGCTGGGCCGCGTACTGCCCTATCTGCAAAAACTCGGTGTCGGAGCCCTCTACGCCTCGCCCATCCTGAAGGCCACGCCCGGCAGTGCGCACGGCTACGACGGGGTTGATCCTCAGCAACTCAATCCGGAAATTGGCACCGAGCGCCAACTCAAGTCGTTGAGTCGCAAGTTGCGCCGCGCAGGCATCGGCTGGATTCAGGACATCGTACCCAACCACCTGGCGTTTCATCCGCAGAATACGTGGCTGATGGACGTGCTCGAGAAGGGAAGCTATTCGGCCTACGCCGACCATTTTGACATTGACCGACAAAGCCCAGTGTACAATGGCCGTTTGATGGTGCCTTTTCTGGGGGATACGCTGGCGGCGGTGCTGTCGCGGGGCGAGCTCCGGCTGGGGCTGCACGAAGGTCGGCTGGGCGTGCGCTACTTCGAAAGCTTCTATCCGTTGCGCCCCGAGAGCTACGAAGCGTTGCTGCGCGGCGATCAGCCCGAGCCGCCCGCCGACCTGGCCGATCTGCTTGCCGAGTGGGCCGACCGCGATCCGGCCGCCGACTACGCCACTGCCTGGGACGCCTGGCAAGGGCGCCTGGCCGAGCGCCTGGCCCACGCACCCACGACGGCCTTTGTCGAAGAAAACCTGCGGCAGGCCAGCGACAATCCGGCCCAACTGCGCGCCCTGCTCGATGCCCAGCACTACGCCCTGTGCCACTGGCAAGAGACGGATCAGCGCATCAATTTCCGGCGGTTCTTCACGATCAATGGGCTGATTTGCCTGCGTACCGAAGACGAGAAAGTATTCGAAGCGTACCACCAACGGATTGCCGAATGGCTCAAGGCGGGCATTTTGCAGGGATTGCGCGTGGATCACGTGGACGGACTGGCCGATCCGACCACCTATCTGGAGCGCCTCCGGCAGTTGGCCGGGCCCGATGCCTATTTGATGGTAGAAAAGATCCTGGAGTACGGCGAAGCACTCCCTGCCCAGTGGCCCGTGCAGGGCGAAACGGGCTACGGCTTTCTGGCGCTGGTCAATAACCTGCTGACCCGCGACCGCCACCAAGCCCGCTTTGCGCAGCGCTACGCCCGCCTGACGGGCGATAAAGTGTCTGTCGAGACCCAGATGCGGGAAAAGAAAGCCTTTATCCTCAGTGAGCAGATGGGAGGGGAGTGGCAAAATCTCTACCGCCTGTTTCAGGAGTTGGCTTTAGTCAACGAAAACGACCTGGCCGCCCTACCAGCCGATAGCCTCCGCTTGGCCATTGGCGATTTTTTGGTACGGATGCCCGTCTATCGGTTCTACGGCCGCACCATGCCCTTGCCAACGAACGAGCAGCAAGCGGTAGACGACGTATGCGAGGCCGTCGCGGCCGATGATCCCGACTTGGCCCCGGCCGCCCATCTGCTGCGCGACGTACTCTGCTTACGGCCCCAGACGGCCGACCTGAAATATCGCGAACGTGCCCTGCGTTTCTATCAGCGGCTGATGCAGTTTTCTGGCCCGGTGATGGCCAAGGGCGTCGAAGATACGCTCATGTACACCTACCACCGACTGCTGGTACACAACGAAGTGGGCAGCTCGCTGACGCATTTTGGGCTGGATGCCAAAGATTTTCACGCCCAGATGCAAGCCCGCCTGCAAACTACGCCGCACGCGCTCAACGCCACGGCCACGCACGACACCAAGCGGGGCGAGGATGTCCGCACCCGGCTGCAAGTGCTGGCCGACCTGGGCGGCGACTGGTGGCGGGCCGTGCCCGAATGGCTGTCGCTGACGCAAGACCTGCGTACCGACAGCATGCCCGACGACCGCGACGCCTATTTTATTTTTCAGACTGTGCTGGGCAGCTACCCCATGCCCGGCACACCGGGCACCGAAGCAGGTAGCCCGGCCGAAGCTGACTACCGCCAACGACTCGGTGCCTACCTCAGCAAGGCCCTCCGCGAAGGCAAGCGCCGCTCCGACTGGAACCAGCCCGACCAAGCCTACGAAGCGGCCGCGCAGCAATTTGCCTTCGGCCTGCTCGACCCTACGCACCCCATCGCGCCACTTTTCCGCGAATGGCACCAGCGGGTGGCCGAACTGGGCATGGTCAACAGCCTGACGCAACTCACGCTGAAGGCTACCTGCCCGGGCGTGCCCGACATCTACCAGGGCTGCGAAAGCTGGGACCTGAGCTTTGTAGATCCCGACAACCGCCGCCCCGTGGACTACGCCGCCGCCGCCAAGCAACTCGAAGAAATGTTGCTGATGGACGACGCCAGCCGCTGGCCTGCCCTCTGGGGCACCCGCGCCGACGGGCGCATCAAACAGTGGCTTACCTACACGCTGCTACACTTGCGGCGCGAACACCCCGAATTGTTTGCCGAAGGTGACTATTTACCTCTGCGCGTGGCAGGTGCGTACCGCCGACACGTGCTGGCCTTTGCCCGTCGCCACGGCACCGACTGGCTGGTGGTGGTGGTGCCGCGCTATCCGGGTACGCTCAGCAAAGCCGCTGGGCAGCCCCTCGACCGCCTCGACTGGGGCGACACGCGCGTGGTACTGCCCGCCGAAGTACCCGACGGTTGGCACCACCTCCTGACCCGCACCTGCGGCACGCGCACGGGCCGCAGCCTGGCCGTCGGCGAGCTGTTTGCCGACGCGCCGCTGGCCATCCTGTACCTGGCCCGCCCCGTGGGTGACCGCAAGGCGGGGCTGATGCTACCCGTCACGGCCCTGCCCGCCGACTACGGCGTAGGCGATCTGGGGCCGGCGGCCCGCGCTTTTGTGGATAGCCTGGGCCGGGCTCGACAAAGCTACTGGCAGATGCTCCCGCTCAACCCGACCGATGCGGGCAGCGGCCACTCGCCCTACAGCTCGCGCTCCAGCATGGCGGGCAATGCGTTGCTCATCA